>JAFUCZ010000030.1 GCA_017459425.1 Bacilli bacterium
ACTATGTAATAAATATATTGAAGAACATCCTAATGCAACTATAATTCATTTAGGCTGTGGACTTGATTCAATAAGTTTAAGAGTAAATCAATTTTTTGATACTTGGTATGATATGGATTACGAAAATGTAATTGATATAAGAAAAAAGTTTTATGAGGAAGATTCAAAGCATAAAATGATAGCTAGTTCAGTAATTGACTTTAAATGGTTAGAAGAAATAAAAATAAATAATTATATAATGGTAGTTGCTGAAGGATTAACAATGTATTTATCAGAAGAAGAAATAAAAGAATTAGTTGTACAAATAAATTATAAATTAGGAGATGTTCATTTATTATTTGATGCATATTCAAAAAAAGGAGTTAAAAGTTCTAAAATAAAGAATCCAGTTAATCAAATGAATGCTGAGATAAAATATGGAATTGACAATCCTGAAGAATTTTTACGATTAAATAATAATTTAGAGTATGTTGCAACACATTTGATTAGGAAAGAAGATAATAATTTACATGGATTAACTAAGTTTATTTTTAATAATTTGTATTGTGGTAAACTATCACAATCAATTTATAAGATATACGAATTTAATTTAAAAAGATAATCAGAAGATTAAGATATATTAGTAATTTTGGAGGAGTTGAAAAAATGAATGAGTATATTAATTTAGATTTAAATAATATAGATGAAGAACATATTTGTTGTGCGATTGGAGATCCAAAACATCAAGATGGTGTAGATAAAAAGAAAGAATGGATTAAAAGTAAATTAAATGATGGACATGTATTTAGAAAGCTAAATGCAAGGGGTAAAATCTTTATTGAATATGAACCAATAGAAACGGCTTGGGCTCCTATTAATGGTAAAAACTATATGCATATTTATTGTTTATGGGTAGCAGGTAGTTTTAAAGGAAAAGGTATTGGTAAAGAATTATTAGAATATGCTATTGAAGATGCAAAGAATAAAAAAATGAGTGGAGTATGCACATTAGTATCTCAAAAGAAGAAACCATTTATTGGAGATAAAAAATTTTTTGAACATTATGGATTTAAAGTTGTTGATACTATAAATGATTATGAATTAATGGCATTACAATTTGATGACAAAGAAACACCTAAGTTTAGTGATAGTGCTAGAAAGATGGGAATTGATAGTCAAGACTTTACTATTTATTATTCTAATGAATGTCCTTATGTAGAATATGAAGTAAAAGAATTATCTGATTATGTTAAAGATAAAGGTATTAAGCTAAACTTCATAAAAATAGATTCATTAGAAAAAGCAAAAAACGCACCATGTGTATTTAACAATTGGGCTAACTTTTATAAAGGAAAATTTGTATCAAATACAATATTAAATGCTAATGCATTTGAAAAATTATTAAAATAAAAGGGACTTGATAAAAACGGCTACTACTAAAGATTACAGAGATTTAATTTTGGAACAATTAAATTTGTTAGAGAATATAACTTGTAAACCCATGATGGGGGAATATCTAATTTATTATAATGATATATTATTTGGTGGAATATACGATGATAGAGTACTTGTGAAAATTGTGGATAGTAACAAAAAATATAATATGCAAGAAGCTATTCCATATAATGGGGCTAAACCAATGTATTTAGTAGATGATATTGATGATCAGAATGTGTTAAAAGATATAGTGATAGATACGTGTAAGGAAATAAAAAAATAAAAAAATCTACACGATTTTTATTTCGCGTAGATTTTTTTGTATGATATAATTAAGTAGGAGTTGGTAATAATGAAAATGGAAACAGAAATTACCGTATTAGTTAAGAGCACTTATGTTGAATTAAAAAAAGAATTAGAGAAGAATGGATTTCAAATAAAGAAAGAATTTGAGTTAAAAGATGATTATATGATAAATAATTGTATTGATTTATCGCAATTATCTACACTAGAAATCCTTCAAAATTGTATTTTAGTTAGAGATGTAGTTAATATAAATAAAGAATTACTTTATAAATATAAAAAATATGCTTCTAATGGAGATATAATAGAGCAAGGAAAAGTAGAATGCCCTGTCATAGATATAGATAAAGCAGTCAAATTTATGGAATCAATAAATTATAGAAAAATATTTAATATATATGATAAATGCATAGTGTTTGCAAATAAAGAAACAGAGTTAGTAGTACAATTAGTGAATAACAAATATATTTTTATAGAAATGGAATCAGAATGCAAACATATAGACAAAAAATATGAATCAGTGGAAGAATTAAAAGAAGATTTAAATAGATATAATTTGCCAATTGATACTTCAAATTATTATGTTAAAAAAGCAGAATTAATATTAAGTGAAACATTAAAAAATCGTTAGTTTTACATACAAAAGTATAAATGAGGAGGAAAGTTAAATGGAGATGAATATTACAAAAGAATGGGATAAAGTATTCCCGCAAAGTGAAAAGGTTAATCACAAAAAAGTAACATTTAAAAATCATTTTGGAATAACACTTGTTGCTGATATGTATGAACCAAAAGAATATGAAGGTAAATTACCTGCACTTGCAGTATCTGGCCCTTATGGTGCAGTGAAAGAACAATCAAGTGGATTATATGCACAAGAAATGGCAGAAAGAGGGTTTTTGACAATTGCTTTCGACCCTTCATTTACTGGCGAATCTGGAGGAACTCCTAGATATATGACATCATATGATATAAATGTTGAAGATTTTCAAGCCTCTGTAGACTATCTAATTAGTCTTGATAATGTTGATCCAGAAAAAATTGGAATAATTGGAATTTGTGGATGGGGTGGGATCGCACTTCAAACAGCATGTATTGATACAAGAATTAAAGCCACTATTTGTTCTACTATGTATGATATGTCTAGAGTCGCTGGAAATGGATATTTTGACGAACAAGATAATGAAGAAGCAAGATACCAACAAAGAGTTAATTTAAATAATCAAAGAAATGAAGATTATAAAAGTGGTGAATATAAACTTGCTGGAGGAGTTATTGACCCATTACCAGAAAATGCACCAGAGTTTTTACAAGGATATCATGCATATTATAAAACTCCAAGAGGATATCATAAGAGAAGTTTAAATTCAAATGGAGGTTGGGCAATACAATCTAGTACTTCTATGATGAATGTTAGGTTATTTCACTATTCAAACGAGATAAGAAATGCAGTAATGATTGTTCATGGAGAAAAAGCACATTCATGTTACATGGGAAAAGATGCTTATGCTAATATGATTAAAGATTCTAAATATACAAATAATAAAGAGTTAGTTATCATTCCTGATGCGACTCATACAGATTTATATGATCAAAAAGATAAAATACCATTTGATAAAATAGAAAAATTTATAAAGGATAATATGTAATGAAAAAAATAATTTGTATATTAATTACTATGGTATTTATAATGGCTACAGGGTGCAATTCAAAAAGCAATAACTCTGAAGATAATATTTCAAATGGTTCTAATGAGGTGATTAATTCAGTGAAGATAGTAATAGATGAAAAAGATTATAGTATTAATTTAGAAAATAATGAGACTGCTAAAAGTTTTGTTAATATGTTACCTCAAAAACTAAATATGGAAGAATTAAATGGTAATGAAAAATATACATACCTAGATTCTAAATTACCAACAAATTCATATAAACCAAAACACATTAATAAAGGTGATGTAATGTTATATGGAGATAATTGTTTAGTGGTTTTTTATAAGTCTTTTGATACATCTTATAGCTATACTAAATTGGGACATATTGATAATCTTCCTGATTTAGGAAATAATAATGTAGTTGTAATAATAGAAAAATGATAAAATGAAGCTATAAAAACGGGAATTAAATCCTGTTTTTTTATTAATTATATGATAAAATATATGTAGTTTAATATAATAAAGGAGTAAGTATGAATAAGAATTTGTTTCATTATAAATGTAGTACAATACTATTTCTAATTATAAGTACAATACTTTTACTAATTTATAGTTTGGGTTATGATGATTCTTTCGAACCGATTAATTATTTTAGTTATCTTTATTCTTCGTTTTCATTAGTGGTAGTTATATGTAATATAAAAAGATTCTATTTATATTTAAAGAAAAAATTTTTGAAAACTAAACTGTTTAATAATATAAATATATTTTTAAATAAAAATAGACTTATAAAAAGGTATTTTGATGACATAAGATTTAAAAATGTAATAAATTTAAGTATTTCAGCAATTATCAATTTTAGCTTTATATTTATTAATTTTATTAATGGAATATTAAATAAATCAATATGGTTTATTTCAGTAGCCTTATACTATTTTTTGCTTACAATCATAAGAATAATTTTATTAAATAATTTAAGAAAATATAATATAAAAAAAGAATATAAAATATATAGAAATGTTGGATATTTTAGTCTTGTTTTAAATGTTGCTTTAGTGATAATGATTATACAAATGGTTCATAGTAATGTTGCCATTGTTTATGATAGATACGTAATATATCTAACTGCAACATATACTTTTTATCTAATTATAAGCGCAATTATAAATGTATTCGTATACAAAAAATACAATAGTCCTATATTGTCATCAGTTAAAGTAATAAATTTATTAACTTCAAGTGTTTCTATATTAATACTACAAACTACAATGATAGCAACATTTGGTGAAAATGATTTAAAATATATGCAACTAATGAATGGAATTACTGGAGCAGCCATATCACTTTTAACTATAGGTGTTTCAATATATATGATAAAAAAAAGTTATCGTAAAATATAATAGTGATAATCTATTTTATGTGCTATAATATATAGAGAATAGGTGATGACATGAATGATAATGAAAATAATAATTGGTTAAAATATAAGGATGATACATATTCTAAATTTGCATACTCTATTAGTAAATGGCCTTTTGCATCTATAGAAAAAGCTTCAAAATCTGTTAAAAAAAATATTATTTTACAAAAACAAAGATTAGATCATTATGGAATAAAATTGGAAAGTATTAATGAGGCAGATGATTTTTCTGATTCTATATCATTTATACTTAGCAAAAGGTTCGCAAGTAATAATAACAGTACGTTTAATAATACTACACATTTTGTTACTGCATATAAAACTATGAATTATTATAAAGGTAATGAATTGTTAAATAGTTTTAAATATAGTAATAAATTGTGCGCTAATGTTACTAGTGTAAATGATGAACAAAAAGTTTTAAATAAACTAGATAATTGTCCAAATTGTGGAGCAGTGTTATCAGTTCAAGAATTATTAAATGGTTGTAAATATTGCCATACAAAATTTACGATAGATGATTTATACCCAGTAATTACAAATTATTATGTGTTACCATATGTTTCTGATAGAGATAGTCTTAAAAATGGAGCAATTAAAATAGGTAGTTTTATATGTACTATTTTATTTTGTTTGATTTGTTTTTATATAAATTATGATGGAAATTTGATTCAAAATATTTTAATATATACTATTTGCTCACCTTTTGTATATTTCGCTTTTGCATTCATTTTAAATATAAGTAGTTCTTTTTATTATATGATTAAATATGCAAAAGCTAGCAAATATGAAGCTCCATATTTTAAAACTCATAAAAGTAAAAAAATAATTGAAAATTTTATGGCACAGTATGATGAAAAATTTACTTATCTATTATTTGAAGGTAAAATTATATCAAAACTTAAAGATGAATTTTTCAAATCAAATAGTAAGTTTGAAAATATAATTGATTCTGAATATTGTGGAGGTATGTCTGTTAATAAATTATATGAAGAAAATGATAATGTATTTTTAGATTTAAATGTATATTTTTACAATACAATTTATGAAAACGAAAAAATAAATAAGGTTAAACAAATATATAGAGTAGTATTAACTAGAGATAAAACAGCAAAAACAACTTCCGATATACATATTGCTGGAATAAATTGTAAAAACTGTGGCGCCAACATTGATGTAGATAATGACATTAAATGTAAGTATTGTGGTAGTGAATATAATTTAGAAAAATATGATTTTGTAGTTTTAAATGTAGAACTATCCAATGAAACTTTTTAAAAGAACTTAGTTCTTTTTTCTTTTCTTATTAATATAATTTTATATACTTGCAATTCCTACTAAATTGGTAGTATAATTGTTTTGGAGATGAGATGTATGAAAATATCTACAAAAGGGCGATATGCACTAGCAATAATGATCAATTTAGCCTCTAATTATGATAGTGGAAGATATGTATCTTTAAAAGAAATATCATTAAAAGAAAATATTTCACTTAAATATTTAGAAAAAATAATGATTAATTTAAATAAAGAAAATATTATTGATGTCGCACGTGGTAATAATGGTGGATATAAATTAAAAAAAGATCCTTCTAAATATATTATTGGCGATATCTTACGAATTGCTGAAGGTGATTTAATGCCTGTGTCATGCATAAATACTGATTGTGAAAAGAAAAATGAATGCAAAACATTTCCACTATGGAAGGAATTAAACGATTTAATAAATAATTATTTAGATAGTAAAACATTAGCGGATTATATAGAAAGGAGTAGTTTATGAAATTACTTGAAATTAACAATTTACATACCATTTCAAATGATAATAAAAAAGAAATATTAAAAGGACTTAGTTTGAAAATTAATTCAGGCGAGGTTCACGTAATAATGGGACCAAATGGAAGTGGAAAAACAACACTTGCAAATACTATATTTAATAATCCAAAATACAGTATTACATCAGGAAATATTATTTTTGACGGAGAAGAATTAAATAATCTTAAACCTAATGAGATAGCGCAAAAGAAAATATTTATGTCTTTCCAAATTCCTGTTGAAGTACCTGGAGTTACTAATGCACAATTTTTAAAAACAATAAAATCTAACTTAAGCGATGAAAGACTTAATTTATTAAAATTCTCAAAAGAAGTAAGAGAAAATATGAACAAATTAAAAATTAATCCAGATTACTTGAATAGAGATTTAAATGTAGGTTTTTCAGGTGGAGAAAAAAAGAAAAATGAAATTCTTCAATTGCTTACAGTAAATCCGAAATTTGCTATACTTGATGAAACTGATTCAGGTCTTGATGTGGATGCTATAAAATTAGTATCAAAAGGTATAAGTCTTTATAAAACAAAAGAAAATGCAGTATTGATTATTACTCATTCTACTAAAATATTAAAATATTTAGATGTTGATTATGTACATATTTTATCAGATGGAAAAATAGTTAAAAGTGGAGATAGAAGCTTAGCTAATTTCATTGAAGAAAATGGATATGCTTCTTATATAAAATAATGAAAACAGATATAACTAAATACGAAGATAAAAAAATAAAAAATATTTATAATATGAAAGTAGAAGAAAAGGGGCTTCCTACAAAATTAGGATTAAATAAAAAAATAGTTGAAAGTATTAGCATGGAAAAAAATGAACCTAAATGGGTTCTTGATATAAGATTAAAAGCTTTAGATTTATATAATAAACTAGAACTTCCTACGTGGGGACCAGATTTATCTGAACTTGATATAGATTCGATTTATACGTATGTTGGTTCAAATACTAAAATGAATGAATCATGGGAAGAAGTGCCAGATGATATAAAAAATGTTTTTGATGCACTTGGAATACCAGAGGCAGAAAAAAAATCACTTGGAGGAGTAGGAGCACAATTTGATTCAGAAATGGTATATCATAAAATATCGGATGAATTAAGTAAAAAAGGTGTAATTTATACAAATTTTGATACAGCAATAAAAGAGTATCCAGATTTGGTTAAACAATATTTTACTAAGTGTGTTCCAATTTCAGATCATAAATTTATCGCTTTGCACTACGCTTTATTTTCAGGTGGATCATTTGTTTATGTTCCAAAAGGCGTAAAATTAGATACTCCTTTGCAATCATATTTTAGATTAAATGCTAAAGGTGCAGGACAATTTGAACATACACTTATAATAGTTGAAGATGAAGCGTCATTACAATTTATTGAAGGATGTTCAGCGCCTGGATATAATGAGCTAAATTTACATGCTGGATGTGTTGAATTATTTGTAAAAAACAATGGATTTTTAAGATTCTCTACAATTGAGAATTGGTCTAAAAATATGATGAATTTAAATACAAAAAAAGCAATTGTTGGTAAAAATAGTAGAATTGAATGGATTATGGGATCGTTTGGTTCTAAAATATCTATGCTTTATCCATTAACTGTATTATCAGATAATTCTACTTGTGAATTTACAGGTATTTCATTTGCGGGTAAAGGGCAAAATTTAGACACAGGTTTAAAGGTAATTCATAATGGTAGCAACACATCTACTGTTGTTAATTCTAAATCAATCTCTAAAGATGGAGGTATTTGTACATTTAGAAGTAATGCATGGGTTAAGAAAAATGCCACTAATTCAAAACTTACAATTTCTTGTGATTCACTTATGATGGATAGTATTTCAAGAAGCGATACAATTCCAGTAAATCATTTAGAAACAAATGATGTAATTTTTTCTCATGAAGCTAAAATAGGTAAAATATCAGATGAAGAAATATTTTATTTGATGAGTAGGGGATTAAGTGAACAAGATGCCAAAGCATTAATAGTTAGAGGATTTGCTGAACCAATAGCAGCATCTTTCCCAATAGAATATGCTGTTGAAATGAATAGATTAATTGATTTAGAACTTGAAGGTGCAATTGGATAGGGGGTGCAATATGGAACAACTTTTAAATAAAACTTATGTTAGAACATGTAATAATTTTAAGATAAATGAATTAAAAGTAGACTTAGATTTTAAAGAAGATAAATTTTCTGAATTAGAAATAGAATCTCCAGAATTAGACAAATTAAATATAAATAAAAGTATTAAATCTAATTTTTTAAATAAAGTTGGACTTTTTTCAAAAAAGTATTATTCACTTGAAGTATTAGTAAAAAATACATTAAGTAATAGTGTATTTATTAGTTACGATTTTTCTGATTCTAATTATTATTTAGCAGATGAAATTGTATTAAATTTAAAAGAAAATACTTCTTCTGATTTTATAATTATTTTTAAAGGTGAAAATAAATGCATCTCTAATTGCAAACTTGTTATAAATGCAGATAATAATAGTGATTCAAATATAAGCATAGTTAATTTAGTAAATGATAGTTCAAGTTCTTTTTTATCTGTCGAAAGTAATTTAAAAGAGAATGCTTTGGTTACTCATAATTATATTGATTTAGGTGGGAATTTAAAAGTATCAAATTTCTATATAGAATTAAATGGTAAAAATAGTATTTCCAATTTAAATAGTATTTATATGGGATGTAATAGTGATAGAATTGATATGAATTATTATATAAAATGTAATAATTTAAACACTAAAGGTACTATATTAAGTTATGGAACATTAAATGATTTAAGTTATAAATCTTTTAAAGGGACAATAGATTTTATAAAAGGATGTTGTAAATCAGTTGGTATGGAGCAAGAAAACTGTATGCTGTTATCTAATAAATGTAAGTCAAAATCTCTTCCAATACTTTTATGTGGAGAAGAAAATGTAGTTGGTACACATGGTGTATCTTCTGGTAAAATAGATGAAAATAAAATGTTTTATTTAATGTCAAAAGGACTTAGTGAAGTTGAAGCAAAAAAAATGATAATTATGTCACTATTTAATCAAGTAATTAATAATATAAAAGATGAGAAAATAAAAGAAATAATAATTGATGATATTAATAAGCGTTTATAGTTTTACTTATAAAATTATTCATGGTATAATGTTGATAGATATAGGTGATAAATATGGAAAATGATGTATACAAGAAAGTATTAGAATTTAAAAATAAATATCCAATAACAGTTGGTTGGAGATTGAAAAGACATTGTGAAATAGCGCAAAAACATCTTAATCCTAATGAGTATATTGAATACGCTTTTGTAGCTCAAAAGAATGATAATCCATTAGATATTATTACAACTTTTGTTGTAGTACTTACTAACAAAAGAATTATATTAGCACAAAAAAGGTTATTCTTTGGTTATTTCTTTACAGCAATTACACCAGATATGTTTAATGATTTAAGTGTTAAAATGGGTATTGTTTGGGGCAAAATAGAAATAGATACAATAAAAGAAGTTGTTAAATTATCAAATATTCAAAAAGAAGCACTTCCTGAAATTGAAACAAATATATCTGAATACATGATTCGTGAGAAGAAAAAATATAAAAAACTAAATGAGCAATAATGCTCTTTTTTCTTGAAAAAATATATAAAAATTTATATAATTTATATAGAAGGTGGATGTAATGAAAAAGTTACTTTTATTAGTTTTAGGACTTATAATTATTTATCTTGGATTACAAGCTTGTATTAAATTTTTTGGTAATGGTCATAGCGAAATTTATATAATAAATAATGATAAAAAGGAATTAAAAATACAAGAAAAATATTATCAAAAAATCGATGAAATGAAAAATCATTATGATTTTACTATTAGTGTTGATAAATTAAGTTTTTCATTTTCTATATATGATAATTTTAATAGGGATAATCAAATAATTAAAAATGTGTATTATTATAAAGATAAGGAATATACTTGTATTTTACCTATTTTTAAAGGTGAAAAATTAGAAACAGATTTAATGTGTATGAAAGAATCTATAATATATCCATATCATATAATAAAAGGTAAAGATAAAAAATTAGATACATATGTATCTAAAATAGATTTATATGATGAAAAAGTATTTTATGATGATAAAACTAAATTTAAAGGAACTGATTCGCTTAAGGTTTTTGTTAATAATTTAAATGATAATGAATTATTAGCGCTTAATAATTATAAGGGAGTTTATTTAATAAATGATACAATAAGTAATATAAAATTATTTAAAAGTGATGCTTATACACAAAAGTTAAATTATATTGTGGATAATAAATATGTGGTTGCTAATTACGAGTGTGAATATGACTTTAATAGTATATATATTGTTAATATGAAAAATGGTGATAAGACATTAATGAAAACTCCTGAAATATCTTTTGATTCATATATACAAGGCGTAATTGATAATTCAATTTATTTGATTGATAAAAGTAATAAAAAACAATTTCAGTTAGATATAAATGATGATAAAGTATATGAAATTGGAAATGAAAATAAAGGAACAAAGTATTATGATGGTAAATCATTAATTAATAAAACCATGATTCAAACACTTAATAATCAACTTGAATTTGCAAATGATTTCAAGAAAGAATTTGATGATTATATAGAAATTGGGAACTCAAAAACAAAATATTATATTTATTTTAAAAAAGTTGATAACTGATATGATATTTATAAATCTTATTCTTTGAATAAAAATTTGATTTATTTATTTCATGTTAGTGATTATAAACAAGTTACCTTTATAGATGATTATATTTATTTAATAGAGGGTAATAATTTGATTAGATATAATGATTATTCAGGTAAAAAGACATTATTAATTAATTCAGAATTTGATTTTAATGATAATTTATATTATTATGTTTATCACAAATAAAATATAAGCATATATTATCTTAGAGGTGAAATTATGTATCAGGTATATAAGATGATGGATTATGAAACTCTAAGTGATGTTGCTAATAAAATTGGAGTAGATGAAGATTTCCTTAAAAGTTTAAATAGTAATTTTGATAGTGAATATATTGTTATCCCAGCTAATGCGATGAATGATGGATCTAGTTTTAGAAAATACATAGTTAAAAGTGGTGATTCAATATATTCAATTTCTAAAAAAAGTGGGGTAGATAAATCAATTTTATTAATGCTTAATGGATTAAATGAAGCTGACTATATTTATCCAAATCAAGAATTATTAATACCTAATGAGTCAATAAATATGTATATAACAGAAGAAAATGACACCCTAGATTTAATTAGCGAAAAAACTGGTGTTAATATTGAAGAATTACTAGAAAAAAATCCTAAATTATATTTAATGGAAGATCAAGTAATTATTTATAATTAAATTTGTATCATTCTTTGAATGGTACTTTTTTTTTATTTCTTTTTGTTATATAATATTTAAGTAGGGTGATTGTATGAAAAAATTTTTAATATTTTCTTTACTTATTTTACTGGCTGGTTGTTCTAAATTAACTACATATAAAGAAATTAATTATAAAAAATTAACTAGTAAATTAGATAATTCTGAAAGCTTTATATTGTTTATCGGTAGTAGTACGTGTAGTCATTGTGATAATTTTAAAAAAACAATTAATTCTGTTATAAAAGATTATCAAGTAGAAGTATATTATATTGATATATCAAAATTAAGTGATAATGAAAAAAATTTAATTAGTAGTAAAATTCAATTTAAATATACCCCAACAACAATTTTCATTGAAAAAGGTGTTGCTAGTAGTGATGTAACTAAAAGAATAGTTGGAGAAGCATCATATGATAAAGTGGTAAAGAAATTAAAAGCTAATGGCTATATAGAAAGGTAATTTTATGGATAATATTGAAATTTTTAATTTAGATGATAATTTTAGTGTTATTGATTCATATGGAGAAGATTTAACAAAAAAGGAATATATTACGAATCCAGCAATAGCTCGTGATGATGAAATAAAAAGGTTAATTATTGTTTTACTTACTCCAGAAAAATCAGCATTATTAGTTGGTAAACCAGGTATAGGTAAAACAGCAATTGTAGAAGGACTTGCGTATTTAATTCAAAGAAATGAAGTACCAGAAGCTTTAAAAGGTTATAGAATTATTAAAATTAATTCTACTTCTTTAATTGGAACAGTTAGTGTGAATGGTAAAGAAGAAATGGCTATGAATATTTTAGTTTCAGAGCTAAAAAACATGAGCAAAACAATCTTGTTCATAGACGAAGTTCATACACTTATTGGTGGTAAATCTGATGGTCCAATGGATTTGGCAAATATTTTAAAACCTGGATTAGATAGAGGAGATATAAAAGCAATTGGTGCTACTACAACTATTGAGTATGATACATATATAATTCGTGATAGAGCTTTTTTAAGAAGATTTGAGCGAATTGATGTTTTAGAGCCAAGTGAAGAAGTTACAGTTTCTATTTTAATGGGAAGCTTACCTAAAATTGAAAAGCAAACAGGAATAAAATTTAAATATAATGATTATGTAACAAGAATGCTAATTGAATCAATTGTAAGTGCAACCTCAGAATATAAAAGAGTTTATGGATTATCGGCAATGTATCCTGATGTAGCGCTTTCTGTTTTAACTCAAAGTTTTTCAACAGCACTTTTTAGTAATAAGCCATGTGTAGATATAACTGATGTATATAATGCAATTAAAACAAGTAAAAGAATATATCCAGATAGTATTATTAAAGAACTTAAATTATTTAAAGAAAAATATAAAGATTTTTGTAAAGAAGAGGGTATAACATTACCTGATGTAACAATAGATGAACTTGAAAAAACTCAAGAAAGATTTTAGGAGGTATTATGAGACCAATAAAAAATTATATTATTGCATGTGTTATTGTTGTTATTACTGTTTTTTTAACTTTATATTTAAAAAAAATGTATGAAGTAAATAATAAATCAGATTTAGAAAAAAATGAAATATCTTATTCAAGTTTAGAAAATTATTTATACGAAAATCCTGAAGTAATAATATATTTTAAAAACGGCAATATAAAGCAAAATTTTGACGAAGAATTTATTGATGTAATAAATGATAATTCTTTATTAAATCAAACTGTATATATTGATGTGTCAGAATTAAGTGAAAACGATAAATCAGATTTTTATAGTAAATATTGTAGTAATTTTACTAATAAGGATAGTTTATATAGTGTTCCAAATATAGTTTTAGTTAAAGATAAAAAAGTTGTTGCCGTATTTAATCAATTTTATCCTGATTTAAATAGTCAAAATATTTCATCGTTCTTAATATCAAATGGGTGGTTAAATGATTAATGTAGTTTTATATCAACCAGAAATACCACAAAATACTGGAAATATAATGAGAACATGTGCAGGTACTGATACAAAGCTTCATTTGATAAAGCCACTTGGTTTTTCATTAGATGAAAAAAGTATTAAAAGAAGTGGAGCAAATTATATAAGTGAATGTGATTATACTGTATATGAAGACTGGGATGATTTTTGCTCTAAAAATGATGGAACATTTTACTATTTAACTAGATATGGAAAAAAACCTCATACTTCATTTGATTATAGTAATAAAGATGAAAATATTTACTTAGTTTTTGGAAGAGAAAGTACAGGTATTCCAAAAGAATTGTTAAGTTCTGATATTGATCATTGTCTTAGAATTCCTATGAATGATAGTATAAGAGCACTTAATTTATCAAATACAGTTGCCATAATGGTATATGAAGTTTTAAGGCAACAAAATTACCGTAATCTATTATTTACAGAACCTTTTAAGGGTAAAGATTATTTGGAAAAATAACTTGTGTAATTTCACACGATGTGATATATTATACGTAGAATAAGGGAGGCTAGTATGGATTTTTTTAGTAGTTATATGTGGATTATTGGTTTATGCGTAGTAATAATACTTGCAGTTATTGGTTTTATTGCGGATAAAACAAATTTTATAGATAAGCAAAGTAAAAAAAGAAATTCTAAAAAGACAGAAGAAACTGTGAATAATACTGATTCGTCATCTGTAGGTGATTTAAATAGGGGCTTAAATGATGCTTTTGTTAATTCAATTAGCCAAAATAATGGAGCAGATAATATTGCTCAAAATACTCAAACTTCTGAAGATGTTTTTGCTGATTTAGCGCAAGATACAAAACCAGAAGATAAAAATGAAGTCCCAAGTGAGTTATTTGAACCACTAGGAGATACTAAAAAAACAGATGATGAAAATATTCCGAGTGATTTATATGAACCAATTGAAGAAAGTTCAAAAAAACCAGTTGAAGAAAGTATTCCAAGTGATTTGTATGAACCGATTGAAGAAAGTGTAAAATCAACTGAAGAAAAAAATGATGATAGTGAAGTATTAGCTGATTTATCAGAACAAAATAATAATCAAGTTAGTACTGATGAACAAGTTGTTGATTTTTCAAGTACTGATGATGATGAAGTGTGGAAATTTTAAAACCTTTTTAAGGTTTTTTATTTTTAAAAATTATGTTATAATTTTAAGCAGGTGGTAATATGGAACGACTTCAAAAGGTTATTGCAAATAGTGGATATTGTTCTAGAAGAAAAGCAGAAGAACTTATTTTAAATGGACATGTTTTTGTAGATGGAGTACGAGTAACTGAACTTGGTGTAAAAGTTAATGGTAATTCAGCTATACAAATAGATGGTGTTACTTTAAAAACTGAAGCAAAGGAGTATATTTTATTTTATAAACCACGAAGTGTAATATGTTCTGTTAGTGATGAAAAAAATAGAAAAACTGTAGTTGATTTAGTTAAAAGTGATAAACGTATATACCCAGTTGGAAGGCTTGATTATGATACTACAGGGGTACTACTTCTTACAAATGATGGCGAATTATCTAATCTGCTTATTAGTCCTAAAAGTCATGTTAGTAAAACCTATGTTGCTAAAGTTAGTGGTTGTTTTAAAAAAGACGATGCAAAAATAATGGCAACTGGTGTAGAAATAGATGGGTATACTACAAAAAAATGTAATGTAAAAATAAAAAGATATGACAAAAAAAATAATGTTACTTTTGTGGAAGTTACATTATATGAAGGTAAAAATCATCAAGTAAAAAAAATGTTTGAGGCTTTAGGTTTTATGGTTATTAAGTTAAAAAGAGAGATGTTTGCATTTTTAACTCTTGATGGATTATCTAGTGGTCAATATAGATATTTGACTATAAAAGAAGTTCATAAATTATATAGTTTAGTACAACAAAAGAAGAGTTAATCCTCTTCTTTTATAGCGCCAGTAGGACATCCTTCTAATGCGTCCATTACATCGTTTTGTAAATCACTACTTGCTTCATCGTATTTGAATTCTTTTTTTACTTGAGCTAAGCCTTCATCATTGAATTCATATGCATCAGGTGCGATTGCAGCACATGCTCCACATCCTATACATACATCTTGATCAACATAAATTTTTTTCATTTTTTTCCTCCTTAGTGTAATTATAGAAAAAAATGTGTAAAATGGCAAGTAAAAGGTTTTAAAAAAATATAAAATATGGTATTATGTAAATAATACTGGGGTGATTTTATGAGTAGTAGGATGGAAAGGTATTATACTAAATCTTCTAATCCAAAATCAAGAATAAAGAATAATGAAGAATTATATAAAAAAATATATGAAATGGGCGAATATACAAATGTAGAAGGAATTGCTACTATTGAAAGTGGTAATGATATTGATATTTCTAAAGTTAAAGAACTACTTAGTAAACGTGATAAAGAGCAAACTGTATCCCATAAAAGTACTATTGAAAGAACAGAACCAATAAAGGTCCAAATAGAAGAAATAGATACTGATAGAAATTTTGATATTCGAGATGTTCTTAATAAAGCAAAAGAATCTAAACCAAAAGAAGAAGATAAAATGCGTAGTTTAAAAAATACACAGTATGATATATTAAAAGGATTAAATCTAAAAAAATCACCTGGTGAAGATGTTGATTTAAAAGATTTAATTAATACTATAACTCATAATAGTGCACTTAATAAACTAGCAAGTGCTGATGATGGTGATTCATTATTGGATGATTTAATATCAAAAGGTAAAACAGATGCAATTGATACAAAATCAATAAATGCTATTATTAATGAAGAAAAAAAAGAATATGAAAAAAAGAAGAATGATGAACTTGATATAGATAAATCATTTTATACTTCTAGTTTTAATTTTAAATCAGATGATTTTGAAACTATGGTTGATTTAACAAATAGTTTGAAGAAAAGAAATAGACTTATAAAGATTTTGATATTTTTTGTAGTAATTGCCTTAGCAGTTATAATTACTTATTTGGTTTTAAAATAGCATTAATTGCTATTTTTTATTATCCATAAAAAAAATATTATACATATAAAAATAAAGCTTATTACAATAAAAAGATTTGTAATTGAAAATTGTTTAAAAATATTATTGCTTAATAAGCAAATTATAAGTACTGTGCATGAAAAAAATATGTTAAATTTATTTGTGTTTTTAAATTTTGTTATTTGTAATATACTTTTTTTTGAGTAGTAAAAGCAAATAACTATGAAACTAAATAAATTTATCATCCAATAGATTGCTAGAGCTGGTTCTAAATTATTTATAAATCCCGCAATATTAGCAAATTTTAATACTTCGTATTCTGGATATTGGTAAACTTCAATTAATTCAATACCTAGTATGCTGATGTTAAAAAATATTGTTAAAAAAAATACTATGTTGCCAATTAAATATGCTATTATTGTATGTTTTTTTAGATTTTTACTGTTTTGTATTTCGTTTTTTGAAAAAATATTTAAAAAAAATAAAGGAGTTAAAATAAATGATACATGTAAAAATACGGTTTTAAAAAATTCTGAAATGTTGTTTTGAAATATTGGAAATAATTCGTGTGTATTTATTTGTCCAAATAATCCTAATGAACTTGTTATAAAAAGAATTATTTCTATAAAAATAAGTATTACTATTGATCTTGAAATTATTGATATATTTTTTGTTAATATATAAATAGTGGGTAGTGCAAAAGCAAATGAAATAAAATTGAGTGGTGTTTTATAAAGATATTCTACTGATATAAAATTAGTTAAGATAAAAAAAATATATGCTCCAATTATAAATGCCAATATAATAAATATTGTATTTATTATATTGCCAAATATTTTTCCAAATATTTTTATATTTAAGCTGTTTATATTTAATTTGCTATTTTTTTCTTTAATTTTAGTAAATAATAGTAAAGGAATTATTCCGATAATTGTTCCTATTATTGGAATCAAATATGCATCTGTTTTAACATTTTTAGTATATATATTTAAAGAAATTAAACTAAATCCTTGCGTTAAAAAAAACAACATGCAATCATATTCAAATATTTTTATTTTTTTCATGAATTATTATTCTCCTTTATTGTAGTTTGCTGTAGATTATCATCAGTTATTAAGTTTATTTTAATATTTGGGTTTATTTTTTTAAATTCAGTACCCCAGGTATCTTTAATTTTATTAAAATAAGAGGCGTTGTTTTTATATATCATGTTTCCAAATCCAAATATATCTATGTCATTATTTTTTGAAATTTCTATGCCTTCTTGTATTAATTTTTTAATTTCATTTTTAGTTTTGTTTTTAATTTCGTTTATAGTTTGTTTTTTAATCTCATAGTTTATTTCTTTTATAGTATAATTTTCTTTTATATTTATGTTTATAATTGTATTATTTTTAATTTTAGTCTTGGTATTTATATTTGAAAGTTTAATTGTAGCTATGTTTTTATTATCAGATTTTATTGGTATAATCATTTCTTTTGTTTTATTATAAATTAAATTTATTCCTTTACTTTGATTTTCATTAGAAAATGCTACTAATTTGTAATTGTTAAATAAAGCAAGTGTGGAGCTAACATCAATGGTATTATCTTTAATTGTAATTACAGGTAAAACAGGATCAATTCCTGGTTTTATTAAAGTTTTTAAAAAATCAGAAAAGGTTATTTCGTTATTAATATCTGATAAAATATTTTTTGATAATTTTGTTTCTAAGTTTGATATTTCATTTATTGTTTCTTTTGAACTTTTATCTTTAGAAAGTGCTAGATAAAAATTTTGACTATATTCTTTTGATTTTATTAGATAATTTATTAGTTGATTTAAATTGTTTTTTGCAAGTTCCTCATTAATTATTATTATTGATAGGTGACCTGTATATATTTTTTTTGGTAGTGTTAATTGAATATTATTAATAGCTTCACTAATAGATTTACCAGCCGCAGTATAAATTATATTTGATTCAGTATTTGACTTAGTGTTTTCAATTGAAAAACTAACTTCAAATTCATCTCCGTTTTTATCTATTGCCATTTTAGTTATTATTGCAAGATTGTTTAATTCTTTGTAATCAAAGCAACCAGTTAACATAAAAATAATAAATAAAACTATAATTTTTTTTAATATTTTCATATATTAATCCTCTATTCTTTTTTTGTTTTTAGTTAGATATACAGGTCTATATTTCATTTTTTTCTTAGAAAATCTAGTAATTACATCAGTTTGTGCTTTTGGATAAAATGGACTTATTGGTGTTAAGTATGGTATACCGTTTGATTCCATACTACAAAGATTAATTGTAAAAATTATTCCTGCAATTACAAATCCTGGGATTCCAAGCACTGTAGAAAAAATCAAAAAAATTAATCTCCATAATCTTATCGCATTTACAAAGTCGATATCATTAAAAATTAAGCTTCCAATAGAAGTTATAGCAACTATTATTATTACTATTGGGGATACAATTCCTGCAGAAACAGCTGCATCTCCTAAAACTAAAGCACCAACGATACTAATTGATGCTCCCATTGCATTTGGTAGTCTAATATCCGCTTCTCTTAGAATTTCAAATACAATCATCATTATAAAAATAGATAGTGATGTAGGAAAGGGAACTCCGTTTCTTTGTATAGAAAGGGATATTAAAAGTTCATAAGGAATTATTGTTTGGTTAAAAGTTGTGAGCGCTACATAGAGCCCAGGCGTACATAAAGTTATAAAAAAACCAATTATTCTTAAGATTCTTGTGAAAGTAATGTTTATTGGTTTTTGGTAATAATCTTCTGATGTGTGAAAAAAATCTATAAAAAGTCCAGGCGTAATTAAAACTTGGGGTGTATTTTCTACCATTATTAGTATTTTTCCTTCTAATAGTTCTGCTGTAGCAACATCAGGTCTTTCAGTGCTTCTAAATTCGGGGAATGCTGATAATGAATTTTGGGTTAAAAATTCTCTAATATATCCACTATCTATTATTCCGTCTATGTTTATTTTTTTAAGTTTATTTTCAATGAATTTTACTTTTTTGATGTTTGCTATATTTTTTATATATACTATATTTATTTTTGTTTTAGTTCGTTTTCCTATTTTTGTTTCTTTAAACCATAAGTTAGGGTCTTTTATTCTTTTTCGTATGAGTCCAATATTTGTGGCATTGTTTTCAGTAAAGCAATCTCTTGGACCTCTAATTGTAGATTCCATTGAAGGTTCGCTTATGCTTCTATCTAATATTGATTTTGTTTCTATTGCAATCGCGTTCTTTTCACCATTAATAAAAATTATTGTATAACCACTTGAAAGGTTATAAAAAACTTGTTCATATGTATCTATTATTGATAGGTGACTATTTAATATTGAATTTTTTAATAAGTTTATTAATGGTGTTTTGATTTCTTTTTGATTATTTACGTATTTGCTTAAATCTTTCATTAAAAAACCACTTATTTTGTCATCGCTACTGACACTTTCTAGATATATGTATAAAATTTCATTATCATTGATTTTTATTCTTCTTGTTATAATGTCACTGCTACTGCCATATTTATTTTTGATGTATTTTTCAACTTCATTAATTTGATTATTAATTTTCATATAAATCACCTTTTTTATATTATTGTCATTTTTAATTAAATTATTTATGTTATAATTTAATTATGGAAGGCGATTATATGGAAAAAATATTTATTGATAGACTTGATCATCAAGGTAGAGGAATTAGTTATAAAGGTGGTAAAATAATTTTTGTGGATGGTTCCCTTGATGACGAAGAAGTAATATGTGAAATTGATGTTGAAAAGAAAAAGTATTATGAAGGTCATGTAACTGAAATTTTAAAAATGAGTAGTTCTAGAGTAAAACCTAAATGTCCATATTATGAATTATGCGGTGGATGTAATATAATGCACATGTCATATGAAAAACAGCTTGATTTTAAAAAGAAGAAGTTATCAAGCATTATAAATAAATATGCTTCTTCTAATGTTGCGATAAATGATATAGTGGGAAGTAAACAGTTTAATTATAGAAATAAAATTACTTTAAAAGTTAATAAAAAAATTGGTTTATATAAAAAACAAAGTAATGATTTGGTAAATATTAATGAGTGTTTAATTGTAGACGCTAATATTAATAAAGTAATTAAAGTCTTAAGTGAATTTATTTTTGATGATATAAAACAAATAATCATTAGATCTAGTATTAATACAAACGAAATAATGGTTTGTTTCGATAATGAAGTAAATGATGAAATTATAAGTGAATTAAAAAAATATGTTAGTTCTATTTATGTAAAAGATAAATTAATTTATGGAAATTCATTTTTAACTGAAGTTTTAGGTGATTATAAATTCGTAATTTCACCTTCATCATTTTTTCAAGTAAATACAGATCAAGCATTTAATATTTATATGAAAGTGTTAGAATATTGTAAATTAGAAAAAAATGATGTTGTATTAGATCTTTATTGTGGGACTGGTACTATCGGGATTTTTTTAAGTAAACATTGTAAGTCTGTTATTGGTATTGAATTAAACCCGGATGCAATAAAAAATGCATGGATTAATGCTGAAAAAAATAAAATTTCGAATATAGAATTTTATACAGGTGATGTTGGTAAGGTAATAAATAATATTAAATGTAAGCCAAATGTAATTGTTGTAGATCCACCAAGAAGTGGGCTATCAAAAGAAACTATAAATTTTATAATAAACTTGAATGTTAAAAAGTTAATTTATGTATCTTGTGATCCAATGACTTTAGCTCGTGATATTAAGCTTTTAAGTGATAAATATAGTTTGCAAGAAGTAACTCCTTTTGATATGTTTCCTAATACATATCATGTCGAGAGTGTTTGTATATTAGAAAGGAAATAAAAATGAAAAAGGCGAATAAAAGTGTAGTAATATTTTTAATAGTAATTGCTATATTATCATTAACAAATTTATTAAATATTAAAATCGATGGTGAAGTGTTAAAACTTTCTGGTATTTCAGTTATTGTTGGAGTAGTTGCTTTCTTTGTTACTAGAAAAACAAATCAAACAAAAGATGAAGGATTAAATATTAAAACTATATTTAAAGATTTTAAAGAACATCCTAAGTCAATTATATATGCATTAATACCATTTATGTCAGTTATACTATGTACTATAATTGCAAATGAATTTATTCCAGAATTTACTGATCATTTAAAAGATAGAATTGATTTTACTACATCAACTGATTTAATGGAAACTATTTTAACAATGGCAGTTCTTACTTTGGGAGAAGAAATAGCATGGAGAGGATTTTTTCAAAAGCAAACTTCTAAAAAAACACATTATATACTATCAATAATTGTAACTTCTTTATTATTTGCATTAGGACATTATAGTGTAGGAAGTTTTAAAATAGTAGCGTATGATTTATTATTTGTATTTATCGATTCATCATTATTTGGTTTAGTATTTAAAGAAACAGATAATGCATGGTGTAGTTGGATATCACATTTCTTAGCAGATGTTTTAGCATTATTCTTAATCTAAAATTATCGGAATATTAAGATATTAATAGTTAAATTAATAAAAATAACTATGTTCGATTGATTTATAAAAACAATTATGATATATTGTAAATGTATTAATTATTTTGCCATGAGTTAATATGACAATTTGGACGCTAAGGTTCTAATTCTTAAGACAAGGAAGAATTATTGCATGCTGCGGGATATCCCTTTTAATAGGATGAAGGGGATATCTTTTTTTTATTCTAAAGAAGGAGGTTAAAACATGAATGAAATAGCAAAAAAAGATATTATAAACATCAAAGAAATGATTTATGAAATTGATGGAAAGGAGGTAATGTTAGATACTGATTTAGCTAAACTATATAATGTTGAAACAAAAAGAGTTAATGAGGCAGTATATAGAAATAAAGAAAAATTTCCAAATAGAATATCATGGATAATAAGTGATAATGAAGTTGATTTTTTGTGGTCGCAAAATGCGACCGCAAATATCAGTTCAAAATCTAGAAGTAATCCTAGAGTATTCACAGAACAAGGTGTTTATATGCTCGCAACAATCCTAAAATCAAAAATAGCTACTGAAGTTAGTATTAGAATTATGGATACTTTTGTAAAAATGAGACATTATATTAATTATAATAAAAATGTATTACCACGAAGATTTTTATTGTTAGAAGATAAAGTAGATGACAATACAAAAAGAATTGACGAACTATTTGATAAGTTTAATCCCAAAGTAATAACTAAAAATTCAATCTTTTTTAAAGGTGATATTTATGATGCTTATTCCGTTTTATTAGAAATATTTAGTTTAGCAAAAGAAGAAATAATAATTCTAGATAATTATCTAGGAAAGAAATTACTGGATGAACTTAGAATTATTAATAGAAAGATAATTATAGTTTCAGCTAATATAAATGAAACTTTAAAAAGCAAATATTCTAAACAATATAGTAATGTAACTTTCATAAATAAAGATTCTTATCATGATAGATTTATAATTATAGATAGAAAAAGAGTATTTCATTGTGGAGCATCATTTAAAGATTTAGGTAAAAAGTGTTTCGGAATAAATGAAATAGAAAACAAAATCGAGATAGAAAAATTAATAAATGAAGTTATTAATAATTGCAGTATAGGTAATTAATACTATTTATGATAAGATCTATATGTAAAACACTTTAGTAATTAATATTTAGATATATCAATAAATATAACATGTTCTTCGTCCCAGTACAGGGCATATCGAGAATGTATCGGTACTTGAGAAAAAATGTTGATAGATAAGGATTTTGTAACAAATGATAATTACAAAAAATGAATATATTTAGTAAAAGTTATAAAATGTTTAATTAACTATGTTCTAGGAAAATACGTTTTCCAGTCCCAGGTAAAGTTACTAAATAAGAACATAAAGTAGTAATATTGCGAACTCTTTTGATTTGCATTTATAAGTGCTTTTGTGTATAATAATTGACTGATTGGAGGTATATAACTAATGAAAGAAAGATTAGATGATACTTTTAATGCTAAAGTAGATATTGTTACATCTCCAGATAATATAAAATATTATTCTCAAGGAAGAAATGATTATACGGAATTAGCTTTGACAGCCATTAAGCAAAAAGCAAATGTAATTAAATATATTTCACCATCATACAAAGATTATTTTATATTATGTGATGAAGCTATTAAACAAGATTATGAAACTTTTTTATTAATAAAAGATAGTGTAAGCAATTACAAACAATTAGGCATAAAAGTGATTATTAAATATCCTTTTTTAATAGCCGACCTTGCCAAAGAAATAAAATATTATTATTTCTTTTGGGAATTAGCTGTTTCTATATGTTATAGAGTTTTATGGTGCATAAAAGAAGACAAAAAGGAATTATTTCCGTTAATTGAAAAAGCTATTCAGCAAGAACCATTGGCAATCGTTCATGTAGATAGTAGAATTTCTATCTATAGTAAGTTATGTAACATAGCATATAGCAAAAATAAAGAATCAATAAAATATATGGATATAAACTGTGTTGAAAAATATTTAGTTTTTGAAATTATTAATAATGAACCAGAAAAAGTCAAACATTTAGATACAAGTAAGGATTATTATAAAGAAGCTTGGAAACTTGCTTTAAGTATAAATGGACAACTGATTAAAAATATTGATTATTCATCTACAGAAGATGATCTTGATTATTTATTTGAATTAATTAATATAGCTGAAAAGAGTGTTCCAGAGATAGTAGATTATCCAATAGTACTCAATGCTTTGTGTCTAGAAAACAGAAAAAGGGAAGAAAGATTAATAAGTACTCCTAATATAATAGGAAATAATATACATAAGTTATTGAAAGAAATAGATGATGAATATGAATTATTATTAAAAGAATATAAAGAAGCAATAATTGCAGAAATGAAAGAAAAACCATCTATAAATTTTAATTCTATTCCTGATTGTCCAGTTAAAGTGAAAACAGCTAAACAAAAAATTTGTAATTATAAATTGTCGTTCAAAAGAATTAAGTAAAATCAGATAAGACAAGAGCAATTCTGTCTTTTTTGCTCGGAATATTAAGATATTAATAGTTAAATTAATAAAAATAACTATGTTCGATTGATTTATAAAAACAATTATGATATATTGCAAATGTATTAATTATCTTGCCATGAGTTAATATGACAATTTGGACGCTAAGGTTCTAATTCTTAAGACAAGGAAGAATTATTGCATGCTGCGGGATATCCTTTTTAATATGATGAAGGGGATATCTTTTTTTTTTAAATTCTAAAGAAGGAGGTTAAAATATGAATGAAATAGAAAACTCATATGAAATAAAAAAGTTATTAGAAAATATTAATAATTTGGTATAATAGTAATTGTGAAAATTTATTAAATGAAAAATAGTAATTTATAAAGAAGAATTAGAGGGATATACAGGTGGAGAAAAATATATTGACTTAAATATTTTAAATAAAGATAAACAATTAGAAGACTTAATTGTTAAATAAAAAAATATAAATTATAATTTATAAAGATGAGGAAATGTTAAGATATTTTCTTGATTTAGAAAAGTGAAATATAGGACTTGTTAAAAAAGAATAATCTGTTGCTAAATACAATATGATTAATGTGAAAATACAATTAAATATTTACTTTTTTAAATATTTGGAGTATAGTTTGTGTAGGTGATTAAAATGAAATCTAATTCGTACGTGGAAAAAAATGTTAGTGAAACAGCTGTAGATTTAAAAAAATTTCTAAGTGAATCATCAACTGATGTTATGAATCATTTAGAAAAATTTTTAAGTAATGATAAAAATTTTGAATTGTTTGTACCAGAAGTTAAAAAGAATCCTAATTTGTTGAATATGTTTCATGAAGCATATTTAAAAATAAAAAATAGACATATTATAGTTAATGAAGGTTTGATACGTAAAATTAAAATAATGGATAGTTTATACTATGATTTATTAAAGGAACAAACAAATACTTCTTTGAATTATAATGAAGTTCAAAAAAGAATACATGATAGACTTTTTGAAATGAAAAATAGAAGTGTTGAAGGGTATAAGTATCGCGAAGAAGCTTATGAATTAATGTCTGAAGATAAAATGTTTTCATTAAATGAAATGTATAAATATAGAGAAGAATTAGGAAAACAAAATATTGGAATGGGTGGTGTTACATATATTACACCACTTCAGACAATATCTAGATTTAATGATGCTAAAGATGGTATTATTGGCGCTGGGTTACATGGAACTAAAATTAATAAAATTATTAAGGTTGTCTATGGAGAAGAATTTAATTCAATAGATGCGTTAAGTCAAGTTACAGGCCAAGATATAAGAATTTTCCATTCTAATTTTAATGATGATCCATCTGAGAATACTATAATGGTTGTTATTTATCTTCCAGCGCATATTAATTCTTTTCAAAAAAGATCATTAGAACTATTTAATAAGGAAATAAAAAAATATGAAGAAAAAAATTCTACATTGATTACGATTTCCTGGGGTGCTTTTGATTATGATAAAAATCTAGATTTAAGGACTATGTCTGGCGAAGGTTATAATTTAGATGAACTTTTAGAAAGAATTCCGGTTGATGATAGTATTTTAGCTAAATATCATGATCAATATTTAGTAGGACATGAAAATTATATAAATCATTATAATGACAGTGATTTTAAAATAAATATTCCAGTACTATCATCAGGGAAAACACCTGGTAAAACTGGAAAATAAGAACATTTTATGATGTTCTTATTTTAGGTTTCTGAAAAATGTTTTATAATACATTGTGTGGAAAATTTGTTTGTTTAATACTTTGTTTTTTGATTGCAAATTAAAAATGGTAGAATTATCATCATAAATCAGTTTTCTTAGTTTTTTTAAATAACGTTTATTTATGATTTTAGGGTACTTTAAAAATTTTAATAACTCATCAATTTTTACTTGTTCTTCTACGTATGGTATATTTTTTTGGGTTTCAAAAGTTGGATATTTTGTTTTATCAAATAAATCTATTGCGTTAAAAGAATCTGCAGTGTAAATGATTTTTTTAATATTTGAGTTATTAATTTTAACTATTCCTAAATAAATGTTATTTCGCTGTAATTTTGATTTGGATTTAAACTTTATCATAATTATTCCTCCTAGGTTATAGTATTATATACGTTTTTAAATATATATATTGGGTGATTGTATGAAATATGAATTAAAAAGTTTAACAGTAGATGAAAAATGTGAATTATTAGAATACTTGTTAAAAAAATATAATTTATCAAAAAAATTATTAAAAAATTTTTTATCTAGTAAACGTGTTCTTGTTAATGGCCATGTTCAAACTAAGTTTGATTATAAATTAAATATTGGTGATGAATTGGTGGTATTAGAACGTGTTATTATGTGTAAAAAAATAATTCCGATAATTTACGAAGATGATTATTTAATAGTCATAAATAAACCTAGTGGGTTATTATCTATATCTAATAATAGCAGCGAATTAAATGCATATAATTTGGTATCTAATTATGTAAAAACAAAAAACAAAAGGAATAAAATATTTGTGATTCATAGATTAGATAAAGAAACTTCAGGATTATTGATGTTTTCAAAAAATCAAGATTTAAAAAACACTTTCCAAAATAACTGGAATAAGTATGCATTAAAACGTGGGTATATTGCACTTTTAGAGGGTAATTTATCTAAAAAAAGTGGTACAATTAAAAGTTATTTGAAAGAAACTAAAACTCATTATGTTTATTCTAGTAGTAGTGGTAAAGAAGCAATAACAAATTATTCTTTGATAAAAAATATAGGTGATAAGTGCTTGGTACAAATATTTATTGATACTGGAAGAAAAAATCAAATTAGAGTACATATGAAAGATATTAATCATCCGATTGTTGGGGATAAAAAGTATGGAAATGGTAAAAATGAATTATGCTTATGTGCTAATATATTAGAATTTTATCATCCAATAAAAAAAGAAATTATAAAATTAACAATTAGTATTCCTTTTAAAATATAGTGTAAATTTTACATAATTCGTCTTTTTTTTAATAAATAATTTTGGTATAATTATTGGTATACTCGGAGGTGTAATATGGATCAAAATAATAATGATTCTGTTGAAATAATAGATTTTGAAAAAAAACAACCATCAAGTAATGATATCCCACAACAACCTACATTAGTACAACAAGTCATTCCTCAACAAGGTGTTCCTAGTTCACAACAAAATCAAGTAAGTACACAAACACCACAGCCTATTAATAATCAGAATGTAATTTTAGATAATTCTGTAGTTAATCCAGAGGTCTTTCAAGGCTTGAGTGAAAGTAATGTTGAAAATGGAATTGAAACATTTAATCAAGCTGAAAATATTTTAAATGAATCGATAAAAAGTAATTTTGGAACTGATGAACAGATTCAAAAGTTTAATAGTGTCACTTCAATTTTGGAGGAAGATAAAAAAAATCTTGAACAAAATGCCATAGAAACGGCAAATTGGGTCAAACAGTCTATGGAACGAAACGAAAATGCAACAAATTTTAATGCTGCAATCAATCCAACAATAAATAATATTTCAAGTTCAGTTAATTTTGAAAAACCTATCGAAATTAATCCTTCAGCACAAGAAAATGAACGCGAAGTGGATGTAGTTGATAATACAAGCAAAAATAAAAAAGGAATTGCTTTTATAGTTATATTATTTATTTTGTTATTTGCGTTTGTATTTGCACTACCTTATATAACAAATATTTCAAAATAAAACACAATTAAATTATTGTGTTTTTTGATAGTTCAATTATTGCATCAAAATTGTCGTCATCGCATGCTATGTTTTTATGTATTTGGTTACATTTTTGACATTTATATACTATTTTATATGTGTTTTTAAATTTTTCGATTAAAACTGGTTTCATTAAACCAAGGCATGTGTTTTTTCTGTCACCTGGGTTTATATCTACATGTTTTGAGTAGAGACAAAAATTACAATGATCTCTTGCAGTATGTTCTGCTTTTTTTACTTCTTTTTTACAATTTTCACAAATGAACGATTCGTTAATCATATTAAAATTTTTCATAAATCACCATACTTATGTTATCATATTTTAAAAATATAAACAATTAAATGTTTTACAGATTTTAAATTAGATGTTATAATTGTTATGTTTGGGTGAGAGTATGGATATTAAAATAACAATAGATAAATTTGAAGGACCTCTTGATTTATTGCTTCATTTAATTAAACAATCTGATATTGATATTTATGATATTGAAATTAATGAAATTACAAAACAGTATATGGATTATATAAATTCGATGGAAAAAATGAATTTAAATGTTGCAAGTGAATACTTAATAATGGCTGCGGAGCTTATGGAAATAAAATCTAGTAGTTTACTTCCTAAACCTGATGTTTTGGAAGATGATTATGAAATTGATAAAAGAGAACAATTAATACAACGTTTAATTGAATATCAAAAATATAAAGAAATGACTCCTAAATTTCACGAATTAGAAGAATCTAGAAAAATGATTTTTACTCGCGACCCTAGTAATTTAAATGAATATAGGAAAAATGATTACAATAATGATTCGTTTGATGTGGATATTTTAGTTAATGCATTTTACGAATTTTTGAAAAGAAAAGAAGAAGAAAAGCCACTTAATACTAAGATTACTAAGAAAGAATATTCGATAAGTGAAAGAAGTATTCAAATTAGATCTGTTTTAAAAAATAAAAGAAAAGTAAAATTTTTAGAACTGTTTGATATATATAATAAACCATATATTGTGGTTACTTTTTTAGCGGTTTTAAGTATGGCACGTAAAAATGAGATAAATATAAAACAAGATAATAATTTTGAAGATATTGTTATAGAGAGTGTGAAGTGTGATGAATAAAAAAGCGATTTTAGAAGGGTTACTTTTTGTATCGGGTGATGAAGGTATCAGCTTTAAAAATTTAAAAGAAATATTATCTATTGATGAAACAGAATTAAAGAAATTAATTGAAGATTTATCTATGGAGTATGATAAAGAAGATAGGGGAATAAAATTAGAAAATTTTGGTAATAATTTAAAGTTAACTACAAAAAAGGAACATAAGGAGTTTTATGAACGTTTTTTAGATGAAGAAGATTCTAAATTTTTAACTCAGGCTGCTTTAGAAACTTTAGCTATAGTTGCATATAATGGACCAATAACACGAGTTGAATTAGATGAAATTCGTGGTATATCTTGTAGCCATATGATAAGAAGATTAATAAGTAAAAATTTAATTAAAGAATGTGGTAAATCTGATTTACCTGGACGACCAACTTTGTATGAAGTGACAGAACAATTTTTAGATTATTTTGGATTGTCTACTATAGAAGATTTACCTAAAATAGAAGAATTAAAGTCAGATGATTCTGAAAAGGATTTGTTTGAATCCAAATATAAAGAGCAATAATAAATACTTTTCTTTTTAGTTAAAGTGTGGTATTATTGTTGTATGCTTCTGTGGCGGAACTGGTAGACGCGCACGACTCAAAATCGTGTGGCCTTTGGTCATAAGGGTTCGATTCCCTTCAGAAGCACCATATGTGTTTATGAGAACTTATATAAGTTCTTTTTATTATGTACTTTTTAATTTATGTTGACATAGTATAAAAATAGATGTAAAATTACCTTTGTCAGTTAACTAACAAAAGGAGTGGTTAAATGGATGAAAGAAATATTATATCGCATATAAAAGAATTAGATCTTTTGATTATAAAGAAAATGATGAAGGGTAAAGATATAAAAAAACACCCTAGTCCAACACAAATAAAAATTATTAATTATATGTTTGAACATCGAAGTGAAAAAATATATCAAAAGGATATTGAAAACTATTTAAAATTAAGTAGGGCTACAATATCTGATGTATTAAAAACTATGGAAAAGAATGGGTATATAAAAAAAATAACTTGTGCAGAGGATGCTAGAACTAATAAGATTGTATTAAATGATGTAACTTTAGAAATGTACAAGAAAGTGATGAATGAAATAAAACAAATAAATGATGTTCTTAAGTACAATATTTCGGAAGAAGATATGAATACTTTTGTTAATGTTGTTGAGCAAATGAAGGAAAACATAAAAAACAATTAATTGAGAAATGAAAGGATGTTAAATAGTATGTTAAAATTATTTAAAAATTTTAAAAAGAAAGATATTATATCAATATTAGTTATTATTGCTTTGATAGTTTTACAAGTCTGGCTTGATTTGAAAATGCCTGATTATATGTCAGCTATAACACGTCTTGTTCAAACTGAAGGAAGCAAAATGGCAGAGATTTTAAAAAATGGTGGATTTATGCTTTTATGTGCATTAGGTAGTTTAGTATCTGCAATAATTGTAGGGTATATTACTTCTGATGTTTCTGCTAGTTTTTCAAAAAATATTAGAAAAAAAATATTTAGTAAAGTAGAGTCATTAAGTCTTCATGAAATTAAACAATTTTCTGTAAGTAGTTTAATTACTAGAACTACAAATGATATTACACAAATCGAAATGCTTATTGCAATGGGACTTCAACTTTTGATAAAGGCTCCTATTACTGCTGTGTGGGCAGTTACAAAAATACTAAATAAGAGTTGGGAATGGAGTGCACTTACGGGAATAGCTGTAGTAATACTTTTAGGAATGATTACTTTTGTTATGGTATTGGTTTTACCAAAGTTTAAAAAGGTTCAAAAACTTACTGATAAATTAAATGGAGTTACAAGAGAAGAAATTACAGGTATACGTGTAGTACGTGCTTTTAATGCTGAAAAATATAGTGAGGAAAGATTTGATGAAGTAAATAATACTTTAACTAAAACTCAACTTTTTACTCAAAGATCTTTTGCAATTATGCAACCGGTTATGTTTATTGTTTTGTATTTTTTAACTCTTGGAATTTATTTTGTAGGTGCTTATTTAATAGATGGTGCTTTAATGTCAGAGAAATTAACGTTGTTTGGAGATATGGTGGTTTTTTCAAGTTATGCTATGCAAGTAATAATGTCATTTTTGATGTTGGCAATGATTTTTATGATGTTACCAAGAGCAGGTGTATCTGCATCACGTATTAATGAAGTATTAGATACAGATATTACTATTAAAGAAGGTAATTTTGATGGTAATACTAAAGAAAAAGGAACTGTAGAATTTAAAAATGTATCATTTAAATATCCGGATGCGGAGGATTATTTATTAAGAGATATTTCTTTTAAAGCAAATAAAGGAGAAACAGTTGCGTTTATTGGTTCGACTGGAAGTGGTAAATCTACTCTTATTAATTTGGTACCTAGATTTTATGATGCTACTGAAGGTGAAGTATTAATTGATGGGGTAAATGTAAAAGAATACAAAGAGTATGCTTTAAATAATAAAATTGGATATGTTTCACAAAAAGCATTTATGTTTGATGGTACAATATCATCTAATGTATCTTATGGTGATAATGGCAAAGACGATGTGACACCAGAACAAATAAAAAAAGCAATTAGTGTTGCTCAAGCGACTGAATTTGTTGAAACAATGGAAGATTCTTATGATTCACATATAGCGCAAGGTGGTACTAATGTATCTGGTGGTCAGAAACAAAGAATATCAATTGCTCGTGCTATAGCAAGAAATCCTGAAATATATATATTTGATGATTCTTTTAGTGCTCTTGATTATAAAACAGATTTAAGTTTAAGAAAGGAATTGAAAAAATATACGAAGGATGCAACTTGTTTAATTGTTGCTCAAAGGATTGGTACGATTATGAATGCAGATAAAATTGTCGTTTTGGATAATGGAAAATGTGTTGGAATTGGTACCCATAAAGAATTGTTAAAAAAATGTGATGTTTATAAAGAAATAGCGTTATCACAACTTTCAAAGGAGGAATTAGAAAATGGCTAAACCTATGGGACCAGGTAGAGGTATACCTGAAAAATCAAAAAATTTTAGTGGTTCTGTAAAAAGACTATTTAGCGAATTATCAAATTTTAAAATAGTTATCGGTATTGCACTTATATTAGCTGTTGCAGGTTCTATTCTTTCTATTATAGCTCCTGATAAGTTATCTAAATTGACGGATGAAATTTCAAAAGGACTTGTTGTAAATAAAGATAATATGGCAACTGTTACTGAAAATATTACGAATAATTTTAAGAATATTGATGTTTCTAAAGTTATGACGAGTCCGTCTTTAACTAGTGAAGAAAAACAAGAATTTGTTCAGATGATGAGTAATGCAGATAAAGATGATGAAAAGTCATTAATAAAATCATTTTCTGATTTAAATGAAAATATCCAAAATGTATTATTGCCTGAAATTGAGGTGGATGGTAATTATATAAATGGTGTAGATCAGACTAAATATTTATGCTTATTAAGTGAAATGAGTAAGGAAGTTACTCCGAATGAATTATATAAGAAAATAGACAAGATGCCTAAATCAATTCAAAAATCTATAAAACCATTTATGGATATGGATAAAATAAAAAGTATAGTTATGCTTATAGCTATTATATATGTTTGTTCATCGTTATTTACTTATATTCAATCGTTTATAATGGCAACAGTTTCGAATAAATTTGCAAGGAATTTAAGATCAAGAATTTCTAAAAAAATAAATAAATTACCTCTTAAATATTTTGATAAGAATCAAACTGGAGATACTTTATCGAGGGTAACAAATGATGTAGATACTATTGCTCAAAGTATGAATCAATCATTAGCGTCTTTTATTAGTTCGATAACTTTATTTTTAGGTACTATTATAATGATGTTTCATACAAATTATATTTTAGCGTTTACTGCAATAATTGCTAGTTTGTTTGGATTTGCATTTATGTTTAAAATACTTGGTAAATCGCAGAAATATTTTACTAAACGTCAAGAAGAATTGGGTAAAATTAATTCACATATTGAAGAAACATACACTGGGTTGCTTGTTGTAAAAGCATATAATGGAAAAAAAGTGTCAGATAAGAAATTTGATGAATGTAATGAAAAGGTTTTTGAAGCAAATAAAAAAAGTCAGTTTTTATCTGGACTTATGATGCCTATGATGGCTTTTGTAGGTAATTTTGGTTATGTTGCGGTATGTATTGTTGGAGCATTACTAACTCAAAAAGGAACAATATCTTTTGGTGTTATAGTTGCTTTTATAACTTATGTTAGATTGTTTACTCAGCCACTTTCTTCTATCGCACAAGCATTTACTTCTCTTCAATCTACTGCAGCTGCAGGTGAAAGGGTATTTGAGTTTTTGGATGAGGAAGAAATGGATAAGGAAGATGATATTAAGACAACTTTAGATAAAGATAAGGCTAAAGGAAATATTGAATTTAGTAATGTTACATTTGGTTATGATGAAGATAAATTGATAATTAAAAACTTTACAGCTAAGGCACGTGATGGTCAGAAAATAGCAATTGTTGGTCCAACAGGTGCTGGTAAGACTACGATGGTTAATTTGTTAATGAAATTTTATGAAATTAATAGTGGAGATATAAAAATAGATGGGATATCCACTAAAGAACTATCAAGGGATAATATTCATTCTTTATTTACGATGGTATTGCAAGATACATGGTTATTTGACGGTACTTTGAGAGATAATATTGTTTATAACAGAGAAAATGTATCGGATAAAAAAATTATGGAAATATGTGATACTGTAGGACTTACACATTTTGTTAAAACATTACCAAATGGATTAGATACACAAATGAATGAAAATGACTCGGTATCAGCTGGGCAAAAACAATTGATTACTATTGCTCGTGGAATGGTAGAAGATGCACCTTTCTTGATTTTAGATGAAGCTACAAGTAATGTTGATACAAGAACTGAAGAATTAGTTCAAAAAGCTATGGATAAATTAACAGCTGGTAGAACATCGTTTATAATAGCGCATCGTCTTTCTACTATCAAAAATGCCGATTTAATATTAGTTATGAAGGATGGAAATATTATAGAGCAGGGTAATCATGATGATTTAATGAAACAAAATGGTTTTTACTCTGATTTATATAATTCTCAATTTGAACTATAAAATATTTAAAAATATAGAAATATAACATTTTTAGATGTTATATTTTTTTGTTTAAAAAATAGTTTTAATTATTATATTGTCTTTTCTTTTTGCCAAAAATGAGTTATAATGGTAAAGGTAGGATAGGAGGCAAATATATGATTCTAAGAAAACCATATGCATTTCTTATAAAACAGTTTAGAATTATTCATCTTCTTTTGTCTTTTGTCGTTGCCTATTTAATATATAATACAACAGACATTTTAAAAATATATAATTCTTATATTTCATCGAAACAATTAGGCGATATATCAGTTTTATCTAGACCTCTAATGTTTTTAGCGCTTTTTGTTTTTATAGTTTCTATTTTGATTGTTGCGATAGTCTTAAAAATAAAGAAAAAGCCTATCATGCTTTATGTAATAAATACAGTTATTACTATCACTGTAATTGGAGTTTATGCATATGCTTATTCTACATTGAAAACTCTTCAAATAGGAGCAGTAGATATTAGAATTGTAAGAGCTATAAGAGATATTTTGATTATTCTTGTTTTTTTACAAGGCATTCAATTTATAACACTTTTTGTAAGAGCTACAGGATTTGATATTAAAAAATTTGATTTTGGTGCGGATTTAATTGGACTTCAAATAACTGATGAAGATAGAGAAGAAGTAGAGGTAAGTTTAGAAGTTGATTCTGATGCATCAAAAAGAAAAATTGTTGGATTTTTAAGAAATTTCAAATATACATATATTGAAAATAAATTGCTATTTAATATATTATTTTCAAGTATATTTTTAGCTATATTAGTGTTTGTTGGATACAAAATAATTTTTAAAAGTAAAATATATGAAATAGGTGAAAAATTTACTATTGATAATGTTGTCATTAGTGTTAATAATTCATATATGACAGATAAAAATTATAATGGTGAGGTTATAACTAGTGAATATGAATATGTGATTTTAGATTTATCAGTTAAATCTATTCTAGATAATCAAAGATTAAATTTGGGAAATATGTATTTATCGATAAATGGAAAAAAATATTTTGCTATAACTACAAATACAAATAATTTTATTGATTTAGGTAAGGTATACTCTAATCAGGTGTTAAGCAAGGAAGATTTTGATAAATATTTGATTGTGTTCAAAGTTTTAAAAAGTGATGTAGAAACGCAAATAAAATTGGTAGTTAATAGTTCTATAAATAGTGGCAAATACGAGCAAGTTAATATTGGTAAGTTAGTTAATGATAGTGTTGGTGATACAAAAATTTATGGTTTTGATGATGAATTAACTTTTGACACTGAATATTTAAAAGGATATTTAAATATTTCCGGTATTGAACTTTCACATGAATTTCATGAGAATTACTCATATTGCTATAAGGAAAATTGTGATATTTATGATTATTATGTAGTTGCTTCATCTTTGAAAAATTATAATACAACTTTAATAAAGTTAGATGCTTCGTTTGAATCCGAAAATACTGATTTTACGCAATTTATTAAAAATTATGGCATTATTAGATATGGTAATGATGAATCTCAAAAGTATAGTCAGATTGAGATGGTTGAATCTAAAACAGACAATTATTATTTAGAAGTTAATAGTGATATTAATAATGCTTCCAATATATATTTAGATTTAAATTTAAGAAACAACAAATATACTATTAAATTGAAATAAGAGGTGAATTATGAAAAAAACAAAATTGATAATTGTAATGATATTTGCTTTTATTATTTCATTTAATGTAAGTGCTGAGTGTTCTATTGATGAATTGTCAAGATTGAAAAATACTGCAACAAATATTCAATTTGTATATTATCCATATGAAGATAATGGTAATACTAAGTTCAATTTGATTATATCAAATTCAAAGGACTTCACATTTTATAATAATTTTATACAAGTAGATTCTAATATGTATGGAGAAAATGGTGAAATTAGAATAAATGGTTTAAATCCGGGAGAAAATTATACATTCTATTTTTACTCTACTTCCGATAATTGCTTTGGCAATGAAGTGTATCGTAAAACAATATCTTTACCTAAAATAAATCCATATTATAATGATCCTGTGTGTAGTGGCAAGGAAGAATTTGATTTATGTAGCAAGTGGAAAGAAATAGCTATGTCATATGATGAGTTTGTTGAAAAAGTTAATTCATATCAGAAACAAGAAAAAACTGAGGAAAAAATTGAAGTTATACAAGAAGAAACATTATTAGACATGTTAATAGAAATTTATTTAAAATATTATTGGCTAATACTTGGTTCTATTGTAGTAATTGGAGTAACAATAATAATTGTTTTGAGAAGAAAAGATGATTTATTTAAGTAAGGAGGTGTATCTGTGAAAAAAAAGATTATAATCTTTGTTTTCTTATTTGCTTGTTGTTTTAGTGCAGGTATAGGTAAGACATTAGCTTTATTTTTTACACCAAAAATATTTTATTTTAATACTATAACTGCAATCAGTAATTACAACAAATATAAGCCAGTAGAATTTAATTCGATTAAAAATATTTCTAGTACTTTATCTTATTATACTGATGAAAAATCCGTAAAAGGCCAAGGGGTAATGTATTGGAATGATGGTACAAATACGACTTATACTTTTAATAATAAAAGAGTAATTTTTAAAATAACTAAAGAAAATGATTGTAGCAATAAAATTACTTTAAAGTTTAATATTACTTATGGTGACGGTAAAACTGGTACTGCTACAGTTAAAACATCTTCTTGCAAAATAAACACTGATACGGCAACTTATGGTAAAGACAATAAAAAGTATTATGCTACTAAAACAAATGATGATGGTAGTATATCATATGCTACATCCCCATCTATATCATTTTATATAAACGGTAATAAAGAATTAGAGATATTTACAAATGGATTAAAGCAGACTGATTTTGAAATCACATATAATGAGAATAATCCTGTTTCTTCATCTCTTTTAGACATTGATAATTATCAAAGTTTTAAAATAGGTGGTACAAGCATAACAGCTGTTGTTAAACCCTCTAGTAATAAAGGTAACACGTACTATGATTTAAAACAACAGAGTTCTAATAATTTTACCATAGATGCACTTTGCCCTCCTAAAGTTAATGTTTATTCGGGTTATAGTGAATGTGATCGACCTAATGATTTTGAATATGGTAAGTCTATGATATTATATAAGAAAAAATTAAGTATAAGCTTTATATTGGGCAAAAGATCTAACAATATTCAAATGAATTCTGGTGGATTTACTTTGAGTCGTGAAAACATATACAAAGACGTAACATGTGGTGATTTAAAAAACAATTGTCCATATGGGTATTCTTATAATAATAATGATAATGTAAAAATAGGTGATCATAATTTTAAAGATGTTTGCTGTCATACAACCCCTAACACATGTAGTAGTTTTTCTTGTCCTGCAGGTACGTTTAAAAATGCAAGTGCAAAAAACACAAATACAAATGGGATGACAGCTGATCAAAAAAAGAATGTGTGCTGTGTTAATCAATGTGAGTATAAACCATCAAGCTTTGATACTGATGAGTCTAAAAAAGTATGTTGCGATTTCTTTAAAAATGATAATTATAAAAATTTACCAAGTGGTAAAACAATAGATAATTTTAAAGATGATTTTCCAGAATGTTTTGAGGGTTCAAAAGTGGAATTTGACCATAACGATGAAATATGCGAAACTGGAAAAACTAAAACAATAAAGTATAGTTCATATATGAATATAAATGGTAATAAAGAATATTCTTGGTTTAATAATTTAGATGGTTGGATTTATTTACTTAATAAGGAAAATATAATTGATAAAACTAATATTTCACAATTAAAAGAAAATAATTACATAACGGGTAATATTATTTCTGATGATTATTCTACATCATCTAGTTGTTCACTTGTTTGTGTAGATGAGATTAATCTAAATTTGCCTGGTGGACCTAATGCTTATGCACAGGCTGGACAACATATAGTATGGCCAAATAATAGTAACACAAAATTTCCTATAGCACCTTTAAGTGTTAATCAAGGATTGGTTTGTAGAGCAATTACAAGTAATGTTATAAATGCTGATATAAAAACAGCTTGTGATAAGTGGGGATTGGATACTGTTAAAAGTGTTAATGCAAGTACTACTTCAAATTTCAGTTTGCAGTATTCAGGTGGTAGTTTTGATGTCAATGTTGATTTAAAAAGTGAAAATCAATCTGAGAAGAATGTTACTTCTAGTTCTGTTGCACTCCCAACAAGAAGTTCAAATTTGTATAGAGTGAACCAAACATCAAATTATGAATTAAATCAAACAACTTTTACATATTCATACAAAAATAAAAATATTTTACCTGCTTCAGATAATTCTATTTTAGGTAGTAATATAAATATTGGTTATGGCGTATTGCCAATAGATTGGAATAGTAAAGTAGATGATGAATATACTTTAAATTTAAAATATAATTTAGATTCAACATCCGAGGACATTTCAGGGGATTATACATGTAAATTTAATATAGATCCGCCTGGTGGAAGTAGTGATTCTTGTCCTTTATATACATATTATCCTAATGGTAAAAGTGAAGAATTTACTAAATGCTTAAATGAAGGTGGGACTAAGAAACAATGTATAAATGATGTGTGTTATCCGGATATGAAAAAGTATTGTCCTAAAGATTGCGTAAATGGTAAATGTACTTTAACATCCCAGTCAAGTCGATATAGATTGTGTCTATATACTACTGGACAAGGGGTTGAGCATTGTCTTAAAACATATTGCGATCAAAATAATGACACTGTTGTGTATAGGACAATTTCACTTTCTGATCCATTTCCAGGTATAAGTGGAGAAGGAAGAGCGCATGGTTCAAATTGGTCAGATGAAGATGTTACTAAAGTTATAACGAATAAACAAGATGTCTACGAAAAAGAACCTATGTATGAAATAACTTTGGGACCATCAAGCATTAAAGCAATAAGAGAGTACAATGATAATGCTGATAAAATGTATGGATATTTAGATTTTTCATTAGAATGTAATAAAGATGGCAAGGAATGTAGAATGAACGATTTTCTGTTTGATCAAAATATATCAAATATATTTAATACAAATACTTGCGGTTGGCAAATACATAGTGATAAAACACAAAATTGGAACGGATGTGATTCGAGGTGGTAATTTATGAATGAGTCTTTTTGGGGAATTGGTATAATTTCTTTTGGAATTATTGGAGTATTCTTTATACTATTTTTCCAAGATGTTACTAATACTGATGAGCACAATTATAATTTACTTAAGGAAACTACAGAATCAGCCATGTATGATGCATTTGATTATACTTCGTATTATGAAAATGGTACGGTTCGAATTGATAGAGAAAAATTTGTTGAAAATTTTGTTAGAAGGTTTGCTGAAAACGCAACTTTAGCAAACACTTATAAGATAAAAATATATGATATTAACGAGACACCTCCTAAGGTAAGTTTAAGTGTATCAAGTAGTAAGACTGCCGGATTCACTGGTGAGGTTGTTGAGTTTAATATACCAAATAGGCTTGATGCTATTTTAGAAACGCCATATTAAGAGTAAAGAGGAGGAGATTTTATGAATAATTTTACAAATTCAATTAAGCGTTTTTTCAAAAACAAAAATACTGTAACCGTATTAGGCGTAGTATTAGTAGTCGCTATATTATACTTTGGTTACAAATATGAAATAAAGAAAGCTGTTGATCCAGTTACTGGAATACCTGTTGCTGCACAAGATATACAACCTAGAACAAAAATAACATCTGACATGGTTACTTCAATTGATGTAGCGCCAATTATGCTTAAGGAAAATGTTATTAGGAGTACAGGATTAGTTATCGGTAAATATAGTAATTATAATACTATGATTCCAAAGGGGAGCATGTTTTATACTGGTGTAGTTGTAGAAGAAAGTCAACTACCTAATGCTGCTTTAGTTAATGCTAAAGAAGATGAAATTGTTTTCCCATTTCCAGTTAATATGGATTTAACTTATGGTAATTCAATGATGCCAAATACTCTTGTTGATATTTACATGAAGGCAACTGATGAATCAGGTAAAATAATGGTTGGTAAATTACTTGGTGATGTAGAAATACTTGCAGTAAAAGATTCTAGTGGTAAAAATGTATTTGAAAATACTGCGGAAGCTAGAACACCAGCATATTTATATTTTGGATTTGAACAAAGTGTATTTATTTTAATGAAAAAAGCATCATATTTAAATGATGTAACATTATTCCCAGTACCTAGAGGACAAGTTGTTAATGAAGAAAATGCTACGACAGTTAAAACTCAGTATTTAAAGGATTATATTGATGCAAGAACTATAACAATAAGCGAAGATGAAATAATTAACGAAACAAAAACAAATAATACAAATACTAGTGATAACAGTAATACTACTAATAATGGGAATACAAATTAATGGATAATATGTTTGCCCAAATTGATTTTGGGCCAGTTAAAGAGTATTTAGAAAATGATGATGTAACTGATATTTCTTATAGTAATAATGGTCAGTTATGGTTAAAAACGTTATCACGTGGTATTTTTAGAATTGAAAATGAGCAGGTAAATAATGCTTTCATGGAAAAACTAGCCTTTCAATGTTCTAATGCAATGGGTAAGTCATTTAATATGGCCCATCCATTCTTAGATGCTGAAAGTGCAGAATTACGTCTTAATTTTGTGCATGATTCTATTGCGAAAAATGGGATTGCGGTGGTTATGAGAAAGACACCTGCAAAAATAAGACTTCAAAAAGAAAAAATAATTGAGGATAGATATATTGAACTTGATATACATGATTTTTTAATTCAATGTGTATTAGGACATTGCAATATAATTGTATGTGGTGAAACTGGTAGTGGTAAAACAGAGTTTGTTAAGTATTTAGCAGCTCATACTGTAGAAAATGAAAAAATAATTACAATTGAGGATACTTTGGAATTGCACTTAGATAGAATTTTCCCACATAGAGATATTGTTGCAATGAAAACAAACAATATTGCAGCTTATAGTGATGTATTAGTAACGTGTATGAGACAAAATCCTAAATGGATATTACTATCAGAAGTCCGTAGTGCTGAAGCTGTAATGGCTGTTCGTAACTCTATTTCTTCAGGACATTATATTTTATCTACAATACACGCAGATAAAGCATCTTCTATTCCTAATCGTATGTATAGTTTACTTGAAACTAATCAAGATATTGAACAATTTTTAAAATCTATTTATAGGTATATTCAAATTGGTGTATATATAAGAGGTTATCAAGATAAAACTACAAAACAGTTTAGAAGAGAAATTGCTGAAGTAACGGAATTTTATGTTACTGAAGATAATAAAGCTGAATATAATACAATTTATAAAAAGACTCCAGATGGTAAGATAACACGAAGAAATGTAAGTAAATATTTACTTGATTATTTAGAGGCTCAAGGAGTAACTTTACCTAAGGATGTTGTAAAAGGTGATGAAGAAGTTAAAGCAGCTGTGACAGAATCGTATCAGTCACCTACAACTGGTGTATTAAATGCTCAGACTGCCAATGTTAAACAAAATGATGCTGATGTATTAACTTCTGAACCAGTTAAAAGTGAAATTGAAAGTTTATTTTAAGGAGGTATTTTTATGCAAGGGTTAGTATTTGTTTTATTACTATTTATAGTAGTATTTGTCGTTGTGTATAGAAAACACAGTGGCGAAAATGTATATAAATACATTGTTAAAGAAGTTGGCGTTGTATATGATAAATATGCTCCTTATTCATTTAAACAAGTACGTGAAAAAGTAAAGGAATTAGGCCAAGAATATACTCCACGTCAATACACAATTCAAGTTGTTGCATTTGCTGGTGGAGCTGCAGTGGTATCATTTTTATATTTTTATAATTTGATTGTATGCTTATTTTATATAGCAGGCGCTATTGCTATTATTCCTTATTTGACATATTTAAGATGTAAAAGATTATATAGTGAATTTGTTTTTGAACAAATTCAGGTATATACATCTAATGTTATTATGGAATTTGCTACTACACAATCATTTGTTAAATCTTTAGAGGGTGTTTATGAATCGGGAGTTTTAGAAGATCCTGTAAAAACAGATGTAAAAACTATGATTGACATGTCATATGAAAATGGTACTATTGATCAATCACTTGAATTTATGAATAACAAGTATGATTATTATATTGTTAAAAATATGCATCAATTGTTTTTACAAATTACTAATGAAGGATCAAAGGATGCTGGACAATCACTTGACAATATGTCACTTGACATAGATATGCTTGTTGAAAATGTATATAGAGATCGTATGGATAGAGCAGCATTTCATAAGAAATTTTTAAGATTTGGTATTGTTCTTTATTTAATGGCTATGTTAGTTCAATTCTTGCTTGGAGTTGATACATATATTCAAATGCTTGATTTATGGTATATACAAGTTTTACTACATTTGATACTTTTAATTAATACATACTTTTTACTTAGTGGTGAAAAATATTATAATGAGAATGTGGGGGCTGAATAATGATTATATTTTTAGTAATTGCAGTAATTATATTAGTAGTTTTAGAAGCTAATAAAAAAATTAATTCAAAACAATTTATTAATGATTTAAACCCATATTTTAAATTCTTGATGGAAGATGATTATGTATTTTTAGCTGGTGTCAAATATGGTAATGACATTGATATTGAAAAGTTATTTAATATTAGAATACGTAATGGAGTTATAACTATTGCTGCGGTATTAATTCTTAGTCTATCAAGACTTAACTTTGTTTTTGTACTTGCAGCAGTTGTACTTGGATTTGTTGTATTTAAAATGCCATATTTTCAATTGACAAGTTATTATAAGAAAAATTTGTATACAATAAATTTAATGTTACCATACTATTTAAAGAGCTTAGAAATTTTAATTCAACATTATACTGTACCAGTTGCAATGGCACGAAGTATTGATACAGCACCTGAAATTTTTAAACCAGGATTACAAAGATTGGTTGAAAAAATTGAAGCGGGTAATTCTACAGTAGATCCTTATATGGATTTTGCAAAAGAATACCCAGTAAGAGATTCAATGCGTATGATGAGGCTTTTATATCGTTTGAGTTTAGGTTCTCAAGAAAATAAGCAAGCTCAACTTGAACAATTTTCAAAAACGGTTTCAACTTTACAAAATAAATCTCGTGAGCAAAAATATAAAGATAGACTTGATACCATGGAAAAGAAAACTATGATAATGCTTGTTGCAACAGGTGGGGGAGTATTATTACTACTATTTATGTCCCTTACAATGATGATTAATTTCTAATGTAAAGTAGTTGCAAAGTGTATTTAATTTAAATTGATAAAAAAATTTAATCGTGTTATACTAAAAATGTATAAGAGTAAGGTGGTGAGGTAAATGAAAGAAGCAACAGGAGAAGCAAACATGACAGTAATTACAATCGTTATTATTGCATTAGTACTTGCAATAGGTACACCAATTGTTACGAATGTATTAAATAATTCAAAAAAAAGTTCATGCTGTGCATCAAATGGTGGAGTTTGGCAAGGTGGACAATGTAAAACTGCTGATGGAACAGGAACGGTATCAACTGACTGTTAGTTAAAAGAGAGGTGTAACTTATGAAACAAAGTATTGGACAATCAGTATCAATTAATATAATTGTTATATTCCTTGTTATTATGTTTGCGTTCATTGCTGGTATTTTAAGTTACACAAAAGCTTTTAAGGTAAATAGTAATATTAGTAAAGCTATTGAAACTAGTGAAGGATATAATAAAGTTTCAAAAAAAGAAATTGATAGGTTATTAACGGGACTGGGATATGTAAAAATGCCAGTTTCTTGTTCTGAAAAGGAAGATTCTGTTTTAGTAAATGATGGAAGCGAAGGTATATGTGTATATAAAATAAAAAATGACGTTAATGATTTGCATTATAGTTATAGAATAACTACATATATTACTTTTGAAATTCCATTAATTGGACAAACTTTGCGTGTTCCTATTAATAGTAAAACAGATGATATTTATCGCTTTCAATATGTAGAAGAAGAGGGTGAGTAAATGAAAGAATCAATTGGCAATACGTTAATACTTAACATTGTTATTGTTTTTGTAATAGTATTTATAGGCCTATTTGTTACTTCAATTACTTATTCAAAAGGATATAAAGTCAAAAATAGAATGATTGAAATAATTGAAAAGAAGTATCCAACTTGTGGTTCTGATATTGATGATTGTAATAAGTCTATAATGAATCAAATTGAGTTGGAATTAAATAAAATTGGTTATAGAGGTGCGTATGGTAATTACAGTAAACAAACATGTGAAAATCATTTGAAAATTCCTGAAAATGTTGATTATTCAGTAAAGTTTAGTGATAAATATCAGGTTTGCTTTGCACTTATTAATACTAAAGGCAGAGATAATAACCCATATGTTTATTATGCTGTAAATGCTTATATGTATTTAGATTTACCTGTTATTGGTGATAGGTTACAAATACCTGTTCGAGGTGAGTCTAAAACTTTTATACCAGGATTAACTAGTTAATGGAGGGATATCATGAATGTTATTGTTGCTAATAAGTATCAAACTATGCTTCAAGGTTTAGATATTGATATTATTAAAACTATGTATGGTGAGTATGATGCTGATGAAATTGTATCTACATTTCAAAATTTTTATTTTCAACGAATGATTCTTGATATTACAGCTATTAAAAATTATAAAGATATTACTAATTTACAAAAATTATCCATTTCGCTTGATATGGATAAAGTGATTTTATTACTAGACGATTCGCCTGAGAGTACATCACCAGCATATCTATCTCAATTAATATCTATGGGTATATATAATTTTACTAAGGATATTGAGGGTATTATGTATTTATATAATAATCCTAATAGTTATAGGGATGTTGCGCATATTCATCAGTTAAATAGTATTCAGCCTACATATAATGATGATTCTAATACTGCTGTTGAAAGTTTTGATGAAACAAAATCTCAAAGGATAATTGGTATTACTAATTTGTCAAAACAATCTGGGGCTACAACGCTTACATATATGATGAAAAATCAATTAAAACAAAAATACAGTGTAGTAGCACTTGAAGTCGATAAAAGAGAATTTATGTATTTTAATGATAAAGAACTTTTAAGTACTGTTAGTACAGCCGTTTCTGGTATTGTAGCTAAAAACAGTGATAAAGAAGTAATATTAATTGATACAAATGGCAGTAAAGAAGCAGAAAAATTATGTACTGATATTATATATTTATTAGAACCTTCTACCATAAAGTTAAATAGGCTTTTATATACAGATAGAAACTTTATGACTAAAAATAAAAATAATAAGGTTGTATTAAATCAAAGTTTGTTAAATTCAAACGATGTTTCTGATTTTGAATATGAATCTAATTTGAAAATATTTTGTAATGTTCCCCCTCTTAATGAAAGAGATAAAGATATTACACCTTTAAATAAATTGTTGACAAAATTAGGGTTTACAAGATTTGCGGATGATGAACAAAAGAAGAAAAAAGGGTTTTTTTAAAAGCTAAAAATTTAGCTTTTTTGTTTTTTGTAAAAATATATAGTTAATATTACAATATAGATTGTGACAATGCATATTTTTATTGATAAAAAACAATTGTTTTGCTATAATATGTTTAGCGGAGGTAATTATGAAAGCTATTAAAGAATTTATAAGATTAAATAAAAAAATGTTTTATGTTTTTTGTGCTGTTATAGGTACATTTATATTATTGTTAATTATTTTAGTGGTTGTAAAATTGGTTAAAGGTACTAAAATTAGTTATGATAAATTACAAGATAGAATGGTTACTGCAGCAGAAAATTATTATGACGATAATCCTAAAACATTACCCAAAAATGAAGGTGAAGAAATAAGTGTTTCAATTGATACATTAGTCGATGAAGGATATTTAAGTTCATTAGAAAGATTAGTTGATGCAACATGTCGTGGTAATGTAATGGTTAAGAAAAACGGTGATCAATACATGTATTATCCATCTTTAGATTGTGGTAGTGAATATAAAACTAGAAGTTTAGGATCTATCATAACTGATCAAAGTAATGTTGTTGAATCTGGTGACGGATTATATAAATATAATGATGGCTATGTGTTTAGAGGTGAATACGTAAATAATTATGTATCATTTGCTGATAGTGTATGGAGAATTATTAGTATAGATAATGCTGGAAATATTAGAATGATAAATGAAAAAGAAGAAAATACATATAATACTTGGGATGATAGATATAATATACATGAAAATAGATCTGTTGGAATAAACAATTATGATTTAAGTAGAATCAAAAAAAGCTTAGAAGAAATATATGATGAATATGATAAAGAGGAAAAAAGACATATTATTAAACAAAATGTATGTGTACAAGGAAAGAGTGAATCTGATTCTTCAATTAACACTCACTTTTCATGTTCAAGTGTAGTAAGCAATCAATATGTAGGTGTTATAAGTATTAGTGATTTTGCACTTGCTAGTATTGATTCAAATTGTACAAGTATTTATAGTGATTCATGTTCAAATTACAATTATTTATATCCATTTATAAGTAATATGTGGACTAGTACTCCATATAGTGGCAATTCTTATCAAGCATATTATGTTGATTCATATGTGGATGTATCGAATGCTGAAAATATGAAGAGAATTTATCAAGTAATATCAATATCTGGCAAAGAGATTTATAAATCTGGTGCTGGTACATTAGATAATCCATATAAATTATAATTTGTATTGCACTTTACATATTAAAATATAAAATATTGACAATTTTTGATAAATGATATATTATATATTCAAGAGGGAGGATTTTATTATGACAAATTTATTTAATGTGTTAGCTAGCTGTGGTAGTTTAACTTTTGATGCAAAATTACCTCAAACTACTTCTTTACTTGTAACAATTGTTCAAGTTGCAGTTCCAATTTTACTTATTTTCTTTGGAATGTTAGATTTAGGTAAAGCAGTAATTGCTCAAAAAGAAGATGAAATTAAAAAAGGACAACAAACTTTTATAAAAAGAATAATCGCTGCTGTTATAGTATTCTTTGTAGTAGTTGTAGTTAAATTAGTAATTGGTTTAGTGGCTGATGACTCTGCAAAATCAGGTATAACAGGATGTATTGATTGTTTTATTAGTAATAAATGTGGTAAATAAAAAAACAATGATAAAAAAACTTTATTATTGTTTTTTTTTATGTTATAATATTAAATGTAATAATATAGAATAGGGGTGGCATATGTTTTTAATTCCTGCAAACAGTAAAAAATCAATGCTTATATTTGGGCTTTTTAATACATTTGATTTAATACTTGTATCTACTGGCATTGCAATAACTTTAGTATTATTGTTAGTTTTACCAATTGATCAAATGTTGTTTGCAATACTTGCAATTTTACCAGGTGTTATTTGTGCATTTTTGGTTCTTCCGGTGCCAAATTACCACAATATTTTAACGGTTATTAAGTCTACTTTTTAATTTTTTACAAATAGGCAAAAATTCGTATGGAAAGGTTGGTGTTTTAACGATGGCAAAGATGATACAGAGCAAGTACACGAATGATAATATTCCTGTACAAAGTATTACAAATGGGATGATTTATTTAGATAATAAGCAAAAAGTTACAGGTATTAAAATACAACCACGTAATATTTTTATCCTTGATTATGAATCTCAAAATGCTATAGTCAATAATTTAAAAGATGTGTACAATATTATTGATTATGAATTTTGGATAATTGCTGCCGATAGACCAGTCGATATAAATGTGTATTTATCTCAACTTCAATTACTTTTTAATTCTACGAATAGCCAAATAAGAAGAAAGATGATATTAGAAGATATAAATAAGGCAAATATGTTTATGAATAATAACATTGTTGATACTGAATATTATTTATTATTTAAAGAAAAAAGTGATGATGTTATTCAAAAACGTATACGTAATTTAATTAATGCTTTTGCATCAGCTGGACTTAATACTAAACAAGTTACTAATGATGATTTAAGAATAATTTTGGATAATTTCTTAAATGGTGGTACTACTACTACTTTTGGGACGGTGATTAGTTAATGGATATAAAGACTCAGATTGCTCCAAAGGGGCTTGAATTTAAAGCTAATGAATTTATTATTAGTGATAAGTATGCTACTATTTTAACAGTTGTATCATATCCTAGATATATTCAACCTGGCTATTTAGCGCAACTAACTAGTATGTCAGGAATTAAGGTAGTAATTAAACATATACCTTTACCATTTAGTTCTATTCGTAAAATGTTAAATAAAGAAATAGCTGATTTAAAAGCTAGATATCAACAAGAAAGCGATAAAACTATTCAAGAAAGAATTCGTCAAGATTATGAATCACTAGAGCAATTTATTCAAATGCTTGCAGCTAGTCAATCTAAAATTTACGATTTTCAAATGCATATAATGATTACTGCTGATTCTCAAGATGAATTAACAAGTAAAAAATTACAAGTAAGAAGTTATTTAGAAGCAATGGAAATGAGAGCGTTCCCTTTAAGATTTGAACAAGAAAAGGTTCTAAAATCGATTATTCCAATATATTCAAAACAAGATATTGAAGATAGAATTGGTACACCAATACCTTCTCCAACGCTTGCTGCAATGTATCCATTTATATTTGATAGCATTAAAGATCCAGGCCTTTCTACATTACTTGGCGTAGATTTTTCTGGAGGTGTAATTTTATTTAATCAATTCTTATATCAAATTAGAAAAGAACATAATAGAAATAATGCCAATTTAATTATACTTGGTACATCAGGAAGTGGTAAATCTACTGCTGCTAAATTAATGTTAAGAACTCACATTAGAAATGGATGTCAGGTTGTCGTAATTGACCCAGAGGGTGAATTAGAAGAAATGGCTAAACTTTATGATGGAAGTTTTATAGATCTTGGTAAAGGTGGAGAGTATGGAATGGTAAATCCACTTGAAGTTGTAATTGATGCAGATGAAGATGAGATGCAACAAGGTCTTGGGTATACAGTACTTACTCGTACTTTACAAACTATAAAAGCATTCTTTAAGTATTATGATCCAAGTGCTACTGAAGATGTTATTACTATGTTTAGTGAAATAGTTCAAGAAACATATAGAAGATTTGGAATGGATTTTAATACTGATTATTCTAAATTTACTTCAAGTGACTATCCTACATTTAAAGATGTTTATGCTACAGTGCGCGGAAGATTATCTTCGATGGTTGAAAAAACTCACGAAAAAGATATATTAGAGAGACTTGAACTAAAAATTAGACCGATTATAACTGAACTTAGATATTATTTTGATGGTCATACCACTATAAAACCCGATAGTGATTTTATAGTATTTAATATAAAAGAATTAATGAATGCGGATATTAATATCAGAAATGCATTATTCTTTAACATTTTAAAATATGCTTGGGGACTTACACTTAATAAAAATGTAAATACTATTTTAGAGGTTGATGAAGCACACGTATTATTATCGGGTAATAATACTTTAGGAGCTGATTTCTTAGCTCAAATTCAAAGACGTGCACGTAAATATAATACTGGTACAATTATAATTACACAACAACCAAGTGATTTCTGTGATCCATCAGTTATCACACAAGGAAAAGCTATATTTGATAATGCATCTTATTATTTAATAATGGGTCTTAAAAAACAAGCTGTAGAAGATTTAGGAATGCTTGTTGATTTAAATGATAATGAAAGAGATAGCATTAAGAAATATAATCAAGGTGAAGCATTATTTGTATGCGGAAGCAGACGTATGCGTATAAATGTAGTTGTAAGTGAACAAGAGTTAGATTCATTTGGATCTGGCGGTGGATTATAATTTTGTAAAATAATAAGCAATCATATATTGTTAATGATTGCTTTTTTTGATATAATAAGATGGGGAAAAAGATTTAAAAATGAATTAGGAGGAACAATATATGTTAGATTCTTTTGGAACAGATACTATAAGAGGTATTTTCGCACTTTTAGATAGCTTAGTTTATAATTTAATAGGTGTTGTTTATGAATTTATAAAAAGGCTTGCTGATATACAATTATTTGGAACAAGTGAAATATCACAATTTTCCACTAAAATATATGGCATTATGGGGTTATTCATGCTTTTTAAAGTGTCTTTTTCACTTCTTAATTATATAGTAGATCCTGATTCTTTTTCTGATAAAAGTAAAGGGGCAACTACCATCGCCAAAAATATAATTATAGTTTTGGTTTTAATAATTTTAGCTCCTTTTGCATTTGATTTGATGACTGATGCTCAAAATATTATTTTAGATGAAAAGATTCTTGAACGATTTATATTTAGTTCTGATGGCGGTGAAGATGGAAATTTTGTTGATGAGCTTAGTTTTCAAATGAACGAATTAGTATGTGATGATCATGTTGCTAAGGCTGCAAGTGATGGAGATTTTATCGCACTTCAAATATTTAAAGGTTTTTATCAACCAGAACCATATTATTTAAATCACTATAGTTTAGATGATATACAAGAAGAATTATACGATGGTGATGCGGGTGTTTATTGTTCTGAAGGAAAGATGACAGTTGATGATTATTTGGTGTCAGATGTATATAATGATGCACAGCCAGGAACCGGTGATGAAGATTATTATACTGTTGATTATGTATTTTTATGGTCGACGATAGTTGGAGTTGTGGTGCTATTACTATTTATAAATGTATGTATTGAGATTGCAAAACGTGCGGTGAAATTAGGATTTTTACAACTTATTGCACCAATTCCAATTATTTCATATGTTGATCCAAAGTCGGGTAAAGATGGAATGTTTAAAAAATGGTTGAAGCAGCTAGGAAGTACTTGGGCTAGCTTATTTATTAGACTGGGTGCAATATATTTTGCTGTATATATAATTGAAATTGTATGTAATAAATTGAGCGATGAAAATATTTTTATCGAAGTATTTATAATTATTGGATGTTTATTATTTTCAAAGGAGCTTCCAAAACTAATTGAAGATTTAATCCCTGGATTAAAAATGGGAGGAAATTTTACTTTAAATCCAATGAAAAACTTACGTGAAAATATTGCAGGATATAATACAATAAAAGCTGGTGCTGCCGGTGTTGGCGGATTCGTTGCTGGTGGATTAGGTGGTGCTGCCGCAAATATCTGGGGAGCAAGAGTGCAAAATAGAAATGTAAAAAAGCAATTAGCTGATGAAAATCTTACTGCTGGAACAAAAGAATACAAAAAAAGATTTAAAGAACTTCATGGTAATACTGGCTTTGGATACGCTTCTAGTATAATTGCAGGGGCAACTAGTTCTAGTTTTAGATCATTTTGGGCTGGTGTTAAAGGTGAAGGTAAAAAAGGAATTAGAAAATCGGCAGCTGAGGGTGTTACAGGTGCATCGCTTGCTCGTAATCAAAGAGATGCAGGTTATAATTTAAGATCAAAAATATATGATTCAGCTACAGATGTTGCAAAGATTAAAGATAGTTATGGAACAACAGACGTATTAAAAGGGCAACTTAGAGATTATCAAAGACAACGTGATAATGCACAAAGAGATGAAAATACTTTTGCACAATTCTTTAGAGATCGAATCAATGCCGTTGAAAACCAAAAGGCTGGTGTAGCAGAAGGATTAATGAAAGTATTTGATAATGCATTTGATTCGACTACAAATAAATATGTAGAAAAAACTTATACGGATTATAGAGATTTAGCTGGTAAAGAGGCGTGGATGTCATATATGCATCAAAATGAAGACGATTGGAATGCATTAAGTGATATAGATAAAAATCGCGATATGGATATGCTTTCACATTTGAATTTAGTTGCTAATGAGTCAGAATTTAATTCAATTAATAATGCTTATAGACAATATAATGAAAGTGACTTACAAATCAAAGGTCTTGATAGAAAAATTAAATCTACGGAAGAAAATCTTAGAAAAAAATCAACTAAGGGTCAATAATGTAATAGGTGGTGATTTGATTGGCTGAAAATAATAATAGTAATAAAGAAATTGTTAACTCCAATAATGGGGTTAACAATTTAACTTCATCAGGCAATGAAGTCACAAGAAAAGATGCTGATCAAAAATTAGATAGGGCAGGTAGTGATGCTTTACAAAAAATGGGTGTTCCTAAATCTGCCGCAGATAAAGCTATAAAGAATAATGGAGGAATGTTTTCACCTGCTAATTTACCGGGCAATAAATTGGTTAAAAATAAAAGTAGGGATGCATTATCTAATGTACTTAATAAAAATAAAAATAGATTTCAAAACAATAATTCAAATTCAAATTTAAATATGAACAACGATGAAGAAAATAGCAATGAAAAACCTTCAGGAGATTTAAATGAAAATAAAATTCAGGAATCAAATGGCTTTAAAAAAGTTTTATCAAATGGTTTAACAAACAAAATAGGTGGTAATTTAACTGGCAGTATTTTTGGCAAAGTTAAAACTAAAATATATTTATATTTAATTGCTGCGAGTATACCTGTTATATTTTTATTTCTTATTATCATTTTAATTGCAGGTGGTGGCGAAGAAGAAAAGAGTAAAGCTGATGATTATTTTAGTGGTGAAATGTCTGAAGAAGAGCTAGAAAGCTATTTAAAATCTGCTGGATATTGTGATGGTAACGATTGTAGTAATGCTCTTAAATATTATAAAACAATTGAAAGTAGTTTAGTTACTGTTTCAAGGAACGAAAGAACTTATTATGCCAATTTGGTAATGGCAATTACAGGGTATGGTAGAAAAAGTAATGAGTTATTTATAATTAATTCTGACGAGATAGATGAAGTTGCAAAAAAACTAGTACAATTGAATTATTCTTCTTCAACTGATTTATCAAAATTTAATGAATTAAAAGATTATATTGTTGGAGAAAATGGATATATTGATACTTTTAGACCTGATTTGAAAGATAAAAAAGAAAAGGCTTATAACGCTATGATTGGCAATGCATCTAAAGAAAATAAGAATACTAAACTTGCAACTAAAAAGAAACAACGTTCAAACAGCAATGGGTCAAGATGTATTTATAATGTAAATGGTGAATCTCAAGATATAAAGGTACAATTAACAGAGTGTACTAATAGTGCATCACCTAGTACTCCTACTGTTGGAAGTCCAATGGATTTAGAGGATTATGTAAGAGGAGTATTATATGCTGAATCTTGTGTAAATATAAATTCGAGTTATTGTAGTAGTAATGGATGGTCAATAGAGGTAGTAAAAACTCATGCAGTTGCAATTAGAAGTTTTGTACTTGCTGTTAATAGAAATGTAGGAGATGCTACTGGCGAGGGGCTTGGAACTGTTACTAAAGGTATAGCTCGTATTCAAAGTTGTACAAATAGACAAGTATACTGTAGTGTAGATTATGGATGTTCAGAAAATTCAAACAGAACAATGGTTCCAGGTACTGCCGGTAATATTTTAAGTGGGCATTTTGGACCTATGACAGATTCATTACAGCGTGAAATATTGGAACAAGTTATAACTGAAACTCAAGGTAAAGTGTTGTATGATGGATCTGATATTGTACCTGGTAGTTATGATGCTTGGAATGGTGTTCCGACATGGAAAAAACTTGCAAATGAAGGTAATAACTATAATGAAATATTAGTTAAGTATTACTCTGCTTATAGACATGTGCCTATTACTGTAGCGACTATTGGTAAGTGTACTTCCTCAAATATTTCTGATTATGATTGGAAGCAAACAGATCCTAGATGGGGTAGTGTATTACTTGGAACAGGTACTGCAAATATTCATAATATTGGTTGTTTGTTAACATCAACTGCTATTCAAATCGCACGTTCTGGAACAGAGGTTACTACTCCAGACTTTGATCCAGGTGTACTTGGTAATTGTATGAGACAAGCGGGTGCATTTGGTTCAAATGGTGCGTTACTTGCATGGGCTGCTAATAAACAACACTGCGCAGCACCTAATTTTGATTTTGATTATATGACTTCTGCAACTGGTTCAAAGAGTGCTATATCTAGCAAACTAGCTAGTATACTTTCGGACTCTAATAGTTATGTGATTATAAGTGTAAATAGTGGTGGTCACTGGGTTGCAGTAATAGATGTAAATGGTAGTGAAGTAACTATAATTGATCCTTGGCCAACAGGATATACTAGTTTATGGGATTTTAATATAGGTGGTACTGGTGGACAAGTTGCTGTATTTAAAAAGAAAGATTAGGTGAACTCATGGAAAATAAAAAAAAGTACTTTATTTTTGGAATAATCATTGTAGTTTATTTAGTTTTAACAGTGACATTTTTGATAATAAAAAATAGTAATGATAAGAATAATGAAAAATATCTGATTATTGATCAATATGGATTATTTATGAAAAAAAATAATAAATGGTCAACATTTACTAAAAAAAATAGCGACTATTATATGTTTAAAAATTACGATATTTTTGATGGTCAAACATATTTAGGAAATTATACTCTTCAATATAATGATAGATGGTATTTATGGGATGATAATAATAATTCAATACAGTATGATGATAAAATACTTGCATATCGAGGAAATGAACAAATGAAATTAAAAGTACTAGAAAATGTTGAATTAAATTCAGGCGATAATGAAATTATAAATTCTGCATTGAAAAAGATAAGTGTTAACGGTTATAGTAATTTATCTAAATCAAAAAAATATCAACTAGATTTAGATGGGGATAATAATTATGAATATGTTTATGAAATATCAAATTTAGATAGTTTTAATGAACCTGATAAATATTTTTCAATTGTATTTATTTATAATGGAAAAGATATAGATATTATAAAAAATAGTGTTGGGAAAGAAGAAGAGTCTTTACAACTAGCAAGATTTAGTTTAGAATATAATATTAGTTTTGGAAGTGATAATTATAATCATATAATTATACAAACAATTTATTTTTCAAAACCTGATAAAACAAAATATTCAATTTATAAATATAATAAAAATAAGTTAGATTTAGTTATAGAAAATAAATAGGTGATTCTTATGAAATTAAAATTTAGAGCTGAAAAAAAGGATGTAATAATATTTGTTATTTTTTGCATATTGCTTTTATATTTAGTTGCAATCGGAGTAGTAAATATAGCTACTTTTGCAAGTGAATCAAAATTTTCTGGATTAAATCCACTACCTGCTTTTAGTAGCGAATATTTCGCACCTACTATGGTATTTTTCTTAATAGCGCTTATTGCTATAATAAGTAGTGTATCTTCAAAGTTTTTTGAAAGAGAAAAAGGAATTGGAGTTGTAACTGCTCCAAAAGAATCTAAAGGATATGCTAGATGGGCAACTGCTAAAGAAATGAAGAAAAAATTAAAAATGGTTGACCCTAAAGCAATTGATAGTGAAGTTGCGGGTATTCCTTTAATTAATAATGGTAAAGAAATATGGGTAGATGATAGTGAGTGGCACAATTTAATTATTGGTTCTACTGCATCAGGTAAAACTGAAAGTATTGTTCAACCTATGGTTAAGTCATTGATGAAAAAAGGTGAATCAATGATTATAACTGACCCTAAAGGTGAAATATACGAAAGAAATGGTGAAGAGTTAAAGGAACGCGGTTATAATGTAGTTTTACTTAATTTTCGTGATCCACAAAGAGGTAATTGTTGGAATCCGATAACTTTGCCATATAGTTTATATAAAGAAGGAAAAAAAGATAAAGCAACAGAGTTGCTAGACGATTTAGCTAAAAACATTCTATATGATGAAGCTAATAAGAATGGGGACCCATTTTGGGAAAATACATCAGCTGATTATTTTGCTGGATTATGTTTAGCTTTATTTGATGATGCTCGTGAAGAACAAATTAATTTAAATACAATTAATTTAATGACTACTGTTGGTGAAAATAAATTAGGTGGAACTACTTATATGAAAGAGTACTTTAGTGATAAAGATCAAGGTTCTCCTGCATATATAAATGTTGCAAGTACTTTGATGGCACCAAGTGAAACAAAGGGGAGTATTCTATCAGTATTTAAACAAAAAATTAAATTATTTTCATCTAAAGAAAATTTATCTGAAATGTTAAGTCATACTGATTTTGATATGAAAGATATAGGAAGAAAAAAAACAGCGGTATTTATTATAATTCATGATGAGAAAAAAACATACCATCCACTTGCTACAATTTTTGTAAAACAATGTTATGAGACTTTAATAGATGTAGCATTTGAAAACGGTGGTAAATTACCTCAAAAAACTAACTTTATTCTTGATGAGTTTGCTAATATGCCTCCTTTAAAAGATGCGGATGCAATGGTAACAGCAGCGCGTTCTCGTTTAATAAGATTTACATATATTATTCAAAACTTTGCTCAATTAACTGAGGTATATGGAAAAGAAAAAGGAGACACTATTAAAGGTAACTGTGGTAACTGGATTTATTTAATTAGTACAGAACTTGCAGCACTTGAAGAAATAAGTAAAATGTGCGGAGATGTTAAGTCTAAAAAAGATGATAAAACAGATAGTAGGCCTCTTGTTACTGTTTCTGACTTACAAAGACTGCCAATGTATACAATGATTATATTGCGTGCACGTAGTATGCCTTTTAAAACTAAAATGACACCAGCTTGGAAAATGGATCAAGAAAATATGTGGGGCGTAAGTTATCCAAAAGCAACTTATCCAAATCGTGAAAAACAAAAAGTAGAGATATTTGATATTAAAGCTTATGTTGACGAAAAAAAAGATAAAAAAATAAGAGAAATGTTAAATAAAGGCTCTAATGACATGCCTAAAAATCCATTTATGGATCAAATGCCAGGTATGGGTATGTTCCCACCAATGTTTGGTACAAATAATCATCAAAGAAATGAAAATAATAATTTTAATGTGGATGATTTATTAAAAAGAATAGACGCAAAAATTGCAGAACTTGAAGAAGAAGAAAAAAATGAAGCACAAGATAAGATTAAAGAACAAATTAATGATATTGATTTGGTGCCTGATAAATTTAATGATGAAATAAAGGCACTAGATAAAATAGAAGATGATAAAATAATTCAAAATGATATTAATAATACTGATTTGAAATTAAATTTGCCAGATTCAAGTATTAAAACTAATTCAAATACTCAAACTCAAAATAGTATTGAATTTGATAAATCAAATTCAAGTGTTAAACCAGATATTAATTCAAAAATAGAAACTCAAATTAATAATCTTGATTTAATACCTGACAAGTTAAATGATGAAATAAAGGTATTAGACAAAATAGAAGATGATAAAGTTAATTTGAATGAATTTAAGATTAATACGTCTAATATTAAATTTCCAGAACAATTAAACAACAACAAAAATGTTGTAATTCCAAGTGAAGAAATAATAGAAGAAACAAATGATGGTAATAATGTTGTTACTGATGATCAATTTTTTGATGATTTCTTTAGTGATGATGAATAATTTGAAAACTCTATAAAAACTATAGAGTTTTTATTTTTTTTAATGTATAATTATATTATGGAGTGGTTATATGAAATATAAAAATTATTTATTAGGGTTATTATTTATATTTATGTGTTTCATTTGTGTTAATGGAGTTAGCGCAGATGATAATAAAATTACACAAAAAATATGTGTGTATAAAATTGATGGTGGTGCTGTATCATTTGAAATAAAATCTAATCCAGATGGTTCAGATAAGTATAAATATATTAGTGTTTTAAAAAGTAATGCTGGGAGCTTATTTGCAACTGATATTGCTAACTGGGATAAGGAAGATGATATAAATAGTTTTTCTGGTAGAGAGTATTTGACATCAAAAAATTTGTGCCCTAAACGTTTTGTAACATGTAAAAATAATTTTAATGTTAAAACTTCATGGTTTGCCTTTTCTAAATCAGACGCTCAAAAAATAAAAAATTCAAATGTTTGTGGGACATCGAATGATATTTCAATGTATACTCGTGATGATAAGGCTATATCAGCAATGGATAAAATAATAAAATCTGTGGAAGTAGCTTCCGATATTACTGATGCTGCGATTGAAGAATTTGATAAGTCATCTAATGAAGATAAAGACGATATTGAAGCTGTATGTGGAATTTTAACTCCAAATGCACAGGAATTTATATATAGAATATTAGATTGGATAAAATATTTAGCTTTAGTACTTACTGTAGCTTTAAGTATATTAGATTTCTTTAAAGCTATGTCTAGTGAAGAAGATGATTCATTTAAAAAAGCAGCTTCAAAACTTACAAAACGAATAATAGTTGTAGTAGTGTTATTTTTACTACCTGTGTTACTTGAATTTGTACTTAAATTAGTTCATATTCAAGGAATAAATAGCAGTGATCCAATGTGTATGAAGTAAGATAGATTTTTCTATCTTTTTTAGTTTAATATATTTATTAATTGAGATATTAATTCATATATTGTATTAGGGTGGTTATGTGAATGAAATTTCTATTGATAAAATTATTAAAAATATTAATAGTATAAATTTAATTGATATTAGAAGTATAGAAAGTTTTAACAATAATCATATACCTGGAGCTAAGAATATTCCAATGGAGTCATTATTAATTAGTCCAAATATGTATTTAAAAAAAGATGAAAGATATTATATCTATTGTCAAAAAGGAATAAGTAGTAAAAAGATTTGTAATATATTAAAAAATTTAGGATATGATGTATATAGTATCATAGGTGGTTATGAATCGTGGATATTAGAAAAATAAAACTCAAAATTATAGAGTTTTTTTTCTATTTATAGTATAATTATTCTAGATAGGATGGTTATATGAAAAAAAGGAATTTAATTTTACTATTAATAATAAGTGTTTTTTTAAGTATTTCAAATGTAAGTGCGGATGAAGCATGTAGTAGTATTACTGATGCAAGTAAAAAAAGTACATGTTTAGAATGTGTTAAAAAGTGTCCGAGTGATAAAAATTCAACAGCATATAATGAATGTTATAAAAAATGTCAAAACAATGCTGGGCAATCTCAAGCGGCAGATCCAGATGCTGCTCAAGAAAGATGGGCAGAAAATTACATGGGGAATTATGTAAAATGTGGGAATAGTGGACCTATTCCAACTGCTTTTCCAATGTTAACTCGTGCTTTAATTAGACTTGTCCAAATACTTGCTCCGATTGTTTTAATAATTCTTGGGTCAATTGATTTTGCTAAAGCCGTTGCAAGTAGTGATGCAGACTTTTTAGATAAAGCAAAGAAAAAATTTGTAAGAAGGGTTATATCAGCTGTAGCAATATTTCTTGTATTTACAATTGTTAAGTTCATTATAGCTAATATTTCAAGTGATAATGATGCCGTTAATTGTCTAGAATGCTTTATAAATAAAGCATCTAAATGTGATCCAGCAGCATATAGTAGTCATTATTCGTCAGAATAATAAGATAGATTTTATCTATCTTTTTCTAAAGGAGGTTTAATATGGAATATGTAATAATAGGTTTAATTATAGTAGTAATTGTTCTTTTAACTATATCTTTATTTAAAGGCGTAAATGAAGCTAATATAACTGAACGTATTGGAAAAATTGAAACAACTACAGTTAAAGAATTAGGTGAATTTAAAAGTAATATTAGAGATAATTTAGATAATGATTTTAATAATTTAAATAATAAGATAGAAGATAAATTAAATAAAATTGAAAATAAAGTTAATTCTAGACTTGATGAAAATTTTGAAAAAACAAATAAAACATTTACTTCTGTTTTAGAAAGATTATCTAAAATTGATGAAGCTCAAAAAAAGATAGATTCACTATCTACTGATATTGTTTCTCTTCAAAGTGTTTTAACTGATAAAAAGACACGTGGTATTTTTGGTGAAGTAAATTTAAAAAATATTATGGCTAATATTTTTGGAGAAAAGAATGATAAAATATATAAGATGCAACATAGTTTGCCAAATGGTACTATTGTAGACTGTGCTCTTTTTGCACCATCCCCATTAGGTTTAATTGGTATAGATTCTAAATTTCCTCTTGAAAATTATAGGAATATGGTAGATAGAAGCATCAGTGAAAAAGAAAGAGGAAACTACTGTAAATTATTTAAAATTGACATGAAAAAACATATTGATGCTATATCTAGCAAATATATAATTCCAGGTATTACTTCAGATCAGGCAATATTGTTTTTACCGGCTGAAGCTATATTTGCAGAGCTTAATGCATATCACACAGATATTATTGAATATGCTTATAAGAAACGTGTTTGGATTACTTCGCCAACAACTTTAATAAGTACATTAACAACAATTCAAGTAATAATTAAAAATTTAGAAAGAGACAAGTATGCTTCAGTTATTCATAATGAGTTGAAGCTTTTGGATGAAGAATTTAAGAGATATAAAGACCGTTGGGATAAATTATCACGTAGTATTGAAACTGTAAGTCGTGATGTTAAAGATATACATGTTACAACTGATAAAATAACAAAGAGATTTGATTCAATAAATCAAGTAGATATGGAGAAAATTGAATATGAAAAAAATTAATTTATTGATTGTTTTGGTTTCGGTTTTAATAAGTCTATATTATTGTTATTCATATATTGAAATAAAAAAGTACGCAAATGCATTATCTTCTTTGATAATAATACCTTTAATGGTAGCGCCTTTAATAATAACAAAAATTACAAAAAAATCTAATAATTGGATAGAATCAATTTATATTGTATTTATTTTTCTAGCACAAGTACTTGGCAGTGTTGTAGGATTATATCATTCGTTTAGTGGGTATGATAAAATAGTACATATGATATCAGGAATTGTTACTTCTTTTTTAGGAGTATATATATTATATAAATTTAAAAAAGGTGACAACAAATTTTTTAATATAATATTTATTGTAATTATTACTTTAGCTATAGCAGCTATCTGGGAATTAATTGAGTATAATATTGATAATATTTTTAAAACTGATGTGCAATGGGTAAGTAAAACTGGTATAAATGATACAATGACAGATATTATTAGTGCTTTAATAGGGACATGTTTATTTAATATATGTTATTTGTTTGAAATATGTAATGATAAAAAAATGATTGTTACTAAGTTTATAAATAGTTTAAATTAAAAAATACAGATTTTATTTTTCTGTATTTTTTTTGTTACTGATTGGTTAAGGAATAGAAATACTATTGAATTTTTAGGTATATGGGAAGAATTGCATAATCCAAATTTTAATTATGGCGAATTCGCCATAATTAAAAGTCAAGCTGGTTTAAATAGCCATAAATTAAGTGTTAAAGAATGGGTGGAGAAAACGAATGCTATTTGAATTACTGCTAAACGATGGAGAGAAGAACATTCTAATTTAGAAGGAAATATTAGAGATTATGCATCTATAAATGAATTAATATGTTTAGCAAATCTAGAAAACTTGAATTCTGCATTTATTAATGATGAACTTAATCAATCAATACGATTAGAAAGATTAAATAAAATTGCTATATCACAAATGAAAATATTAAATGAAAGTGATAAAGATAATATAGAAAATGTTAAAACTTTAATAACTAATTAATAATGTCATTTGGTAGTTATAAGTGAAGATTTTCCAACCCCAGAAAAAGTTTAAAACAACTTTTAAAAGAAAGTAACAATAAAATAGTTGATTAATTTATTAAAAAAAATAATTTTTTTATAAAATACAGATTTTATTTTTCTGTATTTTTTTTGTTACAAATATTTAATATTTGTTAAGACAGATTTTATATAAACTGTAATTATTATTTAACAGAACTTCAAAATCAGTGATTTGACTAATAAAACACTTGGTACTATAGTGCTTTTAGGAGATGATAAAATGCATGATTTAGAAATTAATAATAGTATATTCGAAAAGATTAAACATATTGATGAGTATGGAAATGAATATTGGAGCGCTAGAGATTTACAAAATGTATTAGGATATAAGAAATGGGATAAGTTTCTTAATGTTATTTTAAATGCAGAAAAAGCATGTATTAATAGTAATTGTGATTCAAATTATCATTTTCTCCAAATGGAGAAAATGATAGATACCGGTAAAGGAGCTAAGAGAAAAATTTTAGATTATAAGTTATCTAGATATGCTTGTTATCTTATAGTACAAAATGCTGATCCTTCTAAAGAAGTAGTTGCATTAGGACAAACTTATTTTACAATTCAAACAAGAAAGCAAGAATTAAGAGAATTGGATTATTCTAAATTAACTGAAGATGAAAAGAGATTGTATCAAAGAAGTTTAACTAAAAAAGGTAACTACTCTTTAAATCAAACTGCAAAAGCAGCAGGTGTTAAAAACTTTGATAAATTTCATAATGCAGGATATATGGGACTATATAATGGTGAAACTGCAGATGATATTGCTAAAAGAAAAGGATTAAGATATAGAGAAGATATTTTAGATAATATGGGAAGTGTAGAACTAGCTGCTAATCTGTTTAGAATAACTCAAACAGATGAAAAATTAAAAAATGATAATATTAAAGGCGAAAAAAATGCGAATGTTACTCATTATAATATGGGTAAAGATATCCGAAATTTTATAAAAGAACAGGGAGGAACTATGCCGGAAGTTATATGTACAAAATGACATGATCACATTTATGACAGGATAATAACACACTATGATATTGGTAAACCAATATCAATGCTTATAAATTTTGCAGACACGTCTGCAAAATTAGAAAGGAGTTAAAAATGATAGAAACGGTTCAAAAAGAATTTAAAACTACAGTTGTTGATGTTGTTGATAAAATTCAACAAGTGCAATTAGAAATGTTTGTAAATGCAAATAAAAGTGTATTAGAATTGTATTTTTATATAGGTGAGACTATAGAAAATAATATTCAATGGGGAAATAAATTTGTTGATGAATTATCTGTTGAATTAAAAATAAGATTTCCAAAAGCAAAGGGGTATTCTCCAAGAAACCTTCGAAATATGAGAAAATATTATTTGGCAGTTAAAGAAAATGAAGAGTTAAAAGAACTTTCTTATAAAATACCTTGGTCACATAATACAATAATAATGGATAGGGTAAAAAATGATAATGAGAAAATATGGTATATAAAAGAAACCTATAATAATGGTTGGAGTTATGATTATTTAGAAATTCAAGTAAAAAGAGATGCTTATTCTAGACAAATTCTTGGGGATAAACCAAATAATTTTGGATTAACATTACTACAACCTCAAAGTTCTTTGGCAAAAGAAATTATGAAAGATCCATATATATTCGATGTTGGTGAATTAAGAGAAAATTATGTAGAAAAGGATGTTGAAAATGCATTAATAGAAAAAATAAAAATGACTTTGTTGGAATTAGGAAATGGTTTTAGTTTTATAGCAAATCAATACAGAGTTACAGTAAATAAAGAAGAAAATTACATTGATTTACTATTCTACCATACTAAATTACATTGTTATATCGCTATAGAATTAAAAAACAAAAAATTTATACCTGAATATGCTGGTAAAATGAATTATTACTTATCTGCTTTAGATGATATGCTAAAAACTGAATATGACAATCCATCTATTGGAATTATTTTAGTTAGAAATAAGGATAAACTAAATGTAGAATATGCACTTAGAAACATTAATAAGCCTATTGGAGTAAGTTCTTATGAACTATCAGAATACTTACCAAAAGATGCATTAGAATCATTGCCAACTGAGGAAGAATTAAACTTACATATAGATATAAAAGAGTAATGTCATTTGGTAGTGGTAACTGAAGATTTGCCAACCCCAGAAAAAAGTTTAAAAGAATTGGAGCGAGAAAAAAATTTTAATTGATAATAATAATTATATAAATAGATTTAAATAACAATGTATATTAGTTGAATTTTTATTAATAATAAAAATGGGTGATAAAATGACACTTATATATATAGAAGATACTAATTATTTAAAAAAAATTATTTACTTATTTAAAAAAAGTGAAATATCTTTTACAACTAATTTAAATGATAATTTTGATAGTATATTAATATCAGAATTAAATAATAGGACTTTAAATTTAGTAAAAAAATATTATTTAAATAAAAGAATAATTTTTTGGTTTCATTTAGAAGAAATAAGATTTTGTTATAATTATACTAAACAAAATAAAAGTAGTTTAATTTATAAAAATAAATTGTTTGAAATTTTAAATTTATGTACCGATATAGTAGTAAGTCTTCCTTTTTTCAAAAATCTTTTTGAGAAAAAATTAAGAAAAAGTATTTATGTTATTCCTAGAATAAACAATAAAATATTTAGTATAAAAACAAGAGGATTATGTAAAAAGTATAATTTAGCTAAAAATATGAAAAAAATATTAGTAATTGATTATAACTACCAATATTTAGAGTGGATATATTCTTTGGCATCTAATTATAAAAAAATTGAATTCATTTATATAGATTATACGCCGGAATTTAGATTAACAAATAGAAAACAACAATTACTCAAAAATAAACCAAGTAATATTAAAATTGAAACAATTTTTTTTGAAGATATATTTTTAGAGTTATTATCTTTATCAGACATGGTAATATATTTATCTGATTTATATGACTATAATTATTTATCTAGTGCATTACTAATGAAAAAAATAGTATTTGTAAAGAATTTTTATGCATTCGAATCTTTTTTGGTTAATAGTAAAAACTGTTATATATTTGATTCAAGTAATGAATTAAATAAAAAAGTTGGCAAGATACTTAATAATAGAATATCAAATCTAAGTGAAAATGGGTACGAACTTGTAAAGAATAACAATATTAGTCAAATTGTTTACATGTTAAATCAATATTTTAAAAAATAACTATATTTTTATTGTTTTTTCCCTTATAATAAATATAAGGTGGTATTATGGAAGATAATATATTAGAAATATTGAAAAATAGTGATAAAGCATTATCTGTTTATGAATTAGAAGATAAATTAGATATTAATGATGCTGATGGGTTAAAAGAATTATTAAAAGTATTAAATAATTTAGAAGATGAATTAAAAGTATATAGAACAAATAAAAATAATTATATGCTATTTAATAATAGTCATTTGAAAATAGGTACATTTTTGGGTAATAAAAAATCATTTGGATTTGTTGATATCGAAGGGGATGAAGATGTATTTATTCCACCTAATAATATTAATGGGGCACTTCATAAGGATAAAGTAATAGTTGAAATTACATCTAAGAATGGTCTTAGACTTGAAGGTAGAATTTTAAAAATAATTGATAGAAGCTTTAATTTATTAGTTGGAGAATTCTATTATAAGAATGGCAAAGGTTATATTAATTTAGATGATGAAAAAGTTAAATTAAATATAATAATAGATGAAAAAAATTCTATGGGTGCGATGAATGGGCACAAAGTATTGGTAAAAGTTACTAATCACATAAAGGGTTATGATTATAAAGGTGAAGTAGTAAAAATAATCGGCCATAAAAATGATCCTGGCGTTGATATTTTATCAATAGTAAACTCATTAAATATTCCAGATGAATTTAGTGAAGAAGTTATGAATGAAGTAGAAAAAATACCAAGTAGAGTGGAAGAGCAAGAATTAATTGGTAGACGTGACTTAAGGGAAAAAGTAATTTTTACAATTGATGGCGATGATACAAAAGATATTGATGATGCTATATCAATAGAAAAGTTGGAAAATAATAATTATTTACTCGGTGTTCATATAGCAGATGTAAGTTATTATGTTAAAAGTGGGTCTAAAATTGATGAAGAAGCATATAATAGAGGCACTAGTGTTTATTTAGCAGATCGTGTTATACCAATGCTTCCACATAAACTATCTAATGGTATTTGTTCATTAAATCCAGGTGTAGATAGGTTAAGTATATCTTGTCAAATGGAGATAAATGAAAAAGGCGAAGTAGTTGATTATGAAATATTCCCAAGTGTAATTAAATCTAGAATTCAAATGACCTATAATTGTGTTAACAGTATTTTAGAAAAAAATGAAATACCAAATGGGTATGAAGAATTTGTTGATGATTTAAAATTAATGAGTGAACTTGCAACTATTTTAAGAAAATATAAAATTGAAAGAGGATATATTGATTTTGAAATAGATGAATCTAAAATTATAGTTGACGATAAGGGTAAAGCTATAGACGTTAAATTAAGAGAACGTGGTACTGGCGAAAAGTTAATAGAAGATTTTATGATTGCTGCTAATGAAACAGTAGCAACATGCATATATTTTATGGAACTTCCTTTTGTTTATCGTGTTCATGGTGAACCAAGTGAAGAAAAAATACAAGAGTTTTTAAAATTTATTTCAATATTAGGTTATAAAATAGATGGTAAAATAAAGGATGTTAGTCCAAAAACTATGCAAGATATATTAAAACAACTTAAAGATAAAAAAGAATTTCATATGTTATCAAGTCTGCTTTTAAGAAGTATGCAAAAGGCAGTTTATGATGATGTTAATATTGGACATTATGGACTTGCAAGTAAATGTTATACACATTTTACGTCTCCTATTAGAAGATATCCAGATACTACTGTTCATAGATTAGTTAGAGAGTATTTGTTTGATAAGAAAATTGATAGTAATACAATTGATTTTTGGGAACATAAATTACCTATTTTAACTAGTGATTGTTCTGACTGCGAAAGAAGAGCAATAGAGTGTGAACGAGAAGTTGATGATATGAAAAAGGCTGAATATATGATGGATCATATAGGTGAAGAATTCACAGGAATGATAAGTAGTGTTATGAGTTTTGGTTTGTTTGTAGAACTTCCAAATTTAATTGAAGGATTAATTAAAATAGATGATTTAGAAGGCGATCATTATATGTTTGATGAAACTACTTTCTCAATTAGAGGTAACAAAGATAAAAGAGGGTATAGATTAGGAGATACAATTAATGTTATTGTAAAAGCTGCTAATAAGGAGACAAGAACTGTTGATTTTATACTTTCAAAAAAAGCTTCAAAATAAAATATTGAATAATTATAATATTTTCTTTTTTTTTTATTTTTTTACTTTATAATAATGTTAGGTGAGTTAGTATGAAGTTAAATAAAAGAGGTAAAGTTTTAGTATTAGTATTGTTTTTATTAATTATTGGATGTAGTGTCAAAGTTAAAAATAATACAAATGTTAAAAAGGTAGAAAAAGTTGAAAAAAAACAATATGATTTATCTATGGTTATGGCAGGAGATGTTTTAATTCATAGTGCTGTTTATACGGATGCTAAAACAGGGGAAAATTCATATGATTTTAAACCAATGTTAAGTTCTATTAAACCAATTGTAAGCAATTATGATTTGGCCTTTGTAAATCAAGAAACAATTATTGGAGGTAAAGCAATAGGACTATCTCATTATCCTAGATTTAATTCACCTGAAGAAATAGGAGATGCTGTAATTGATACAGGATTTAATATAATAAATTTAACTAATAATCATACAATGGATAGAGGGGTAGAAGCAGTAATGAATTCTTTATCTTACTGGAAAGATAAAGATGTATATATCACTGGAAGTTATGAAAGCGCAGAAGAACGTAAACCTATTATAATAGAAAAAAATGGTATAAAAATAGGTTTAATTGGATATACTACTGTGACAAACGGATTACTTCCACCTAGCGATAAACCATTTTTAACAAATATTTATTCTGATGAAGTGGCTAAAACAGATATTGAATCAATTAAAGATAAAGTTGATGTTGTAATGGTGTCAATGCATTGGGGAGTAGAATATACAAATACTCCTGTTGAAGAGCAAACTACAATTGCCAATTATTTATCTAGTTTAGGTGTTAATGTTATTATAGGGCATCATCCACATGTAATAGAACCTATTACTTATGTAAATAATACATTAGTTATATATTCTCTTGGTAATTTTATATCTGGACAAATTGGTGAAAATCAACAAATTGGTATGTTAGCTTCACTTGATATACATAAAACTGTGGAAGGTGAAAAAGTAAATGTTTCAATAGATAATGTAGGAAGTGAATTAATTTATACTAATTATACTAGTGGTTATAAAAATTATCATGTTTATCCTTTTTCAGAGCTAAATAATGATATATTAAATAATTTTGAAACTGTTAAAGAAAAATATTCATCTATTGTAAAAATGTATGATGATAGTATTATAGTAAAGTAGGTGATTTATGGAAATTAATAATAGAAAAGCTCGATTTGATTATGAAATAATCGAAGAATATGAAGCTGGTATAGTACTTAAAGGTACTGAAATAAAATCTATTAAAAATGGTAAAGCTAATTTAAAGGATAGTTATGCTGTTATAAAAAAAGGTGAAATATTCTTACTTAATATGCATATAAGTCATTATGAACAAGGTAATATTTTTAATCACGATGAAACAAGAACACGTAAATTGTTAATGCATAAAAAAGAAATATTAAAGTTAAATGATAAAATATCTATGCTTGGGTTTACTTTAGTTCCGCTTAAACTTTATTTTAAAGGTAATAAAGCTAAGATCTTGTTGGGACTTGCTAAAGGGAAAAAAGTATTTGATAAAAGAGAATCTTTAAAGAAAAAGGATATGGAAAGAGAAATACAAAAAAACTTCAAAAATTTAAAGTAAATCTATAGTTGACTAAAAACATAATAAGTGCTATAATTTTTTCTACATGGGGCTGCAATGGTTTCGACAGAACTACTGTGTTATAAGTTGCAAGTCGGAGGTACACGTTAAGTACAAACAGTATAATAACTGGAAACAAAATTAAAAATGCATTTGCTGGAATGTTTAGAACAGCTCCAGCATTAGCTTAATTAGAATATAAGCATGCGCTTCTTTTAATTTCTTTCCTACGGAAATTTTAAGAGGCTCGATTTAGTAGGATATATAAGTGTTTTGTCTAGGAATATTTATGAATAATATAGACTTACTAATAAATTGATTGTTAGCTATTTTATTTATTAGGACAATTATTAACTAACTAAACTTGTAGATGCTTATAATGAGGTATTTTTGGACAGGAGTTCAACTCTCCTCAGCTCCACCAGATTGATTTTTATTCGAACTTTAAAGTTCTTTTTTTATTTTTTACATGTATTCTATTGACTACTTGTAATTTACGTAGTATATTGGCTACAAGGTGATATATATGAATAGAATAAATGAAGATAAAAGAATATTTGATTTAGAATATAATCTTATATATGATTTTATTAAACTAAGGAATGAACTAGGTTTAACTCAAAAAGAAATGGGTGAAGCATCTAATACTATTAGAGAAATAATAGCAGTTATTGAAACAAGAAAAAAACATCCGCAAATTAATACTTTAATACGAATATTAGAACCATTTGGGTATACTTTATCAATTACTAAAATAAAGGAGGAAGAAAATGAATCAAGATAAAATGTATTTAATCAATAAGTTGTTTAATGATAAAACTATTAGAACAGTATGGGATAAAGAAGAAGAAAAATACTATGTTAGTGTGGTTGATGTAGCAGGTGCAGCTGCTGATAGTGATAATCCAAGAAAATATTGGAATTGGTTAAAAAATAAATTAGAAAAAGAAGAAGATTTTGAAACGTCTAGTATTACTAGACAGTTGAAACTCAAAGCTCATGATGGAAAGTATCGTATGACTGATGTTGTTGATATCGAAGGAATGTTTAGAATAATAGAGTCAATTCCAAGCAAGAATGCTGAACCGATTAAACAGTGGTTAGCTAAATTAGGTAGTGAAAGAATAGATGAAATATTTGACCCAGCAATAGCTACTCAAAGATCAATAGATTTATATCGTGCTAAAGGTTTTGATGAAAAATGGATTGCTGAAAGAATAAAAGGTATTCAAAATAGAAAAGAATTAACTGATGTTTGGAAAGATGGAGGAATAACTGAATCAAAAGAATATGCTATTCTAACTAATGAAATATATCAGGAATGGTCTGGAATGAAAGCATATGAATATAAAGAATTTAAAGGGCTAAAAAAAGAAAATTTAAGAGATAATATGACTCGTATAGAAGAATTGCTTACTGATTTAGGAGAAGAAGCAACTAAGGAACTTGCTAAAGAACATAAGCCGAAAGGGTTAGAAGCAAATAAGAGAATCGCTAAATTAGGTGGACATGCTGCTAAATCGGCACGAGATGATTTAGAAAAAAATTTAGGAAAATCAGTAATAACATCTGAAAATAATTTAAACTACAAATATATTGATGAGAATAAGAAAATAAGCAATTAAATTTTTAAGTATTATATAAATAATGATTGATATCAAATTTGTTATAGTGTGAAAGAGTTGTAAACCATTTCGTCGTTCGCACTATAATGAAATTATCCGGGCTTTTTTATAAAGTTCGTTTTTTTTAAAATGTATTGCATTTTTAAAATCAATCTGATACAATTAGTTTGTATACAAATTAATTAAGGAGGATAAGATATGAATATTTATGATTTTAAAGTAAAAACTAGAAATGGAGAAGAATTTAGTTTATCTGATTTTAAAGGTAAGGTAATGCTTATTGTAAATACTGCCACAGGATGTGGGTTTACGCCACAATATGAAGGTATTGAAAACTTATATGAAAAATACCATGATAAGGGATTTGAAGTACTAGATTTTCCATGTGATCAATTTGGTCATCAAGCGCCAGGAAGTGATGATGAAATACATGAATTTTGTACAGCAAAGTATAAAACACAATTTGATCAATTTGCTAAAATTGAAGTAAATGGTGAAAATGAAGAACCATTATATGCATATATTAAAAAAGAGCAACCTAATGAAGAAGTAGTTGGATTAAAAAACAAAATGGCAATGAAGGCAATTAAGAAAATTAGCGCAACTTGTAAAAAAGATGGTGATATTGTATGGAATTTTACAAAATTCTTAGTTGATAGAAATGGTAATGTTGTTAAAAGATATGATCCAACATATGATCCAAAAGATATAGAAAAAGATTTAATTAAAATAATATAGGAGGGTTAGTGTGGAAAATAAATATGATGCATTGAGGTTAAAAAATCAATTATGTTTTCCTATATACTTATGTTCAAAAGAATTAATACGTAAATATACTCCTATGTTAGATGAACTTAATTTAACATATACGCAGTATGTTGTTATGATGTATTTTTGGGAAATGAAAACATCTAATGTTAAAGATTTGGGTAAAGCTTTACTTTTAGATTCTAGTACGTTAACTCCACTTTTAAAAAAATTAGAAAATAAGGGGTATATTACTAGAGTAAGATCTACTGTTGATGAACGTAATTTGTTACTTTCTATAACTAAAGAAGGTGAGAATCTTAAAGATAAAGCGTTAGTTATTCCTAAAAAAATGGGAATGTGTTTAGATTTAAATGAAGAAGAAGCAAAAACATTATATTCACTTGTTTATAAAGTTTTAGCTAGTGTTGAGAAGGAGGAAAAAAATGTCAATAATTGAAGTAAATAAAGATAATTTTGAAAGTGAAGTTTTAAAGTCTAATACTAAGGTTTTAGTAGATTTTAATGCTGAATGGTGTGGACCTTGTAAAATGTTAAAACCTATATTAGAAGGATTATCAGAAAAGGTAGATTTTAAAATAGTTTCAGTTAATGTTGATGATCAAGATGAACTTGCTGAACAATATCAAGTTTCATCAATTCCATGTTTAGTAGTTTTTCAAAATGGAACTGAAGTTAATAGAAATGTTGGATTTATAACAGAAGAAGATATTTTAAATTTAGTAGGAGGCAAATAATGTATGATATTGTTATAATAGGTGCTGGGCCTGCGGGTTTAACAGCTGCAATTTATGCACGACGAGCTAATAAAAAAGTATTAGTATTAGAAGCAAAAACATATGGTGGACAAATTATTAATACATTAGATATTGAAAATTATCCGGTTGAAGCTCATATATCTGGATTTGATTTTGCGACAAAATTATATAATCAAACTAAAGATTTAGGTGCTGAAATTATATTTGAAAAAGCAATAGAAATAAAGGATGGAGAAGAAAAGGAAGTTGTTACAGAAAAAAATACTTACAAATGTAAAACTGTAATACTTGCAACAGGATCATTTAATCGAAAACTTGGAATAAAAAATGAAGATGAATTAGTTGGGAAAGGCGTATCTTATTGCGCTACATGTGATGGATCATTTTATAAGAAAAAAAATGTAGCAGTTGTAGGTGGAGGTAATACAGCTTTAGAGGATGCATTATATTTAAGTAATATTGCAGATACTGTTTATTTGATTCATAGAAGAGATTCATTTAAAGGTGAAGAAGTAACAGTTAATGAATTAAAAAATAAAGATAATGTTAAAATTATATATAACAGCAATGTTACTAAATTAATTTCTGATTCTAAACTTAAAAGTATAGAGGTTACTGATAATGATGGTAATGTAAAAACAATTGATGTTGAAGGATTATTTGTAGCAGTTGGAAGAATTCCTGAAAATAGAAATTTCTCAAAAGTGGTGGAATTAGATGAAGCTGGGTATGCAATTGCAAAAGAGGATTGTCATACAAATACTCCCGGAATATTTGTGGCAGGCGATAACAGAGTAAAGCTTGTAAGACAACTTGTTACTGCTGCAGGAGATGGTGCAGTAGCTGCAACTGAAGCAATCAAATATATAAATAGTAGGAGGTAAGTATGTTTAGTTTAAAAGGAAGAGTTGCTGTAATTACTGGAGCTAGTTCAGGACTTGGTAGACAAATGGCTCATGCTTTTGCTAGAGCTGGAGCTGACTTAGTAATACTTGCTCGTCGAATAGAAAGACTTGAAGAATTAAAAAAAGAATTGGAAAAAGAAAAAGTTAAAATATTACCAATTAAATGTGATGTAACTAAGTCAGAAGATATAAATAACGCTGCAATTTTAACTGAAAAAGAATTTGGAAAAGTAGATATATTAGTTAACTGTGCTGGTTCTTCTAAAGATAAAGGTGTATTAGAAATGAATGATGAAGAATGGGATTTTACAATTAGTACTGATTTAACAAGTGTATTTAAAATGACTAGAGCATTTGCAAATATTATGAAGAAAAATAATTATGGTAGAATTATTAACATAGCAAGTATGTATGGACTTGTTGGAAATACAGAAATACCTACTATTGCATACCATTCTTCTAAAGGTGGCGTAGTTAATTTTACTAGAGCTGCTGCAGCGGAATTAGCTCAATATAATATAACGGTAAATTGTATTTGTCCAGGATACTTCTATACTGAACTTACTCGTGATGTACTTGATACAGATTATTTTAAAGAATTTGCTAAAACTCATGTACCAATGAAAAGATATGGTAATGAAGGAGAATTAAATGCAGGTGCAATTTTTTTGAGTAGTGATGAAGCAAGTTATGTAACAGGCGTAATTTTACCTATTGATGGAGGCTATACATGCGTATAGTCTTTTTTAATTTGTATAATTATAAGTAAAAAAATGTTGCACTATTATAAATTATAGTGTATAATACAAATATGAAAATGATTTTCAAATTGGAGGTTTATATGAGTTATAAAACTAAACAAAAAGACGTTATATTGGATATAATTAAGAATAAAAAAAATGAGTTTACTATAAAAGATATTTATGTTGAGACAGAAAAAAGTATAGGATTAACTACGATTTATAGGTTGGTAGATAAGTTGATAAAAAATGGGACATTAAGTAAAAATATAGGCGAAGATAATGTTACATATTATCAATATTTGGAAGATTGTAACTGTGATAATCACTTTTATTTAAAATGTACTAAATGTGGTAAATTAATTCATGTTGATTGTGATTGTATAGGAGATTTATATAATCATATATTAAGTATTCATAAATTTAGTTTAAGTAAAGAACACATTATAATAAACGGAATTTGCAATATTTGTGGAGGTAATGTATGAAAAAAATTATATTTTGTTTAATATTTATATTAACACTCGGTTTAACAGGATGCAGTAATAGTAATAAAAGTAGAATATCAATTATTTCAACTAGTTTTCCGGGATATGATTTAACTCGAGCTATAACAAAAAATAGTGATGTAAGTGTTGATATGCTTATGAAACCTGGAACTGAAATGCATGATTTTGAACCAACACCACAAGATATTATTAATATTAAAAATAGTGATATGTTTATTTATGTTGGTGGAGATTCTGATGAATGGATTAATGATATTGTGGATGATTTAGATTTAAGTAAGACAAAGGTAGTTAAACTAATGGATTTAGTTGATATGGTTGAAGAAGAAATTATAGAAGGTATGGAAGAAGAAATAGAAGAAAAAGAATATGATGAGCATGTTTGGACAAGCCCTATTAATGATATTACTATACTTAATAAATTAAAAGATAAGATTATAGAAATAGATCCGGTAAATAAGACAATATATGAAGATAATGCAAATCATTATATAAACGAATTATATAGTATTGATTCTACTATTAAAGATATAGTAAAAACAAGTAAAAGACAGGTTTTGGTTTTTGGTGATAGATTCCCATTCCGTTATTTTACTGATGAATATGGATTAGATTATTATGCAGCATTTACTGGATGTTCTGAACAAACTGAAGCAAGTGCTAAAACTCTTTCATTTTTAATTAATAAAGTAAAAGAAGATAAAATACCAGTTGTTTTAGAAATTGAATTATCTAGTGGAAAAATAGCTGAAGCAATAGCAAAAGAAACTAAGGCTAAAGTGCTAGAATTTGATTCTGCACATAATATTACACAAAATGATTTTGATGCTGGTGTAACGATAGTGGATATTATGAAAAAAAATATTGAAGTTTTAAAGGAAGCGTTAAATTAATGAGTTTAATTAAGTTAAAAAATTTATATCTTGGTTATGAAAATAAGGCAGTACTTAAAAATATAAATGTTGAAATTGAAGAAAATGATTTTATATGTATTGTTGGTCCTAATGGTGCAGGTAAATCTACTCTTGTAAAAGGGATTCTAGGTTTAATTAAGCCACTTAAGGGTAGAGTTATATATAATGATTTAAAGCAAAATTTTATTGGGTACATGCCACAGGAAACTAAGATTGATTCAAATTTTCCAGCATCTGTATTTGAAATTGTATTATCAGGTACTTTAAATAGATTAGGAATATTTTCTTTTTATACAAAGAAAGAAAAACAAATAGCTTTAGATAATTTAAAATTACTTGGAATAGAAAATTTAAAAGATAAACATTTTTGTGATTTGTCAGGTGGACAAAGACAAAAGGTATTACTAGCAAGAAGTTTATGCGCTACGTCTAAATTATTAATACTTGATGAACCTTCTAATAATTTAGATAGTAAATCAAAAGCTGAATTATATAAAACAATTATTGATTTAAATAAAAATCATAATATTACAGTAATAATGATTACTCATGATTTAGATCACAATAATTTAATTGGAAATAAGATATTGTCTTTAAGAGAAGATGAAATTTTTTACGGAACTACAGAAGAATTTGTAAGGAGAATACATCATGATTAATAATATTTTTGAAATGTTTTCATACACATTTATGACTAGAGCTTTTATTGTTGGTATACTTATTTCAATATGTGCTTCTTTAATTGGAGTATCACTTGTTTTAAGACGTAATTCAATGATAGGTGATGGTCTTTCACATGTAAGTTTTGGGGCATTTGTTGTTGCTACAATATTTGGATTTGCGCCACTTTATTTTGCAATACCTATTGTGGTTGTTGTTTCGTTTTTGATTTTAAGATTAAATGATAATAGTAAAATACATGGTGATTCTGCTATTGCAATTATTTCAGCTAGCTCGTTATCTATTGGTACATTTTTAGTATCAGTTACGGGAGTAAATACTGATATTAATAATTATTTGTTTGGAAGTATCTTATCTTTAAATAGTAGTGATGTAGTTATAAGTGTTTGTTTATCAATTTTTGTAATATTTTTATATATATGTTCATATAATAAGATTTTTGCTATTACTTTTGATGAAAAGTTTTCAAAATCAATTGGTATTAATACAAGTTTGTATAATATTTTATTCTCTAGTTTGTGTTCTATCGTTGTAGTTCTTGGGATGAGATTAATGGGTTCACTTTTAATTTCAAGTTTAATAATATTTCCTACTTTATCGTCTGGGTTTATTTTTAAGAAATTTAAAAGCGTGGTTATTTCAAGTGTAGTTATTTCTATAATAACATTTATAATTGGGTTAATGACATCATATATGATTTCTACTCCAACAGGGGCAACTATAGTACTTGTAAATTTGATTGTTTTTATAATTTGTAAAATTATTCTAATTATAAAGGAGGAATTATTATAAAAAATGTTTCTGTAATATTTATATCAATATTTCTTGAATCTCTTCCATTTTTAATTTTAGGTGCATTTATATCAGCTGTTATAGAAACATATATTTCTAATGATAAATTAGCTAGAATGATACCTAAAAATAAAGTGTTAGGAAGTATTGTAGGTGTGTGTTTAGGATTTTTTTTACCCGCTTGTGATTGCGCAGTAATACCTATATCAAAAAGATTATTAAAAAAAAATGTTCCACTAAATGTTGCAATATCATTTATGTTGTCTTCTCCTATAATTAATCCTGTGGTTTTGTTATCTACATATTATGCTTTTTACAAAACTAATAATGAAATATTTTGGTATCGTTTAATATTTGGTGTAATTATTTCTTTAATTATTGGAATTGTTATGGGGATTATATTTAGTAAAAAAGAAGTTATTTTAAGTAATATGGATGAATGTGATTGTCATAACCATGAACATAAATCTAAAAGTTTTAAAAATGATATAGTATCTATTTTTAAGCATACAGCACTTGATACATTTGAGGTTGTAAAATATTTAATGTTTGGTGCATTAATTGCAAGTATTGTTCAAGTCACATTACCAAGAAATATACTTACAATGTTTAATAGTAATAAAATCCTTTCAATTATTACTTTGATGCTGTTTGCATATTTAATATCACTTTGTTCTACATCTGATTCATTTATAGGTAAATCATTGTTATCTTCATTTTCAAGTTCATCCATTGTAGCATATTTATTACTTGGACCAATGATAGATATAAAAAACACAATAGTTTTACTTGGAAATTATAAAAAAAGTTTCGTATTTATTTTAATTTCATTAATATTTTTAACTATTTTTATATTTAGTGCGGTTATAATTAGAATTTAGTAGATTTTATAAAAAAAATTTATTGATAATTTAAAATAGGATAATAGTTAAATATAGTATTATTCTATTTTTTTATTATTATTTTTAAATTTACATAAAATTAAAAAAAATATTGACATACGTACATTTGTTTGCTATTATGTGCTTACAAAGCAAGTTAAGGAGATGTTATATGAACGAAGTAATAGAAAAAGATATTAACATTGAAAATTTAATATATGAAATAAGAGGCAAGCAAGTAATGCTAGATTCAGATTTAGCACAACTTTATAAATGTAAGAATGGTACAAAGACAATTAACTTGGCTGTTAAAAGACATATTAATAGATTTCCTGAAAGATTTATGTTTAAATTAACTAAAGATGAATATTATAAAATTCTAAGGTTTCAATCTGAAACCTTAGAGTTAGAACAAGGAAAATATTCCAAATATTTACCATATGTATTTACTGAACAAGGAATAGCAATGCTTGCAACAGTACTTAGAACAGATGTAGCAGAAGAAGTTAGTATTAGAATAATGGATGCATTTGTAGCTTTAAAACATTATATTAGTGAAAATTTAATTGAACAAAAATATATTAATAATCTAGTGTTAGAAGATCATGATAAAATAAAAATTTTAGAAAACTCATTTAAGAAATTAGAAGAAAAGAAGAAATTAAATGAAATATATTTTGATGGCCAAATATATGATGCATATTCAAAAATACAAGATATATTTAAAAGTTCAAATAAGCATTTAATAATAATAGATGCTTATGCAGATAATACACTACTTGATATTATTAAAAGGTTAGACGTAAGAGTAGTAATAATAACAAAGCCTAATAATTTATTAACAGAACAAGATATTATTAAATATAATAAGCAATATAATAATTTAAAAGTAATATTTAATAATACTTTTCACGATAGATATTTTATAATAGATGAAAAAGAGGTATATCATTGTGGAACGAGTATAAATAGAATTGGTTATAAGACATTTTCAATTACTATGATTAATGATAAAGATGTATCTAATTTGATAATTAAAAAAATTGATGAAATTATTAAATAAATTTAACTTGTTCAAGATATTTAGAAATGATATAATTAAGTATATAATTAAAACTGTCAAAAACCGAATTAAATGATAAAGTATTAAGAGGAGAAATTTTTAATGGATAAAAACAGTATTATAGATAAAATAACATTTGATGTGTGTACTCATGCTGAAGATCATCCTGATGTATTTGTTTGTGATAAAGTAATTGCACCAGCAATTGCACATCTAAATAAAAAAGGTTATAAAACATTTGCTAGTTGTTCTGGGCATTATAGAATAGAATTTTATGAATACTTAAAAGAAGATATTAATAAATTAAAAGAATATCAAAAAAATGAAAGAATAATAATAAAAAATATTAGAGATAAAGATTTTGATTATTGGAAAGAAATAGATAAAACGGTAATGTATATTTTATTTGATAAAATTTATGAATTTGAAACTATTCCAGATGATTTTGAATTAAAAAATTTTTATGGAAAATCAAGTATAGAATGTTCAATTAGTTTTTATACCAAAAATAATGAACATAGAACTATGCTAGATGTTATGAAAGAGATAGAAAATAAAGGTATAGAATTAGAACAATGGGCAAAATCACTACCCAAAAATAAATAAAAAAGATATTCTAGTATGGGTAAAATAAAAGAATGTTCAATGAAAAATAACAAGTTATTACTTGTTATTTTTTTTGACTAATGTTTTTGATATGTCGTTAATAGTTTCTTGTAGTGTTTCTTTTATTGCTTCAATTGGTACACCATTTTCATATGCATAAATAATTTTTTCTGATAATGTTTTTAAACTATTATTTATGAAATCAACATTTTCTTGTTTTTTGTTGTTTATGATATCATTATAATCAATAGAATTATCAGTTATTGTTTCTTTTTTACAATAAAATATTGTACCCTGTCCAGCCATAAAGCCTATTTCAAATTCGTTATTATTATATTTAATTTTATAATTATTTCCAAATTTATCAAGATTAGGGTAAATGTGATTTTTACTAGCATATTCATAAATGGCTTCATAAAAAAGGGATAAATTTTTTATGTTTTTTTTACTTGTTTCATCAAGTGAATTTGAGTACCACATATAATCATCACTATAAAATGTTTCTTTATCTTTTGTATAATCAATGACCCAATTTATATAATTTGGTTTTGATGATATTTCATTAATTATTTCATCATTTATTTTTTGAGATTCGATATATTTTTCCACCCATTTACTTTGAGTGTTATCCATAAAAATCACCTATCAAATATTCTAACATAAAATTGACACAAGTCAATAATGAATATATAATAATAGCTTAAATTATGGGTGATGATATGTCAAAATGGAATTTTAATTTAGATTATTTAGAAGAAACAATAAAAATGGGTAATAAAATTTTACTTGATAAGAAATTATCAAATAAAATGCGTAAAAAAGTTATAATGGATATAAATGTTTTTAAAAATTTTATTAGTGGGAAATATGAAGTGCCTAGTGAAAAAGCTATATATGATGATAATTATTCTTTTATAAAGTTAAAAAAATTTTTTTTGAAAGACGCGAAAGAACATTATGAGTTTTTAGGTGTAGAATTGATAAATTTTATTATTAATTTAAAAAAAGAAGATATTTTTAATTTTGATAATTTTGATTTTCAAAATGTGCTACCTGTTGAAAAACAAATGGAATTAACTTTAGAAAATTATAAAAAAATATCAAATGATTTTTATAAATGCGCAAATGAATTAATGATTGATGACAAGGTGTCACAAATTCAAATAACACATGATGCAGATTCATATTGCTATTATTCTGATATAGTTAAATTACCTTTTTTAATAATAAATCCAAGTGAATGCAATAATATATTAAACCACGAAGTTCAACACGCTATAGAAATTATGTTAAATTTAGAAATTCCTACGGTATTTTCGGAATTAGGTTCAATTACTCTTGAATTATTATTTAACGATAAATTATTTGAATATCAAAACTATTTAAGTGGTTTTGACTATTATGATAGATTTGATGATATATCTTGTCAATTAGATGATTTAAGCGATTACTTTCATCTTTTGAAAAAATTAAAAACGTATGATTTTAAGCCTAATAAAAAAGAGTTTATGGATTTATTTTCATCAAGCATTGGAATAAAACAAAATGATATTAAGCTATTTCTTATTGATCTTCTTAATGATTGTGAATATGATTTAGATATTTGTTATACATTATCATTTTTAAAAGCGATTGAGTTACGTGAGCAAGTAAATAATTCAAATTGTAATTTGATGGAATTATTAAATCAAAATTATACTAAATTTAATTTTTTGATTCCTAATGATGGATTTAAAATATATGAACGATATATTGATGAAATGAAACAAAAAACGAAAAAGCATATTTAAATTTATTGATTATGATTTAGAATAATGTTAAAATGTAATCATAGGGGATGAGTTGGTAATGAAGCTTTATGATTTAAAAAAAATGAATATTGATGTAATGATAGCAGTTTGTCACATAATCGATAATTATGATGAATTTAATAATAATTTAGTAGAATATATATCTAGTGAATGCAATAGAGAGGATATTTGGAATTTGCACAGAGTTTGTGTTAAAAGTCCATCTAATTCATCTATAAAAGCTAAGACATTTTTTAATAAAAATAAAAAGGTTATTAATACTATTATGCATAGATGTAATATTATTGACTTCATATGTTCAAATTATAATATTAATGGTAAACTTTATAATAATTCATGTTTAGATACATTTAGTAGATATTTAAAGCAACATTTAGATAAAATAGATATCATAATTGCAAATTTGCAAAAAATAAAAAGTTTGGGTTTTAAAGAAGTTTTTTTTGATGAAAATATAGATTTTAATAATGAATTATATAAAGTATCAACGAATTTTAAAAATAATTTTGAATTTATATATTTAGATAATATAGAAGTGCTTCAAAATTACGATGAAGATGTTATTGAATACAAAACTACAAATTCAGATTATAAAGCTATTTTGTTTAGAGATTATAAGAAAGAGAAAGTAAGTAATTGTTTTAACAAAATAATTTTAAATAATTTAACTTTTGATCTTGATAGATTGCCTAATGAAATGTCTAAAGAAAGTACATTTGATTGTCTTGTTTCTTTAAAAGAAAAACAAAGTGATAAAAAATTTCTTATAAAAGATTCAAAAGCTTTAAATAAATACATTAATGAATTGTATAGTAGTTTAATTTTGACAAGTTATGAAAATAGTAATAGAGATGAAATTGTTCAAAAAAGAAAAAACATAAAACATACCCATCATTAACAAAAGTGTATTTTATTAATATACTTTTTTTGTATATTTAAAAAAAATTCTTTCATAATAATTATGGAGGGATAAAATGAAAGAAGATATAAATGCGTTAGATGAAATACATAAAGGAGCATGTATGGGTGTAAACGCTATTGACTTTGTTCTTGATAAAGTAGAAGATGATGAATTTAAAAGAAAACTGCAACAGCAATATAACAATTATAAAAAAATAGCCAAGGATATAGAGGATATATATCCAAAATATAATGATGGTAATCCACATGAAGTAGGTAGTATGACTAAGGCAATGACTTGGTCACATATAGAAATGAAAACATTTAATGACCATAGTAATTCAAAAATAGCTGAGCTTTTACTTCAGGGTGTTAATATGGGAATAATTGAAGGAAGAAGAATCTTAAATAAGAAAAATTTAAATGATGAAGTAAGTAAGTTGGTTTCAAAATATGTTACTATGCAAGAAACTGATGTTGAAGATTTAAAAAATTATTTATAGAAACATTAAATTGTTTCTTTTTTTTGTAAAAATACAATTTGTAGTAAAATTGTAGTAAAATTGTAGTTTTTTATTGACAATGTCTTTTTTAGGTGATATATTTTAATTGAGGTGAGGAAAAGTATGGAAAATAAAACAAGTGCTATTAATATACAAGTTGATAGCAATGTAAAAAAAGATGCAACAATGGTTTTAACTGATTTAGGGTTATCTATGAGTTCTGCGATAAATCTTTTTTTAAAACAAGTAGTTAAGAAAAATGGAATACCATTTGAAATAACAAATGTAACACCTAATAAAAAGATATTAGATGTTGTGTGTGCTTTAATAATGAAAGATGGTAAATGTTTGATTGCTAGAAGAAATAAAGATGACCATCTAAAAGGAAAATGGGAATTTCCAGGTGGAAGAAGAGTTGGATTGGAAGATGAGAAAAAAACTTTAGCTAGAGCATTTGATGAAGTGTTGGGGATTAAAGTTGATATTAACAATTATATTACACATAGTATATGTGAATACCCAGGTCATATTGTAGACTTAAAACTATATGAATGTGATTATATAAGTGGTGATTTTAAGTTAAATATTCATTCTGAATATAGATGGGTTAATATTGAAGAATTACTTGATTACGATTTAGCAGATGCAGATGTTATTTTATCAAAATTTTTAATAAAACAATATATAGAAGAATCTAGAAAAGATAAGTAGGTGAAAATATGATGGATTTTAAAAAATTACAAAAAGACGTATATGAAAATAAAGTAAATCATGGGTTTAATGTTACTGACATTAATATGGAATTTTGTCTAGCATACGGTGAACTTGGTGAAGCGTATATGGCATGGTTACAAAAAAAAGAGGATTTGGGGGAAGAACTAGCTGATGTAGCAATTTATTTAATGGGTATTTCTGAAATTCTAGAAATAGATTTAGGTAAAGAAATTGAACACAAAATAGAAAAAAATTCTAAAAGAGTATATAAAAAAGTTAATGGGGTTTTAGTAAAAGAGGAGGGTTAATATGGTTAATTTAAATATGCATAAAAATGAAATAATAGAATTATTTAATAAATTTAATATAAATACATTGGAGTCAATTGATTTATTGTTATCTTACGTAAAAGAATATAATTTGGATGATACAAATATAGCTTATAAAAATGTTTATCAAGAAAAGTATGAAAAAAATAGAAATAAATTTGAAGGTATGAATGAGTATGATTTTGTAAATAAAATGATTAATTTTGATTTATCAGAGGTAATAAATAATGCAGGATCATTGAGTGAAGAAGAAATAATTTATTTACAACAAATAATAGATGATTCACTTAAAAATATTGTTAATAGGACTGAACTTGAAGGTAATGTTATTTCTAAATTAATTGATTGTAAAAATGTTATTACAGATCAATTAGTATTATCGGAAGAATATGAAGTAGATAAACTTAGTGATGATGAATTAGAAAAATTATTTGACAAATATAGCATTAATGAATTAGATGTACTTGGAAGTGTATTTAAGTATGCTAAAGATTATAATTTATCAAATGCATTAAAAATTGCAGAAAAAGCATACAATAAAAAATATGAAGAGTGTATTAATAATTATGAAGTACCTATTGAAAACTATAAAGCAATAGATATTACAAATAAAAACTATTTGTTATCTGCTAAGGAATTAAAATATTTACATACTTTAGCTGACAATGCATCATTTTACTTATCAGAAATTAGAAGTGATGGATATGAATATGAAGATGTTATTGATGATTTTGATGTTAGCAGTTATCCTATTAAATTTATGTTTGACTTCGAGCAGTCATTAAAAATGGAAATTGAAAATAGAAAACAAAGTCATAAAGTTAAAGTAAAAATGAAACATTAAGCTGTTTCTTTTTTTAAATAACTTTAAACATATACAATTTTTATAATGAATAATAAAAAATAACAAATTATATTGTTTTGTAAACATATGTTTGATATAATTAATTTAGGAACATTTGATGTGGGTGTCGTCCTCCAATCTTGAAAAAAAGAAAGGAGGTAGATATTGATGAAAACTAAAACTTTTATTATAAAAGTTCTAAAGCTCATTGCTATCATTTTATTACTTTCTACCTTACTGGTGTTAGCAATAAAAAAATAGACACTCTTCAACATTGATAGAGTGTCTACTCACTGATAGAGTTTAAAAACTCATTTCATAGAGGCGACATTCACTTGTGGAATCGAATGTTCCTCTTTTTTATTATATGCAATCTCTCTTGCTAAATACATAATAACACAAATAATTATATTTGTCAAAAGTTTCCCTAATAGAAGAAAAAATTATAAATATTATTTTATATGATATAATATTATATAATATAGATAGAGGTGGTTAACTGTGGATTATAAAAAGTTAGATACTATATTAAATAATTTTATTAATGAAAACGATTAAAAGCTACAAAAAAAGATGCAGAAGCTGTTATACTTGAAAGTGAATATATAAAAATGATCCAGTCTGGATTAGAAAAAAATGAACAAAATTTACAGAATATTATATTGAAATTTATGGATGATCAAATTAGAAGCAATATAATATCAGAAGAATATAATAGTGGAAAATATACTTTCGATATTTTAAATAAAAATAATTTGCAATTTCCAATAAGACAACGATATGTTATTGCCCAGCATTTATCGGAAACATTTGATTATAGTCAAGAAAGTATAAAAAAATTTTTATATTTACATAATGAAGTGGGTAATATTGATTCGGATTTAAAAAAAGTTACAAGGTCATTATAAGAAACTATAATAATTTAATTATAGTTTTTTTGTGCTTTATAAGCATTTTTTACATATACTTTATAGAGGTGAGATTGTGAATCAAACATATACTGTTAAAGCAGGCGATACTCTATATGGTATAAGTAATCAATTTGGAGTATCTGTTACAGAACTTGCTGAACTTAATAATGTAATAGGGACTAATTTAAAAATAGGCCAAGTACTTACTATACCAAGTAAGTCTGGTACTAATCCTAATAATTTATTTATGTATACAGTAAAATCAGGCGATACTCTATATGGTATTGCAAGAAAATACAATACAACAGCACAAAAAATTCGTGATTTGAATTATTTAAAAAATGATAATTTAAGTATTGGCCAGGTGATTAGGATACCCGAAATGTATACACCTGAAGATGAAATGATTATGCCAAATTATAAAAATTATATAGTGCAAAAAGGCGATACTTTATATAGTATTGCTCGAAATAACAACATTGATGTAAATACATTAATTAAAGATAATGGACTTCAAAATAATAATTTAAGTTTAGGTCAAATTATTAGAATAAGAATACCAAGTAGCGAAGTAGAAATTGAAGAATGTATTGGACCGGATTATATACCGCCAGAAACAACACCAACAATCATTTATACAGTAAAGTCAGGCGATAGTTTATATAAAATTGCTAATAGATATAATACTAGTGTATCAGTATTACAGAGTTTAAATAATTTAACAAGTAATAATTTAAGTATAGGGCAACAGTTAAAAATACCTGCAAGTAGTACTAGTTCAAGTAATACATATACAGTAAAATCAGGAGATAATTTATATTCTATAGCACGTAAATTTAATACTACGGTTGATGCTATAAAAAGAAAAAATAATTTAAAAACTACAGTTTTATCTGTAGGTCAAATTTTAAAAATATAGAGGTGATTATGAATACATATAATATAAATGATGAAAGTTTTAAAAATTCAGATGAATATCAAAACTTTTTAAAAGAAAATCCTGGTATAGGATATTTAAGAATCAGAGCTTCGGCTGCTGGTGGAGCTATACCTATTAGTGGACTGCAAGTGTCTATTTCTAAAAATATAGATAATGATAAAGTGGTTTTTTTTGAAGGAGCTACTGATATTTCAGGATTAATAGAAGGAATAGCGCTTCCAGCACCTACAATAAACACTGATAATATGATGTCTCCAACTAGTACTGTGTATAATATAACTGCTACCTATGAACCTGATAAGGCAGTACAATTATATAGTGTTAAAATATATGAAAATTTATATGTTGTACAAAATATAAGTATTGTACCAGATATTCAAAGAGGTGGTTTAAATTGGCAGTAAGACTTCCTATTGTTCCTAATAATATCACAGTTCATTTAGGGGCTCCAGATCAGGCAGCAAAGGATATCACAGTTCCTTTTACTGAATATATTTCTAATGTGGCAGCATCTGAGTTGTTTCCAACTTGGCCAACTAATTCACTGATTGCAAATATTTATGCAATAACGTCATTTGCTTTGAATAGGGTGTATAATGAATGGTATAGGTCTAAAGGATATAATTTTGATATAACTTCTTCACCACAGTATGATCAAACATATACAGAAAATGGTTCAACATACGAAAATATTAATAATTTAGTTGGTGATTTGTTTGACAATTATGTTGTTAAAGGAGATCAAATACAACCTTATTTTACAAGATATTGTGATGGAAGAGTTACAACGTGCGAAGGGCTTTCGCAATGGGGAACTGTAAGTTTAGCCAATCAAGGTAAAAGTCCACTTGATATTTTAAAGTATTATTATGGTAATGATATTTCTATTAAATATGATGCTCCAGTAGGTGATTTAACAGGAGGGTATCCGGGATATGAAATAGGACTGGGTGATTTTGCTAATCCAGTACTTGCAATTCAAAGAGATTTAAGACGTATCAGTCAAAATTATCCGGCGATACCATATATTACTTCTACCGTTGGAATATATGATGAGCAAACTGAACTTGCTGTAAAAAAATTTCAAGAAATATTTGGATTACCTATAACGGGTGTAGTTGATAAGGCTACATGGTATAGAATCAAGTATGTGTATACTAGTGTAAAGAAATTGTCAGATTTATATTCTGAAGGATTGTCAGAAGAAGAGGCAACATTTTTATATACTGATGAACTTGATTATGGAGATACTGGAATAGAAGTTGAATATTTGCATTATTTTTTAGATGCACTTGCTTTTTTAGATAAGGATATACCTAGACTTCCAACAAATTCAATTTATACAAATAATACAGTTACTATGGTTAAGGCTTTTCAACAAAAATATAATTTACCAGTAACAGGTAAAATTACATATAGTGATATTTTAGTGCTTCAAGATGCATATGATACTATTTTAAAATCATTTCCAGTTGAGTATCAAGATTTTGTAAGTGAACTATATCCTGATTATTTTTTAACAAGAGGTACTACAGGTAATGATGTTAGACGTTTTCAAAAGTTTTTGCTTGCTATATGTAAATATGATAAATCAATACCTGGGGTTAGAGTAAATGGGGTATTTGATGAATTAACTGAAAAATCCGTAAAGAAATTGCAACAAGATTATGGCTTTGAGATTAATGGTATTGTAGGGCCTTTATTATGGAGAAAGGTTGTTGAATTATCTAAAAGATAAAGATTAGTTAATATGAATAAAAAAATTACATATAATAATATAAAAGACTTGACGTACGCAAAAAAGTACATTATAATGCAAATAGAGGTGAAAATATGAATACTATTAATATAACAAATGCAAGAGCAAATTTGTTTCAATTAGTATCTGATGTTAATGTTGGGTATAATCCAGTTACAATAGTTAACAATAAAGGTAAGAATGCTGTTTTAATATCTGAAGATGAGTGGAAGAATATTGAAGAATCTTTATTTTTATCAAGTATTCCAGGATATGTTGAAAACATAAATAACATTAGAGCTAATGAAGTTTGGGAAGATGCAGAGGAATATAAAAAAAATGAAGAATGGTAATTATGTTATAAAATTTTCTAAAATGGCGGTAAAAGATAAAAAGAAATTGAAAAGTGCAGGATTGGAAAATACTTGTAGAAAAATACTTGATCTAATGACTACTAATCCTTTTTGTTACCCACCTTCATATGAAAAACTGGTAGGAGATTTATCAGGTTTATATTCGAGAAGAATAAATAGACAACACAGAATTGTTTATGAAGTTAATGAAGAAAAAAACGAAATACATATTATAAGAATGTGGACGCATTATGATAATGTTTAAACTCTATTAAATAGAGTTTTTTTGTCAAAAAAAATTAATATTCATATATTGTAACTAGGGGGTATTTTATGGATTACGATTATGCATTTGGAAATGATTACTATAATTATTATGGTGATTATGGAATAAAAAGTACGGTATATGATATTTTAGCGCCAGAACAATCTCAAAATATTCAACCAGGGATGGAATATGTTATGAATCCGCTTCCTATATTTGATAATCCAGAATATAAAGGTAGTGGTAAATTAAAAGATAAGGTTGCGATAATTACTGGTGGAGATAGTGGGCTTGGTAGAGCATGCAGTATTGCATTTGTAAAAGAGGGTGCTAAAGTTGTAATTGTATATTATGATGAATATAAAGACGCTAATGATACTAAAGAATATATTGAATCACTTGGTGGAGAATGTCTTCTTATAATGGGTGATATAACTAATCATAATTTTTGTCGTGAAATTGTAAATAAAACACTAGAGAAATTTGGTAAAATTGATGTTTTAGTTAATAATGCTGGGGTTCAATATCAAGCTGATAAGTTAGAAGAAATTAGCGATAAACAATTTGATTGGACGATGAAGGTAAATGTTTATGGAATGTTTTATTTAACTAAAGAAGTTTTGCCTTATTTAAGAAGTGGAGCATCTATTATTAATTTATCTAGTGTAACAACTTTTTATGGCGATCCTCAGTTAATAGATTATGTTTCTACAAAAGGGGCAATAGTTGGTTTTACTAGAGCTTTGGCACGTAATTTAGCACTTAAAAATATTAGGGTAAATGCTATAGCACCTGGATTTTTTTGGACTCCTTTACAACCAGCTTGTTGGGAGGCAGATAAAATTCCATCTTTAGGCGCGGATGCTGCAATGGCAAGGGGTGCCAATCCTTATGAATTAGCACCTACATTTGTATATTTAGCAAGTTCTGATTCAAGTTATGTAACAGGGCAGGTACTTCATGTAAATGGGGGAGAGGTAATGGGATAATTCATTTTATGGATTATTCTTTTTTGTTATATTGACAATATAATGTTGTATGATATAATGAAAACCGAAAGAGGGTTATGGTATGAAACAAAATAATAGTCGAATAGAGAAAATAGAAATGCTACTTGAAAAAGTTTTATCAATTTCTACTTCAAGGGATATTATTGCAAAGTACGAAATAAAAATTCTAGAATTAAATAATCCTAGATTATCATATTTTTTTGCTAAAAATATGATAGGATCTGATATAAGTGCACACGAAAAAATAGTAATTAAAAGTAAAGATTCAGTATATAATTATATGTTTGCACGCGATATAAATGGGGCTGATGTGGCATCTCATGGTAAAGCGGTTATAGAAAGTAAAAATTTAGAGTATAATTATAAATTTGCACGTGATATCGAAGGGACTGATGTAGCAGCACATGGTAAAGTAATAATTCAAAGTGAGAATTTAGAATATATTTATCGTTTTGCACATGATATTGAAGGAATCAATATAAAAGATTACAGTGATGCAATAGTAAAAAGTAAAGATCCATATTATAACTATAAATTTGCATATAATTTTTTTGATAAACTTGAAATATCTGATATAATGGCTCATGGCAGAGTGGTAATAGAAAGTAAAGATTTAGAACATAATTACAAATTTGCACGTGATGTAAAAGGTGCTGATATTGAAACTCATGGAAAAGTAATTGTTGAAAGTAAAGATCCAAAATATAATTATAAATTTGCACGCGATATAAAGGATTCTGATGTGTTAGCGCATATACATGTGATTGATGAATATAATTGTTTTGATTGGTGTTCAGATATGCTTCAACAAATAGAAGAAATCAAATATACTTTGGATAAATTAAGAAATTTATATGAGACATTTAAAATGTTAGACGAACTGATAGATGAGGAATTAAAAGTAAAAGTTTTAAAAAATAATCAATTAGGATAATTCATTTTATGGATTATTCTTTTTTTCATATTATAAATTAGGAGGTGATTTATGGAAAAGGCTAAATTTCCAATGCCTACTATGCGTATCACACAAGGTTATAATACTGGGACACATAAAGGTACTTTTGCACTTGATTTAGCTGGTGAAGATACAGGTAAGGACTGGGTGCTTGCTCCTTTTACAGGTACTATAAAAAAAGTACTTAGTGGAACATATGGTAATTGGTATTGGTTTGAATCAAATGATAAAGTATTATGCGCTAATGGTGAAGTTACAAAATTAGTGGCACTTTTTGGACATGATGATAGAATAAGACATAAAGTGGGAGATGTTATAAAACAAGGTGATAATTTATGTGCAGAAGGAACTAGTGGTGATGCTACAGGGAATCATTGTCATTTAGAAATAGGAATAGGATCTTATGTTGGGACATGGTATAAAAATGGATATGGAATATATATGTTATATAATTCGGTAAAACCTAATGAGTATTTGTGTTTACCAGATGATTATACTGTAATTAATACAGGTGGATATAATTGGGTAAAAGAAAGTATGGTTAATGAACCTAGTAGTAATTTAAAATTGTATTTACCAAGTGACGCTATATCATGGAGAGTATATCCGATGAATAAGGCTCCTGTTAAAGGAAACGAATGTGGATTTTTAAAACCAAGTAAATTTGGTGGACTTGTTTATGATATACTTGGATGGACTCAACCAAGTGTTGCTATTATTAAAACTCGTGATTTTGGAAAAGTTCAAATATATGTTGCTAAGTCTACTGGTGCAATAATAAAATAGTTTTGACTTTAAATTATGAATATGCTAAAATATCTTTAGAAACGTTGATTGAGACATAGTTTATAGATTGTTTTTAAAGAGAGTTAGTGCTAGGTGAAAACTAATATAATGATTTATAAATTCCTACTCATGAGTAAAATGTAAACATTTTCGGGTAATGCCGTTATACTAATTAAGCAAAAGAAAGGATGGTACCGTCTATAAGACTCCTTGTATCGTTCTTTTTTTGCTTTTAAGGAGGAAAATATGAAATTAAGTAATTTAAATATTAGAAAGATGAATTTAAATGATGTTGATCAGTCTTATGCCGCACAAGATATTTTAATGAAGTTAGGTGAGTTATATCAATATGAAAGTGGTATATATGGGTATGGTAATTTATGGACTAAATTAGAAAGAACTGTTGAAAATATTATAATCGATGAACTTGATAAAGCAGGATGTATTCAAGTTGAATTTCCAAAGTTACAACCTAAAAAAGTTTGGGATAAATCAGGTAGATGGAAACTATATACTGATGAAAATGATATAATGTTTACTTTAGAAAATAATTTAGGTGAATATGGACTTGCTCCTACAGCTGAAGAATGTGCGACTATATTTGGAGCTAATAGATTATCTTCTTATAAAAATTTACCAGCTATTTATTACCAAATAAGTGAAAAATTTAGAAAAGAAATAAGAACTAGAGGATATTTATTTAGACCAAGAACTTTTGTTATGATGGATGCATATTCATTTGACAAAAGTGAAGAAGATATGCATAAAACATATAATTTAATGCATCAAGTTTATTTAAATATTTTTAAACGCCTTGGAATAAATATTATTCCAACAGTAAGTGATAATGGTACAATGGGTGGTAGTGTATCAGAAGAATTTCAAGCTATAACTTCTTTAGGTGAAGATTTGATTTTATATGATGAAAAAAATAATATTGGTATAAATAAAGAAGTACTTGATTTTCCTGATAGAGATTCATATTTAAAACAATTAGGTATTACTGATATTTCTAATTTAAAAGAATTTCCTTCAGTAGAATTAGGTAATAATTTTGAACTTGGAACTAAGTATTCTGAAAGTATGGGTTTATATTTTACTGATAATGAAGGGAATAGTAAACCATATTACATGGGATGTTTTGGAATCGGTGTAGGTAGAATTATAGCTACAATTTTAGAAAATAATGTAATTAAAGATAATGATAAAATAAAGGGATTTTCTATACCTTTAAATGTTGCACCATATAAAATACAAATTGTTTATAAAGAAGATAAAAAAGAGGCAGCATTTAAAATATATAGTGATCTATTAGGTAATGGTATTCCTGTTATAATAGACGATAGGGATGGTTTTTCTTTAGGAAATAAAATAAAGGATGTTTATGTAATGGGGACTCCATATATTATGGTATTAGGCAATAACTTTGATGGAACTAGTGTTGAATTAGAAAGTACAAAAACTGGAGAAAAAATTAGTATAAAAATAGATGAAGTTGAAAAATTTATTAATAATAGTATTAAAAAATAATTAAATTTAGTGTATAATGATTGGGAGGGGATGAATTATGGCAAAAGCATACTCTACCTTTGAAGGTAAAAAAGTTCGAAAAATTTATATTAATGATTGTTGGTATTTTTGCCTTAGTGATGTTGTGCATTGTATTACAAATTCTAAAGATTCAAAATTATATTTAAAAGATTTAAGACGAAGAAAACCAAATATAAAAGAAAAATGGAACTTACTTTGCCCTTTATATCCAATTCAAACTAAAGGTGGATATCAAAAATTAAAATGCGTAAATTATGATAGCTTGCAAATTCTTTTTGAAACTAGTAGAAGTGTAAAGAAAGAAAAATTCTTTAAGTGGGTTAGAAGAGTTAGTAAGCAAAAAAATGATTAAACTACATGTGTAGTTTTTTCTTTAAGGAGTTAATATGGAATATTATAAAGAAGTAGAAAGAAGTATTATAAAAAAGTATAGAAAAGAAATATGGTCTAAATTTGTTAAGGCAGTAAGTGATTATAAACTGATAGAAGAAAATGATAATATTATGGTTTGTATTAGTGGTGGTAAGGATTCATTTTTAATGGCTAAATGTATAGAAGAATTAATAAAACACGGTAAATTTAAATTTAATGCACATTATGTAGTAATGGATCCAGGATATAATCCTTTAAATAAAAAAAAGATTTTAGAAAATGCGAAAAAACTAAATATAAATATTGAAATGTTTGAAAGTAATATATTTGATGTAGTTAAGGATATCGAGGAAAGCCCATGCTATTTGTGTGCTAGGATGAGAAGAGGGTATTTATACAATAAGGCAAAAGAATTAAAATGCAATAAAATTGCTTTAGGACATCATTTTGATGATGTGATTGAAACTACACTTTTGTCTATGTTTTACGGCAGTGAAGTTAAAACAATGCTTCCAAAACTTCATAGCACAAATTATAAGGGTATTGAATTAATTAGACCTATGTATTTAATTCATGAACAAGACATTATTTCTTGGAAGAATTTTAACAAATTAAATTTCTTAAATTGCGCTTGTAGATTTACGGAAGATTATTCTTTAAATAAAACTGATAGTAAAAGAGAAGAAATAAAAAAATTAATTAAAGATATGAAAAAAATTAATAAAAATGTAGATCATAATATTTTTAAAAGTTTAGATAATATTAATTTAGATTGTGTACTTGGATATAATAAAAATAAAGAATACCATTCTTTTTTAGACGAGTATGATTTGGAGGATTAAGTGAAGAAATTATTAATTGTTATTTTTTGTTTAATCTTTATATTTTCATGTTTTAAATTATATAATTATATTAGAATTAAGACTGCTAAAATAGAGGTTGTTTTAAATGATGATTTGAATTTAGAATTTAGTTCGAAAAGAAAAGTATCTAGTTTTATTAAAAATATTAATGGAACAATAATTGATGACTATGTAATTGATTCTACAATTTTAGGTGAAAAGAAAGTAAAATTTAAATTTATTAATGATGATAATATAGAAGTATCTTATCAATATAAAGTAAATGTAGTTGATACTAAAGAACCGTTAATATGGTTAGGTAAAAGTATTAGTATAGCAAAAGGTGAAAATATAAATTTAGAAAAAACAATTTTATGTGGTGATAATTATGATCCTACACCTAAGTGTTTTGTTGAGGGAATTTATGATATCAATACAGTTGGGGATTATGAATTAGTATTTAAAGCTGTTGATAATAGTGGTAATAGTGAACAAGTTCCATTTACATTAAAAGTATATGAACCAGTTAATACATATGATGAAAAAAAAGAAAATAATTTTACTGATTTTACCGAAGTTATTAATAAGTACAAAACTAATAATAATAAAATAGGTATAGATGTGTCTCACTGGCAAGGAGAAATCGATTTTAAAGCATTAAAGAATGCGGGTGTAGAATTTATTATGATTAGATTAGGTGGTACAAAAGGAACCAATGGAGAATATTTTGTTGATAAATATTTTAAAAGAAATATTAAAGAGGCAAAGAAATATAATATAAAAGTTGGTGTATATTTTTATTCATATGCAAATAGTATTAAATCTTCATTAAAAGATTCAAATTGGGTAATTAAACAATTAAAGAAATATGATTTAGATCTTCCTATAGCTTTTGATTGGGAAGAATGGAGATATTTTAATGATTATAATTTAAGTTTTTTTGGACTTACATCTATTGCTGATGCTTTCTTAGATAATATTGAAAAACATGGATATAAAGGAATGCTTTATAGTAGCAAAAATTATTTAGAAAAAATTTGGATGGAAAATGATTATGATATTTGGTTAGCCCACTATACTGATAAAACAGATTATGAAGGTACTTATAAAATGTGGCAAATATGTGAAAATGGTAAAGTTGATGGTATAAATGGAATGGTTGATATAGATATTATGTATTAAAAGCTAAAAAGCTTTTTTTCTTTTATATTATTGATTAAATTAGGTTATTGGTTTATAATTATATTGCATTGCCCCATAGCCAAGCGGTAAGGCAGCGGACTCTGACTCCGATATCGTTGGTTCGAATCCAACTGGGGCAGCCAAAAAAAATAAGGAGGAAAAATATGACTACAAAAGATTTAGCAAATTTAATATTTCCTGATATAGATAAAACTATTGAAGATTATAAAAATATGTATCCAGAAAGAAATCTAAAAGAGGGGGCTAAAGTAACTCGTTTCGCACCTTCTCCTACAGGATTTATGCATATTGGTAATTTTCAAAGTGCTTTAATTGATTATGTTATAGCTAAAAATAGTGAAGGTGTTTTTTATTTAAGATTTGAAGACACTGATCAAATGCGTGAAGTAAAAGATGCTTATTCTGTAATTTTTAATATTTTAAATGATTATAAAATGCTTCCTGATGAATATGAATACGATGGAAAAACTGTTGGGAATTATGGCCCATATGTTCAAAGTAAAAGAAAAGAAATATATCATACTTTTATAAAACATTTGATTGAAATAGGTAGAGCATACCCATGTTTTTGTTCAAAAGAAAAACTAGATGAAATGAGGGAGAGTCAAACATCTAGAAAAAAAAGAATTGGATATTATGGAGTATATGCGACATGTAGAAAACTATCAGTTGAGGAACAAATTGAAAAAATAAAAAATAATGAACCATATGTTATAAGATTTAAATCTAATGGTAATAATGAACAAAAATTTAAATTTGATGATTTAGTTAGAGGTACGTTATTAATCCCTGAAAATGATATGGACTTTATTATTATGAAGTCAAGTGATAAATTACCTACGTATCATTTTGCTCATTTTGTAGATGATTATTTAATGCATACTACTCATGTTGTAAGAGGTGAAGAATGGTTATCTTCTGTTCCTATTCATGTAGAATTATTTAATGCATTTGGAGTTAAACCACCTAAGTATATACATACTCCATTGATACTTAAAAAAGATGGAGAAAATGTTAGAAAGATAAGTAAAAGGAAAGATCCAGAAGCTTCAATGTCTTATTATAAAGAAAAGTGTTATCCAATAGAATCAGTAATTGAATCATTAATGACAATTATTAATTCCAATTATGAACAATGGCATGAATCTAATTTAGAAAAAACTTATTTAGATTTTACTTTTAGCCCTAAGAAAATGTCGGCATCAGGTGGTGCTTTATATGATATTGAAAAATTAAATAATATTTCTAAAAACTTTATTAGTAAGTTAAGCGCCAGTGAAGTATATGATAGAGTACTTAATTGGGCCAAGATATATGATAATGATTTTTATGAACTACTTTCTAAATATAAAGAATATTCAATAAATGTATTTAATATTGAAAGAGAACAAAAGAAACCTCGTAAAGATTATGAAAACTATTTTAGTGTAAAAAAACAGGTTTGGTACATGTATGATGAATTGTTTGGTGATAGTTTAGAGTATAATTTTGATAAAATAAATGATAAAGAAGAAATTTCTAAAATATTAAAAACATATATTGAAATGTATAATGAATCAGATGATAAAGATACATGGTTTAATAAAGTCAAAGAATTAACTGAAAAGTTAGGGTATTGTTCTAATATGAAAGAATATAAATTAAATCCTGATAAATATAAGGGAAGTGTAGCTGATATTAGTACTGTGATTAGAGTTGCAGTTACAACTCTTACTATGACACCAGATTTATATGAAATTTTAAGATTACTTGGTAAAGAAAGAATTGAAAAAAGATTTGAAATGTTGTATTAAAACCTATTTTATAATAGGTTTTTCTTTAAATGTTAATGTTAGTTGACAAATTTCCAAGTACACTTGGTTGAGCGCAACTGAAATTTATAGTAAAATTTTATTCGAGGTGAGAAAATGAGTTTAGGTGAAAGACTAATTAGTTTTAGAAAAAAACTAAATTTATCACAAGAGGAGGTAGCTGAAAAGTTAGGCGTTACTAGACAAACTGTTTCAAAATGGGAAACTGATCAAAGTACACCAGATTTTGATAAGATAGTTCCTATTTGTGAACTTTATTCAATATCAACTAATGAATTAATTAATGGTGAAGCTGAAGAAATTAAATCTGTAGATGTAGGTGATAACAATAAAAGAACTAAAGGAATAATACTTGGTGTATTTTTGTATTTTGTTGCTGTTATATCCATAATGATTACTGTACCAGTACTTACAATAAATCCTGTAGTAGGAGCTGCAATATTTTTAGGTGTTTGCGCTATAGCTACATGTATAATAATATATACTTGTATAACTTATAAAAAAGAAAAGAAAGAAGAAGATACGTTATATAAACAAATTGATAATATTATAGCTATAATATTTTTGATAATTTATTTATTAGTTAGTTTTATTAGTATGGCATGGCACATTACATGGATAATATGGATTATATATGCACTTGTGAGTAGTATAGTAAAATTAATTTTATCTTTAAGAGGTGATGATAATGAAAAATAAACCACTAATAATTGTATTAATAGTATTACTTAGTATTATAACTTTATGTGTAAGTAGTGTATTTGTATTTTTACTTGTTAATAAGAATTTTAGCTTTAATATAGGTAGTTATAAAGTAAGTAAAAAAATAGTATTTGATAAAACATTTGAAGAGGATTTTAATGAAATAAGTATAAATTCAAAAGCAAGTGAAATTAAAATTCTTGAAAGTGATAATAATAAATTTAGAGTAGTTATATATGGATCTAAGGATAAATTTAGTGTTGAAAATTATGATGGTAAATTAGATATTAAATTAGATAAAAAAACATGTAAAGGTATTTGTTTAAATAGAACAATATATAGTACTCTAGTTTATATTCCAAAGAATTATAATAAAAAAATAATTATTGATAATAAATACGGAGATATTCATATTAATGATTTTGAAAGTATGAATTTAGATGTTAAATTAAATGCTGGTGATATTAAAGTAGATAGAGTTAATATTGCTAAAATAACGAATGATTATGGAGATATTTTTGTTAATTATGTAAAAAAGATAAATGTACTTGAAAAATGTGGAGATGTTGAAATTAAATCAGGAAATAGTATTACAGTAAAAAACAATTATGGAGATATTGATATTAATAAAGTAAATGAATATTTAAATGCAGAAAATAATTGTGGAGATATAAGTATTAATAATTTAAATATTTTGAAAAATTCAAAAATTAAAGATGATTATGGAGATATTGAAATAGGAAGTACTAATGAAATAAGAATAAATGCAAGTACTAGTTTAGGTGATACTAAAATAAGAAACAATTATAAATCAGATATTACACTTGATATAAAAAATAGTTGTGGTGATATTGAAGTTAATAATTAAGTAAGTATAATATACTTACTTTTTTTGATATAATAATTTAAAGAAGGTGTAGATATGTATGATTTATATTTTGAATGTTTTAATGGTATAAGTGGTGATATGACAGTTGCGTCACTTTTAGATTTAGGTGTTCCAACAGATAAATTGTTAGATACTTTACATGAATTGCAAATAGATGATGAATTTGATATAAAAGTATCTAAAGTTAATAAAGTAGGTGTTTTAGCAACTGATTTTGATGTTATAGTAAATAATACTAATGTATCTGAGCGTAATATTGATGATGTATTTGAAATATTAAATAGATTAAGTGATGAAAGTGTAAAAGAATTGTCAAAGAAAATTTTTATGATAAATGCTGACGCATTATCTAAGGCACATAAAGTAGATATAAAAGAAGTTACTTTTCATGAAAAAGGTGCAATTGATTCTATGATAGATATTGTAAGTGCTTCGTTTTGTATTAACTATTTAAATGTAAAAAATATTTATTTTTCAACTTTATATGATGGAAGTGGATATACAAAGACAAGAAAAGGGTTGTTAAAAGTCCCGGTACCGGCTGTTATTAATATTACTAATGACTATAATATACCAATAAAAATAACGGATAATATTGGTGAACAAATAACACCAACTGGAGCTAGTATTGTTGCTGCGGTAAGAGATGGTAATGTAAAAGAAAAATTTATTGTTAAAAAAATTGGAATAGGTGCTGGTAAAAAGTATAATGATAGGCCTAGTGTATTAAGGGCAATGTTAATTGAAAATGATAATTAAGATATTTACTTTATTCTATAATAAATGTTAAAATATATAATGAAAGGATTGATAAAATGGAAAAATCAATAGTTTATTTTACAAAAGAAATTACACCAAATTCTTTAATAAGAATATATGAAAAATTAGGTGTAGAATTAAAAGGTAAAGTAGGTGTAAAGATATCAACTGGAGAACCTGGGGGAAATAATTATTTGAAACCCGAATTAATTGGTGACTTAGTTAAAAAATTAAATGCTAATATAATAGAATGCAATACTGCATATAGTGGTAAAAGAAATACTGCAAGTGATCATATGAAAGCAGCCCAAGAACATGGATTTACTAATATTGCTACTGTAGATATTATGGATAGTGATGGTGAATTTGAAATACCTGTTAATGGTAAACATTTGGATGTAGATATAGTTGGTAATCATTTGAAAAATTATGATTCAATGTTAGAATTATCACATTTTAAAGGTCATGCTATGGGAGGCTTTGGAGGAGCATTAAAGAATCAATCAATAGGTGTTGCTTCTCGTAATGGTAAGGCATATATTCATAGCGCAGGTGTTACTAGTAATCCAGATGAATGTTGGAATAAATTACCTTTACAAGATGATTTTTTAGAGTCTATGGCTGAGGCTGCTAAAGGTGTAGCTGATTATTTTAAAAATAATAATAAAACAATTTTATATATAAATGTTATGAATAATTTATCTGTAGATTGTGATTGTGATTCTAGTCCAGAAGATCCATGTATGGATGATATTGGTATACTTGCATCAATTGATCCAGTAGCCCTTGATCAAGCATGTATTGATAAAATATGGAATTCTACTGATAGAGGTAGAGATCATTTTATTGAAAGAGTAGAAAGACAAAATGGACGTCATATACTGGAGTATGCTGAAAGTATAGGATTTGGTTCAAGAGAATATGAATTAGTTAATATAGATTAGGTGCAGTATGGAAAAAAGAATTGAATTAGATAATGGAAGAGTTATTATTTTAAGTATTGTGCCAGGACATGCTTGTTCTACTATAACTTTACAAGAAGGATTTTTAGTTAATGATAATTTAGAAAAAAGTTATACTTTATCTAAGTGGGATGATTATGGATTTAATGCGTTTAGTTATGAAGATAAAAATGAATTGTCATTTGATTTTGATGTTAATCATCCACTATATTTTCCTTTGTTACACTTACTAAATGAAGATGAATTACTAATAATAGATGATGATGGTACTAATGAATTGAATAAAAAATATTTAGAAGTAAAGAAAGTAAATGATATTATTCAAATTACATTTGTAAATAACTTAGATTTAGAAAGTGATATGGATTTTGAAAAATATAATGTTTTTATAAAAAATATTTTATATGATGGAAGAAGTAAAATTGATCAGCAATGTAAAGATACAAAAGAGAGATTAATTAGGTTTTTTGATGAATGTATTAATATTTTAACTGAGGAATATCATCAAGTAACTTTTGAAGAATACATGGTTAAAAAGAAAGTATATAGAATTTAAAAAAGTAATTGTTAAACTAATGAGTTTTCGGTATAATTAAAATGTATTAAATAGTTTTCCTGATATTTATATGACAATTTATACGGTAAAGTGTATTTCTAGAGGCAAAATATAAATATGTATGATGCGGAGATACTTATTTTAAAAATAGTGTCTCCTTTTTTTGTTATTTTAAAAAGGAGGCTATAGAATGAATGAAATAATAGAAAAAGAAATAATTAATGTCGAGAATATGATTCATGAAATTAATGGAGTAGAGGTGATGTTGGATTCAAATTTAGCTAAACTATATCATGTTGAAACTAAAAGAATTAATAAATTATTTGATAAGTTTAATCCAAGAGATAGTATAAATATAAAAATATAACATATAATAAAAATGTAATTCTTTAGCACTCCCTCTTGACAAGTGCTAAAGAAAGTGATATTATTAGATTGTAGTGAAAAGCTACTGTATTAATATTATATTGTGCTACCAATTCGTAACACTATTATGAAAGGAAGATGATAAATATGATGTTAGTACCAAGAAGAAATAGTTTTGATTTATTTGATGACTTTTTTGATGATGGATTTTTTCCTAAAAAACAAAGAAATTTAATGAGAACAGATATCAAAGAAAAAAAGGATGAATATGTAATTGATATTGATTTACCTGGTTTTAGTAAAGAAAATATTAATTTATCTTTAAAAAATGGATATCTTGATGTAAGTGCTAAAGTAGAACAAAATAATGATGATGAAGAGGAATCAAAATTTGTTCGTAGAGAAAGATTTTATGGAGAATGTTCAAGAAGTTTTTATGTAGGTGATGATATTACTGAAGAAGATATTAATGCTGAATTTAAGAATGGTATCTTAAAAATTGAAATACCTAAAAAAGAAGAAGTCAAAAAATTAGATGAAACAAAACAAATTGAAATTAAGTAATTAAGGTAATTTATTTACCTTTTTATTTTTGTCTAAATATGTTAATATAATTATGTATGATTTAGAATACTTAATGTGTCTACATGTAAGAAACTATTTTTTTAAAGGAGAATGAAAATGAAGGAAGTAATTGACATATTAACTAAAAAGAATAAAACTATTAGTACTATGGAATCATGTACTGGTGGAGGAATTGCTAATGCGATTACTAATATAGAAGGTGCAAGTAATGTAATTAAATTTAGTGCTGTTACTTATTCTAATGAATATAAAATTAAAATGGGTGTTAGTAAAGAAGTAATTGATAAGTATTCAGTATATAGTATTGAAACAGCTATGGAAATGAGTAAAAATATAAGTGATTTTTCTAATTCGGATTATGGAATTGGTATTACTGGTAAATTAAATAGAATAGATGAAAATAATTTATATGGTGAAGATAATGTAGTATTTATAAGTATTTATGATAAAGAATTTAATAAATATTATAATTATGATTTAGAAGTAAAAAAATCTAGTAGAAAAGAAAATAAAGAATTAGTAATTAATTTAGTTGTAGAAAAATTATTAGAAATAATATAGGAGGTTTTATGAAAAAAGTAATAGAGGTTAATAATTTAACAAAAGAATATAAGGGAGTAAAGGCCGTAGATGATTTATCCTTTGATGTAAATGAGGGTGAAATTTTAGGATTACTTGGGCCTAATGGTAGTGGTAAATCAACAACTATAAATTCTATATTATCTTTATTAAATTATAAAAGTGGTAATATAAAAATATTTGGTAAAAAAATGGATACTAATGCTTATGATATTAAATCTAAAATAGGTGTTGTTTTTCAGGATGTAGCTGTTTTCGATGAATTAACTGTATATGAAAATATTGATTATTTTTGTGGATTGTATATAACCGATAAGAATAAAAGAAAACAATATGTAAGTGATGCACTTGATTTAGTAGGATTAAAAGAGTTTACTAAGTTTAGACCTAAACAATTATCAGGTGGATTATTAAGAAGACTTAATATTGCTTGTGGTATAGCTCATAAACCAAAACTTATATTTTTAGATGAACCAACAGTAGCAGTTGATCCTCAAAGCAGAAATAATATTTTAGATGGTATAAAAAAATTAAGAGATAATGGTGCTACTATAGTGTATACTACTCATTATATGGAAGAAGTAGAAATACTTTGTGATAGAGTAATTATTATAGATAAGGGTAAAATTATAGCCACAGGTACAGTAGATGAACTTAAAAATTTATCAAATATTAAAGAAAAGGTTACTGTTGAAGTTTTAGATTTAAGTGATAAATATATTGAAGAAATTATGAGTTTAAAAAATGTAGATTCAGTAATTTATCAGAATAATGAGTTATTTGTTACATATAAGAAGGGTAAGAATAACATTGTAGAGATGATTGATTATTTTAAAAATAAAAGAATTAATTATAGCAAAATATTTGTGGAACGTCCAACTTTAAATGATGTATTTTTAGAACTAACTGGTAAGGAATTAAGAGACTAGATGTTTTTACATAATTTTATATATGCACTTAAAATACTTTGTAAAAATAAAGTATTGATATTTTGGACGTTTGCATTCCCAATAATTTTAGGGACATTGTTTAATTTAGCGTTTTCTAATATTTCAAATAGTGAAAAGTTAGATGTTATTGATATAGCTGTTGCAGGTGAAAATATAAATTCTAATTTTAAAGAATCTATTGATATACTTAGTAATAAAGATAATTCTGATAAGTTATTTAATACAAAATATGTAACACTTAATGAGGCTAAAAAATTACTTGATGATGAAAAAATTGTTGGATATATTTATAATGAAAAGATTGTTGTTAAAAAAAGTGGAATTGAACAAACAATTTTTAAATATGTTGTTGATGAGATTAATAGTAAGATTAATATGTCTTCATCTATTTTTCAAGCTGAAATAAGTAAAGAAATAGAAAATGGTAATTATAATATTAATTATGAATTAATAAATAAAAAAGTTAATGATCAATTAAATACGAAAGTTAGTTTAAATGATACATCAAATAAAAATTTAGATTATGTAATGATAGAATTTTATACTTTAATAGCAATGGCTTGTTTATATGGTAGTCTACTTAGCATGACTTGTCTAAATAATATTATGCCAAATATGTCAAATGAAGGAAAAAGATTATCTATATCTAAAACAAAGAAAGTTAGTTTAATATTAAGTAATTTATGTGCTAGTTACTTAGTACAGTTAGTTGGTTTATTGATTTTGTTTACATATACAATTTTTGCTTTACATGTAAATTATGGTTCTAATTTAATTTATATTATATTATTATCACTTGCTGGAAGTTTAGCAGGGCTATCACTTGGTGTAGTTGTATCAATTAAATTTAAAGTTGGTGAAAATGCAAAGATAGGTATATTAATTGGTATAGTCATGTTCTGGTGCTTTTTATCAGGTATGATGGGTATTACAATGAAGTATATCGTTGATAAAAATATTCCAATTCTAAATAAAATTAATCCAGCTAATATGATAACTGATGGATTTTATTCGTTATATTATTATGATACTTTAGATAGATATTTATTAAATGTAATTAGTTTAATTGTATTTAGTTTACTATTATTAGTTATATCTATATTAAATTTAAGGAGGCAAAAATATGACAGTATTTAAAGCATTCTTAAAAATACTAAATAGAAATAAAGGAATTGTTATTATGTATACAGTTATACTTTTAGTATTTGGTGTAACTAATATGAGTACAAATAATAGTAATAATTTATTTACAGCTAGTAAGCCTAGTGTATTAATTGTAAATGAAGATAATGGTAATATTTCAAAAAATTTAGTTAAATACTTTAATGAAAATAGTGAGATTAAAAAAATAGCAAATAATGAAGAAGCTCGTAATGATGCATTATTTTATCAAGATGTAAGTTATATAATATATATACCTAAAAATTATAGTAGTGATTTTCTATCAGGTAAAAATATAACTTTGGATATTAAAAAAACTGATACTTATAATGGAGCATATGCAGAAATGCTTTTAAATAGGTATTTGAATGTTGCAAATATTTATCAAAAAAGTGTAAGTGATGAAAATGAACTTATAAATAAAATAAATGAAACTTTAAAAAAAGAAGTCAAAGTAGAAGTCACATCTAAATTAAATACAGGTGAGTTAGATAAAGCTAGTTTCTATTATAATTTTATGAGTTATAGTATGCTTGCTTGTTTAATATATGTAATATGTTTAATACTTCAAGTATTTAATCAAGATAAAATTTCTAAAAGAAATATTATTAGTAGTACAAATTATAAAAAAAGTAATAGAATTTTATTATTATCTAACTTTTTATATTCATTTGTATTATGGTTATTTTACTTTATAGTAAGTATGTTTATTGTACCTGAAGTTATATTTAGTATGCATGGGGTACTGTATTTAATTAATTCATTTATATTTATGATAACATGTATTACACTTTCATTTTTACTTGGAAATTTAATACGTAATAAAAACGCTATAAGTGGAGTAGTTAATGTAGTAGCACTTGGTTCTAGTTTTCTTTGTGGAGTATTTGTTCCAGTTAATTTGTTACCAAGTTTTGTACTAAGTGTAGCTCATATATTTCCTACATTCTATTATGTAGAAGGTAATACTTTAATATCTTCTTTAGAAGATTTTAGTTTTATTAATTTAAAACCATTATTTATGAATTTCATTATTATGATTATATTTTGTATTGTATTTATAATACTTACTAATATTGTATCTAAAAAAAGACAAAAAATAGGATAATTATTTATCCTTTTTTTATTGAAATAGTTTGAATTTATGATATAATAATTTTACTTGGTCCGTTGGTGAAGTGGCTTAACACATTGCCCTCTCAATTTTTGAGAGAAATTTTTAAAACTTCATAATTTGAAAAAATGAATGTTTGAAAACCCTTTATTTATAAGGGTAAATTGAATATCTAATTTTTGGACGAAAAATAAAAAACCAACTTGGACAGTTTAAAGTTGGCGAAATTTTTTTAAATGTTTTGAAAAAATTTGAAAAATTTTGAAAAAATCATCAAATTTTGGACTATTTTTGCCTCACGGTTAAATTCGTGGGGCATTTTTAATTTTTGCGATTTTTTTAATTATTAACTGTTTCTTTTTTTTCTTTCATTAATTCTTCATATCCATCAAAGAATAATCTAATATCAAAGTTATATTTTTGTGCTAAGAAGAATAGAGTATCTATTGATATACCTGTATCGACATTTGGACTTTCAATATGAGATATAAAACTTCTACTCATATCTGTATCTTCAGCCATCTTTTCTTGAGATTTTCCTATTATTTCTTTTCTAATTGTTTTCATATTTTTACCAATTAGATCAAATAATTCGTATGTGCTTTTCATAATTGATTCCTCCTATATATAATTTTATAGGAAATAGGGAATTAATACTGCTCCTTAATAGTGAGCAAAATTATTGTGTAAGATTTAATTATTTGTGCTATAATTGAAGTGGCATAAAAAAAGAATACAACTAATTGTATTCATTATCGTCTTGGTATTCGACGATTTTCAATGTTTTCTCTTATTTCAAATAATTGAAATAGTTCTACATTAAGTATTTTTGCGATGTGATCGATATAATCGATTCTTGTATTTCTTTTAGCATTTTCTAAATTAGATACATAAGTAGGAGTAGTTCCAAGTCTATCTGCAAAATCTTCTTGGGACCAACCTTTTTGTAATCTAAAGTAAACGATATTATTTGCTAAAATATTACGAGCATTTGATGGTTTTATTATAATCACATCCTTTCAATTACTTACTACTATTGTAATAAGTTTCTGATAATTCAACCATACTAACTATGTAGTAAGTTATAATGATTATAATAAGAACTAAATAGGAAAAATGTTGTATTTTGTGCTGATAATAAAAAAGGTAGATAGTGTGTGATTGGAGCTAGATATGGATAAAGAAAAAATTAATGATTATGCTAGTAAATTATCAGAAGCTTTAGAAGATAAAATAAAAGTGATTACTTCTATAAAGTATCACTATGATTTAGAAGAATTAGCATCTTCTATAAATAAATTATCTGAAAATGATGCAGAAGTTATTTTAGAACAATTAATTAATGAAAGACTTGAAGAAATTAAGAATAGTCCAAATAAAGATAAATATAGAGAAAATATAAAATCAATTGATGAAATAACAGATTTTTTTATTTATAATAATGACAAAAGTTCATCTGTAGAAGAAGGAAGTTTTGTTGTATCTGATCTAATAAATAAAGTAATAGGTATTAATGGTAGAAATATTAAACTTCCTTTAAAAATTGAGTTTATTAAAGATTATTGTATAAGAAACATTATTGATAAAAAAGATATTAAAAAAACTTTATTATGGATTGTTTTAGAATTAACAGTAGTTAGTTATTATTTAAATAATGTAGTATAGATGTTTATATGTATTTAATAGTATCTACCTTTTTATATAACTATAGGATTTATTTCTTATAGTTTTTTCGTATTATATCTATTCTTAATTTATATAAAATAATTATGATTTATGATATAATTCTAAATAAAGCGAGTTGATTGTATGTGTTCTGTTGATAAGAGTAAATATGTTGTTTTAGATGTTGAAACTAATGGGTTATCATCGTTAAAACATGATTTGTTATCTATTTCTATATATAAGCCAGATGATAAGAAAGAGTATAATAGATTTTTACCTTTGGAATTGAATGATTTTGTTGAAACAACATATATAAATGGAATTACTGATGAAGATTTAGAAGATAAAACACCTCTTACTCAATCAGAGTTTGATAACTTATTAAATGTTTTTGAACTTGATAAAAGAACTATATTAGTTTTTGGTAGTATTGATGAGAAATTTATGAAGAATTATATGAAAAGAAAAGGTTTAAAAGGGTTTGAAAAATTAATTTTTTATAATTTCAAACATGATATTATATCTAGTAGTTTTTCTTCTGGTGAAGTTTCAAAAGATAATTTGTGCATGATGTATGGTATAGATGGAATTCAAAAAATTCATTCTGGGATAAATGACTGTATTTTGGAATGGAAATTATTTGAAAGAATGAATAATAAAAAACTTATTGTATTATATAACGGTGTATATGAGTTAAGTGATGATTATATTGTTCCTGTTAGTTATTTATCAAATTATCCTAATTTTAAATATATGATTGATAATCTTCCTTTGATTAATTATCGTTCTCAAATTATAAAAGAATTTACTATTACTAATTCAAAAATCAAAAAGTTTGAAACAAATATATCTGGTATTGCGATTGAACATTTAATAAATACTATGCTTGATGTAGTTGATAAAAATGAGGAATCATTTAAATTTCAATATGAAAACAAGTGTAAATTAAAATTTGTTGGTCATCTTAATACAAATATTCATACGATACCTATTGTTACTAATTCTGATGGAACATTATCTGCTTTAAATGATGAAGATAAGCAAAAGGTTAAAGAGGTAAATAATGTAAATATTGTTTTAAAAAAAGAATTAAAACCGTTGATTGATTTTATTAAACATAATATTTTTGAAGATAATACTATTTTTTCTCAAGAGTTAGTTGTTGATTATAAGGATAATGTTTTAGCAAAGTGCGACTTATCTAGTGAAAATGCAATAATGGAAATAAAGACATTTAATGCTGATTTAGAAAAAATAAAATATCAATTATATTATCAATCAAAGGGTAGAAAAATTTATTTATTACATATTAAATGGGATAAGAAAAAGAGAGGATTAACATTTGTTGTATCTAAGGTTGATTTTGTTAATGAGGAGCAAATTCTTTTGGAAAGAAAGTATAGGCAGTTACTTAATAAAGAAATAAATTTAAATAAAAAGATAAAAAAACTTCAAGATGATATTGCTAATAAAGATATTATTATTAAGGATTTTATTAATATGAGTACACCTGCTACTGTAAGATGCAAAAAGTGTAATCATGAATGGTCTATAAATTATAAGAAATTGTTTGAAAATCCTGTGTGTCCTAAATGTGAACCTCATAAGTTTTTGAATGATGTTGAGAAAAAGAACTTGAAAAATAAAAAAGAAAAAATAGATTATGGTAAAAAGTTATATGATGATGTTTTTAATAAATCAAATGGTAAAATATATGTTTTGAAGTATTATGGTTCAAAATCAAATGCAGAAGTTGGTTGTTCTGTTTGTAATCATATTTGGAAAATTAGACCTGATCATTTGTTAAAAAGATGTTATTGCCCTAAATGTAGAAACAATAAATAATTTTATGAATTAACCATATAATATAGACTATTATTTAGGCTTTTGCTATAATTGTCATGGTATGATACAGGTGGTTTTATGGATAATATTTTTTTTAAAAAGATTACAATCAATGAAATATATAAATTGAAATCACTTTTTCCTGGTACTGAGGAAGTATGGAAAAATTATAGAATTGGTAGATTGAATCAATTAAAAAAAGGCAATATAGATGTATGTGTTATTGAGTATAATGGAAAATTTGTAGGGGAATTGACAATCAATTATGTTAGTCATGATTTACCTACTGAAACCATTCCTTATAAAAGAGTTTATTTAGAAACTTTGAGATTAAGTAAAGAATATCAAGGTAAAGGATTAGGACAAAGATTAGTTAAGTTTGCTTTAGATGATTTAGAAAATCGTGGGTATTGTGAATTTACTATTGGAGTTGAAGATAGTAATGAAATAGCAAAACATATATATTTTAAATATGGGTTTACTAATATAATAGATAAAGTTCATGTAGAACAGTATAAGCCTTGTGATTATACTTTATATATGCGAACAGCTAAAAAGAAAATAAAAGTAGGTAATACTATGTAGTTTATCTACTTTTTTTGTCATTATAATAAATAATATTTATCGATAAAAATGCTGAATAAGATGACAATAAATTGATACAAAAAAGGTTCGTAGAACTATATCACTTCTACGAACTTTTTAATTTGTTTATGATAAGTCTATTATATTATATATTGCCCTTATTTTCAATATTTTGGTAATGTTTTTTTTAAAAACTATTGACATATTTTGGTAATGTTTTTTTTAAAAACTTGTTCAGTAATTTACAATATTATGTCGGAAGGAGGGAGATTTATGATTTTTAAAAGGATAACATTTAAATATGTTATGTATGAATGGTTAGAAGGTAGAAAGGGTAACATCAAGGAATCAAGTTTCAACAAGTATATGTTCTGTATTGAAAAATATCTAGATCCGTATTTAGGAGAGTATGAATTTAAAAAGATAAAGGAGAAGAATATTTTCAATTTCTATGAAGAAGATGAAATAAATAAACTTAGTAATTCAACTAAGAATATATTATTGATAATTATTCAATCATGTATTAGTTATGGTGTTGAAAAAAAGTATCGAAGAAACTCATTAGAATTGGATATTAAATTTCAAAAGAAAAGGAATGAAATTACTTACTTTACTCAAAAAGAACAAAATATAATCGAAGAACACATTAATAAAAATATGAATATAAGAAATTTAACTATACTTTTTTCTTTATATACAGGTGTTAGAATTGGTGAATTGTGTGCTTTAAAAGGTACTGATATTGATTTTATTAATAATACTATAAGTATTGATAAAACTGTTTTGAGAGTAAAGAATCCAGAAGGTAAGCCTAAAACAAAACTAATTATTGGAAAACCAAAAACGAAAACATCAATAAGGATTATACCAGCACCAGCATTTATAATAAATCATTTAAAGAAGTATATTAAAGATAAAAATGATTTTATTTTTACTGGTAATGATAAACCAAAAGATCCGAGAACATTAGAAAAATATTTTTCTGAATTATTGGATAGATTAAACATTAAACAAATTAATTTTCATTCTTTAAGACATACTTTTGCGACTAGGTTAAGAGAACAAAAAGTAGATATTAAAGTTATAAGTGAATTGCTGGGACATTCCTCTTGGAAATTTACACAAGACATATATGTTCATGCTTCATTTGAGTCAAAAAAGAACTCAATAAATATACTTGGTAAGTCAAGAAAGAAAAGTTCGTAGAAGTGATATAGTTCTACGAACCATCTCTTGATATTTAAAATATATTGTGTTTTTAAGAGATTTAGGAGGAAGTATGACAAATCAAGAATTGATAGAACTTATTTTAAAAATGGATAAGATTAAATATGAGCTTAAAGATTTAGAATTGAGGTTGAAATAGTATGAAAAAAATAACAGCGGCAAATATTAAAGAGTATATCCAAGAAATTGCAGATGCAATTCAAGAATTTAATCGTCAAATTGATGCAATTAATAATCAAGAAGAAGAATATCGTGAAACAGGTGAATTTAAAATTGTAGACCTTGCTACTCATGAACGAGGAATATCTGGTGGTATGGGGATAAGCAATGTTAACAATTATATAGATTCATGGAAAGAATATATTGAAAATGGTGGGAAAAATGTTGAAGAGGCAAAACAGAAGATAGAATATTTAACAAAAGTTCTAGAACTTATAGAAAATGATTCAAAATATGACTTAAAAAAAGAGAAGGTAGATAAAACCTTACAACAATTTAAAGAAAAGAAAGAGAAACTTGAAGAATTAATTAGTCAGTTAAGAAAAGAAATAAAATCATGTAATACAATTCTTAAAGATATTGCATTTACAAGTATTTTAAATAATCCAGAAGCAATGGGTAAAGTTATTGATGGACTTATTGCAAACGCAAACGAAGACTTGAAACAGAAAGAAGAAAAGAAAAAACAATTACTAGAAGAATTGGAACAAAAAGAAAAAGATGAAAAATTATTATCTGAACTTTCATGTGGTGTTAGAAGTGAATATAACTTTACACCTTTTGGTAGGTTCAATCCTAAGAGCGTGGAATCATTTAGAGAATATTTATCAGAAAATAATTTATATGGACAATTAGAAAGCTTTATCAAAAGATTTGCAAATGATGATACATTAGAAGTTTTAAATTATTTAAAGAATGAACCAAATGGGGCATGGGAAAAATACTACAATGCATATCCAAATGAATTTAGAACATTGGCAAAGTATACATATGTTTTGATGCAAGCAAAAGCATCTTTGAAAATACCACAAGATTATATTGATAAAACATGTGAGAACCAAGATGTTGAATTTGATGATAAAATATATTTTGGTGATCTTAACTTCATATCAAAAAAGGATTTGATAAAATATATTAAGAATATCACAAGTGAAAGTTTAGGTAAAGATAATATAGACAACTTTAATAGATTATGTAGTTTAAGTTATAATGATTTTTGCAAATTAGTATCGAAAATAAATTTGGATACTGTAACATATGAAGAATGTTTACTATTATTTGAAATGGTAAAACCTATGGAGAGAACTTATCTTTTAGATTCAGAAGGAGAAAATTTTAGTAAAGCATTACAAAGTTACTATAAGCAAGAAAAAAGAAAAGAATATCCACATGATACAGGTCGCATTATTATCTCAAGAGATTTAGAGAAAATAAGAGAAAGAAGACCTTACATTAAGTCAGAATTATCACGAGTAGAAGATAGTATAGTTCAATCTCAATCATATATAAAATCATTAGAAACTGGGGATAAAAAACATTTAATTGAATTGAATTTAAATGGATTTCAAATTAGAGAAGGTGTAATTCCAGTACCTGACAGTGTGGATTGGGCAATAGTTGGAATAAATGGTGTTCATAATCGTATAGGTGTAAATCAAGAAGAATTTGATTCTATTAATAGTAAAATTAACGACTTCGAAAACTCTGAATATGGAAAATTATTTGTTAAATATGTAAACGAGAATGGAGTCGACTTTGAAGAACCTTATGCACAATTATCAAAAATCGTAATAACATTTAATTCCAATATAAAACATGCTGAAGGTTTACTACGTTATGAAGAACGAACTGAAAAAGAAAAGTTTGAAAGTCAGATAAAAGAATTAGAAATAGAACTTGAAGAATTAAAAAATAGTGCAGAAGATAGAAAATTCACAAAGAAAAATGGCGAACTCGTTAAAGGAAAAGTTGGTAGATTTTTATTTAAAATCTTTAACAGAAAACAATACAAGAATAATATTGAACAAATAACAAATTCTGAAAAGAAAATCAACGAAGAAAAAGAAAGAATAATCGCTGAATCTCAAAGTCCAAGTAGTGTTGTTACTGCAAAGAAAGAACTTGAAAGATTGATACATGAAAGAGAAAATGCTATAACAAAAATTCTTAATTGCGATTTAGCTACTGCTGAAAAAATAGTTGAAGAACTTGAAAGTATTTCTCCTTATTCATTAACAGAATTCATGAGTGGTGATACACCTTTACAGAATAGTGAGAATGCTGAAAAAAATAGAGAATATCTTAATCTGTTGCAACGTAGGAAACAAATGAGTAGTGAAATTAATAGAGATAAATTAAATTACTTTGATTTAATAAAGAAATTGCTGAATGATTCAACACTACCTATTCATATTAGAAAAGAATTAGAATTAATTATTTCTAGTGATGAAGTTCGTAGTATTGATGTTTCAAGGGAATCTGTAGCTTATGCCAGAGAATTAGAAAAACATTCATATGATCCAACTCTAACGGATTCTATAAGAACAGGAATTATTGATCCAACTATGGATAGTGATGAAGCTGTAACAATATTGAACGAAACACAAGGAAAATCAAAATAAATAATGATATTTAACAAAAAAAGGTTCGTAGAACTAACATAGTTCCACGAACTTTTTTTCATGTCTAAATTGTACTATAAAATAAAGAAATATGCAATATTATGGCAGTCTTTTTGTATATGCAATTGTAAACTTTTACATAATTTTTTCAAATTGTATTTTTTTATTATATTTAATTGGTTTATAATAAGAAAAATTGTATAATTAAAAAAATAATAGGTTCGTGGAACTATGTTAGTTCTACGAATATACTTGAAAGATTACTTCAACAATATTGTAGGAGGTATATATGGGATTGTTTGATATGCTTAATAAAAATGATATAAAAAAAAAATATTTATCGATTGGTGATAAAAGACTTGATGAAGAAGATATGCTAGAAAGAAAAGATTTATATGAAATATTTAAGAAATATCAAGGATATGAAAAGACAATTGATTTATCAGATAACAAAGAAGTAAATAAAAAGATTTTAAGTTTGATGTCAGAACTATTCAATTTAAAAATTGTTTGCAAAAATTATAATGAATATGAAGATTTATATAATAATTTTAATGAAATAACAATTAATAAAATTAATACTTTAAATATCCTTGAATGTATGGCTTTAATAACTTATATTCAAAGACAAGATTATTGGTCTGGTGGATATTCTTCGCCATATTTAAATAATACTAAAAATGGATTTATTCCACAAATAATAAATAGAATAATTAGTTTATATGAAAGTAGAGGAAAATAGTTATGAATAAAGATAAAGATAGTGTTATAAAATCAGGCAAAGTTCTTTTTACAATGGGTATAATTTTTTCTGTATTATTATTTTTATTACTAATAGTAGCAATTAATGATTCGATTGGAGCAGTAATTTTAGTTATATTATTATATGTTATCATATCACCATTATTAATTCTGGGAGTATGTATGAAAAAAAATCCTGAAAAATATATAAAAACATCTATTTCGTATATCTATGGTGCTGATAGTACAATATATTTAAATAAAGGATATACTTATGATATTGCTTGCAATTTATATTGTAAAAGAACAGGTAAAACAAATGAAGAATTAACTGAGTCTGATGAAGATGAAATATGGCATTGTTCGTATGATGATTTTACTTATTTAATGGCTTGGATTATTGAAAATGGTTATTATCAATATTCTTCTCAACACTATGGTGAGGATGGAGAAAAAGGTTGGATGAAAACTATTGATAAAATTAAGAATAGAACTTATGAGGCTACTGATTTCTTTCTTTTAACAGATGGAGTTTTATTCAAGGATGAAATATCAGATCAAATTGTTGATTTTATACAGGAATATTCAAATAGTTCACTATGTAATGATGGGCAATTTTATCTTAAAGAGGAAAATGTAATAGGTGGTTTGGAAGTAGATGTACAAGACTTTGCACGAAAACAACTTAATTCTGATATTTATGGCTTTAAATTCAAATGGGATGATTATGATAAATTCAAAGTTTATATAGATACTGCGTATAAGAAATATTTAGATAAGGTAGGAAAATAGTTATGGGATTGTTTGATATGTTTAAAAGTAAAGGAATATATTCATCATTGACTAATGAACAAAAGCAAGAATTGATTAAGAACGGAGAATTAAAACCATTATATTTAATTGGATTAAGATTTGGTGGCTCTGATAAAATTGATAATATGGTTTATGCTCCATCACAAGCAGTTGAACAAAAAAATAAGATAGATGATGAATTAGAAAACTATATGAAACAAGGTAGAACTGTTAAAGGATATATGTGCATTCCTTCATATAAAGGAAAATGTAGTATTCCATCTAAATTAAAAATACAAGCATTTATTGATGGAACAGAACAATTTGTTAGAAATATAGATATTTGGTAGAGGTGCTTTATGAAAAAAATAGGAAAAATTATTTTTTGGATTATATGGATAGGAATACTTTTATTTTTACATATAGGAATGGCAGCAGGTTCTGAGTATAATGATTCCTCAACAAAAACTGTTGGAATAGTTGGAATTGTTATCTGGTGGGTATTGACTATTGGAATAACTGTAATAGTTTTGAAAATTCAAGATAAAAAAGAAGAAAAAAAGAAAATCGAATATAAAGAAAAAAATATTGAAACAATTGAGTATGAAGATGACAGATATGGAAAAGTTAGTTTTAAACACAATCTAGAGAAACATATTTTATCAGCTGATATAAAAAATGTTAATTTTGCTGGAAAAAATTTAGAGGCTAGTATTTTAAATATTGACGATAAGACTGATTTAAAAACTATCTTTGATAATTTAAAGAAATATAGTGATAATTCAAAATCAATTAAAGAAAGAATTTATCCTGAACTTGCTGGCACTTTAAAAAAAGTAGATAATTATGATAAAGATGGAAATTTATTTGAACCAAGTGAACAATTTTTAAGAGATAATTTTGAATTTAGTACAATAGTGATTCAAGATTCGAAGACTATAAGCTTGTGGGGAAGTTGGGATTCTCCTTATGAACAAGATTATTCAATTAATTACAATTCTAGCGATGATACAATTGAAGTTGAAAGTTTATAATGTGAATGAGGTTAAAAAATGGGATTATTTGATATGTTTAAGAAAAATAAAACAAATAATAATATAAAGCCACAAATTTATATATCACAAGTTGAATATGATGGTATACCAATTGAAATAGAGTTTAACATAGATGAGAGTAAAGAACATCTATCAGAAGATTATGCCGTATTACAAAACGAAGGTATAGATAAAATAATAAAAGACCGTTTTATACCATGGTTTAAGACTGATAAATTTAAAGATAGAGATGATAATTTAATTTATGAAGGTTTAAAGATTTATGATATAGTATACTGCTATGGTATGATTGATGCTCGATATTCACCTACACAACAACAAGAAATGGCTGGGCAATTTACATTTTTCTTTGAAAGTGGAAATGAATATACATCAGATATGTTGGAATCAACAGCAATGGAAATTTATGTATTAAATGGAAAAATAGTTAAAGTAGATGGATACGAAGTTTAGGAGGAAATATGGGATTATTTAGTATGTTTAAGAAAGAAAGTAATGAAAAACCAGATATATCAGAAATAGCATATGATTATGATGGGTATGATATAGCATTTGAAAGTGGAAAAACAGAACCAAAATTATATTCTGAAATAAATAATATTGTTACTAATAATAATTTTGATATTAATAATATAAGTGAGTATAAGAATTTAAATATTAATTCTGATTATGACACATTTCTAACATTTTATGATTCTTGGTTAGAAGAACTAAAAAATAATAATTATGTTATACATTTGGATAATTATACTAATATAACTGACTTTGCCAACAAAATAAATCAATTATTAGATAGAATAAATTCCAAAAAAAAGATAGATGTTGATTTAATTACAAATGAATATAAGGAAGAATTGAAAAAATATTCTTTTATGGGTAATGATATAGAAGAAAATTTTAATTACGATGTACTTGAGGCAAATATAGTAGCACAGGAATTAAGAAAAATTGGATACGAGTTAATAAATTTCTTTATTGGATATGATAATAATGATAAAACTATTATTAAAATTGATGATATAGAAAAACTAAAAGAAATAGAAACTAAGATTAAATAATGGAGGAGTTGTTAATATGACAAATAAAACTAATTTAGGATTAATTATTGAAAATTTAGATTTAGATGCTAATTTACAAGAATTTATAGAAAATGTAGTTGAGGAGAATTTTAGAGAATTAGATCAACCACTTTATGATGAACAAGGAAATTTTATATATAATAAAGCACTTGTAGAATTCTTAAAGTCTGATGAAAAAATCAAATCATTATCTAATGATGAATTTAAATTAGTACTTGATATGTTGGTAAAAGATATACTTCATAGAATAGAAGCGAAGGGAAATTCTCATATAAGAGCTACTGAAGGTGCTTATGATGAAGAAAATAGAAGTTATTATGGTAGTTCTGAAAGTGCATATTGGCATTTATTAGAACAATATTTAGACGATTTTAATTATAATAAAAGTATTTCAGATTTCTATGCTGAATATTTAGAAGAAAATGAAAAAAAGAAGTAAAAGAATAAAGGTGGAGATTATAGATGTTAAACTATAAAAAAATAATATGTAGTATAGCTATATGCTTTATGTGTTTTATTGGTATGAACTCAGTAATGGCAGCCGAAGTGACTACTGAGAAACTTGCTGAAATTTTAAGAGAAAGTGATTTGTTGGATGCATTATATTTTGAAGATTCAAAAATTACATTTGAAACAACGGACACTACACTTAAAATACATGAAATAAATGGATTTTATGATGATGAAATTGATGATGTTGAAACTGATACGATTTATACATTGATTGATAATATCTTAACTTATGAATATCTTGATATGGAAAATCCATCATACGCACAAATTGTTCCTGATGAATTATGGACAGATGAGGTAATAAAAGCAATTTATACTCTAAAAGGGCATGAAAATGAAACAATAAATTATGAAAATCCAGAATTTATACTTTATGAGAAATTTGAAACTGCTGGGCAACCGCAAGGAACAAAAAGATTAAAAATAGATTTGAGTAAAATTGAAGACTTAAATCCAGAAACCACATCTGTTGATGATGATAATCAATCTTCTAATGTAGTTGAATCAACAGAAAATAGTGTTTCGAATAATGTTGATAACAAGAAAACATCTAGTACAACAGAAAATCCTAAAACAGGGGTTTATGGTGGAAGTATATTATTAGTTGTAAGTGCAATTGTAGGCTATATAGTTATCAGAAGGAAAAATAAATTCAAAAATATATAATAAAAAAAGTTCGTAGAAGTACCATACTTCCACGAACTTTTTACTTACACCTAAATTATATTATAATTCGTGGATTTATGCAATATAATAATAGTTTTTTGATATATAATAATGTCAAATTTTACATTTTTTTAGAAAAAATTATTGTTTTTATATATAAACTTTATAAATTGTCATAATACTGGATTTTATAAGTATTAACACCAATTTAATTGTAGAAAATAAAGGTTCGTAGAAGTATGGTACTTCTACGAACAATAGATAATATTATAAGTTATCGGTATTGTATGAGGAGGAAATTTATGAACAATAATCAAGATTATCAAACAACACAAATGTCAAATTTAGGTGTTAATGCTTCTGGTAACCCATTACAAATGAGAGGTTTAATGAATGTTTTAAATTCTAGTTATCACGAAGGTATAACACTAGAAGAACTACAAGTAGCAGTTGGAACAGCAATTCAGCAACAATTACAACAATCACTACAAGGTATGGATCAAGCATCAGCACAAACAGTTATGTCATTTTTACAAGGAGTAGATTATACTTTAACACAAGATTATAATAAGACTGTTCGTTCAGATAGAACATTATAAGAATTAGGAGTTATTTATGATTTACAATATTTATTATAATACTTTAAATAAAGAATTAAAGAAGGCAATTTATTCAAAATCAATTTCGATTGAAGATTTAAAAAAAGTGTATGAAAACTTAAAAATAAAAAATAACAAAAAAAGGAAAACTATTAATTTAGTTATGATAATAGTAATTGTTATATTTGGTATTTTGGGTATTCCTACATTTATAAATTCAAACAATCCTGAATTTACTAAATTTATGTTATTATTATTAATACCTTTAATCGTAGTTATTTATGGAATTGTTTATTTTACACAAGTAGGATTAATAAAAATCCAATTTAATAATGCAATAAAGAAGAATTATCCTGAATTAGTGAATGAATTAAAATTGTAAATAGGAGGTTTATATGGGAAATAATGAAAAATTAGACCAAATGGTGCATGATGAAATGTATAAGAATTTGAATAGAACAGAAGAATTACTTAGTCACTTATATGAAATGATAAAAAATGATCCAGAAAATAAAGAATTAACTAGAATTTTTGAAGGAGTTCTTTATATTGCACAAGGTCAAGTAAGAACTAATGCAATTGTTAGTGAAACATATTTTGGTAAGGGAATTAAGGAATATTCAATGAAGATTGCAAAAAAAAGAGAAGAAAACTTGAAAAGTTTATCTGAACATGCCAAAAAAGGAAGAACAAAGTAAGTTGGAGGAAATAATATGCAAGAAGAATTAAAAATGTTAGAACAAAAAAAGACAGAGGCTTTAAGTAAGTCATTGACACTTCATTCACAAGCAAGTGATAAAGAAGCTAAGATGGAAAATTTTATTCAGAAATGGTTAAATGATGAATCAGAATTAAATAATGAAAGTATGCAACAATTACTTGATTCTGTTAATGAACAAGTTGCTGAATTAAAAAGACAAGCAGAAGAGTCATGGAAAGAATATAAAAAATTAGATAGTGAAATATCATTAAAACAAAATGCAGTTTATAGTGTAAGAACAAATTTAGGAATGAGTCCTGATGAAATTGTTATAACAGGAGGAGTACTATCTTCTAATGCAAGTGAATCACATTTAATTGGAAGAAGTAAAACACCAGAAGAATTAGAAATAGATAGGTTAAATGCTCTTGCAATGATTAGAGAAAAAGTTGCTAAAAAAGAAATTACATTAGCTCATGCATCTAAGTTAAAAAATGATGTTAATATTGCTTATGGATATGCACCACAACAACAAGAAAATCAAAATGGTATGTCTAAATAAATTATGGATAGTAAAAAAATACTATCTTTTTAATTTCTTTATCAAAAATTAAAAAAATATAGTATAATAAGTAAGTAAATTAGTGTTTTTTAATTTTTGAGGGAGAAAAGTGTTATGAGAAAAATTATAACAAGTTATATTAATCCTGATATGGATGGTATAGCTTTAATGTATGCTTATTGTGAGTATTTAAGAAAAAAAGGTGAAGATGCCTATTATTATTTTGAAGGAACATACAAAAAAGAAGTTGGAATTGTTTTGGATACATTTAATATATCATTAAATCCAATAGATAAAGTATTAGATGATGATAAGATAATTTTAGTTGATACAAATTATATTCAAGAAATTCCTAATACAATAACTGAGAATAAGATTGTAGAAGTAATAGATCATCACAAAAGAGAACAATGGATAGATGAATATAATGTAAAAGCACAAATTGAGCCTCTCGGTTCAGCTTCAACAATAGTTGCTGAAAGATTTAAAAATAGTAATTTAGAGATTTCAAAAGAATCAGCAATTTTATTGTATTATGGTATTATATCAAATACAATGAACTTAAAAATCAAATTAACAAATCAAAGAGATATTGATATGGCAAATTGGTTAAAAAGTTTAGTACCCGAAATCACAGACAGTATTACTAATGAGATTTTTGTAAAAAAATCTGAAATTGGTAACAATTTAAGGGAAGAAATGGAAGTAGAATTTAAAGATCAATTTATGACTATATCATGGTCTATGGGACAATTAGAAGTTGCAAATGTTGAAGACTTTTTAGAAAAATATGAAGATAGTATTAGAAATGTACTAGAAACTGTTAGTAAAGAAAAAGAAGTTGAATATATGTCTGTTAATTGTATGGATATAATTAATGGTTATAGTATTATTGTCGCATTAAATGATAAAACAGCAAATTTAATTTCAAAATCAATTGGAGTGAACTTTATTGAATTGAAAGCAAAGATTAATGAACTTATAAGTAGAAAAGAAATTGTGAAAGTAATCAGAAATATATATAGTAAATAATTATGATTTAGGAGGTTTTTATGATATATATAACAAGACACGGACAAACAAATTGGAATGTACAAAAGAAAGTAATGGGTAGATGTGATGAACCATTAAACGAAACGGGATTAAGTCAAGCAGAAGAAACAAGAAATAACTTAATGAATACAGATATTGATTTGATTATTTGTTCACCATTAAAAAGAGCAAGACAAACAGCAGAGATAATTAATAGAGATAGAAATATTCCTATAATATATGATGAAAGAATTATCGAAAGAGATTTCGGTGAATTTGAAGGAATGGAAACAAAGAATTTTGATTTCCATGGTTATTGGAATTATTATAAGAATATGCAATTTGAGAGTGCTGAAAATATTCAAGTATTCTTTAAAAGAGTATATGATTTTTTAGAAGATATTACTGAAAAATATAAAGATAAAAATGTATTATTGGTTGCGCATGGTGGAATTAGTATCCCAGTAGCATGTTTCTTTAATGGAAATATACCAGAAGAATCACTCGTTGATGCAGGATTAGTTTTAGGTAATTGTCAAGTTGCATCATATACAGTGAATAATAAAAAAATAAACAAGTAATTACATAAAAAAGGTTCGTAGAACTCTATAACTTCTACGAACTTTTTTCTATGATTAAATTATACTATAAGATATTGTTTTATGCAATATAGCAAATAATTTTTTATTAATGAGTTATGTCAAATTTTACATTTTTTAATTCTAATTTGTATATATTTTTTTTAAATCATGGAATTCTATTGTGTACCAAATGAAAAAGGAATTTATAACATTATTAAAATAGGTTCGTAGAAGTTATAGAGTTCTACGAATAATGATTAGTAAATATATTTTGTGGAGGTAAAATATGAGAAAAAAGATATTTATTATGATTTTAGGAATAGTAATGTTTATTCCAATAGCACACGCAAAAGATGTTACAAAAGAGGAATTTGTTAGTAATTTACAAAAATATGTAGAAGAATTTAATTCAGGTTCACCTACATATGAAGAATATCCATATGGTTCTGGAATTAGAAAAAATATGAAACAAATAATACTCACAAATAATGATGAAGGAATTAATTTAAAAAATGGTGATTATGAAACTAATGTTGTATTCAATGAAACAGAGCAAACTGTAAATGGTATAGCAATGAATATAGATAATATTAATGATAATTCTACTGAAGTTGAAAAAAAATTATATTATGAAAATATTATGTATAAATATATTCAATTACAAATGATAGGCTTATCTATAATTGATTCGAAAGGAATAGATAAAGAATTAGGTTTATCGTCATATGATGTTTATGGTTTAAGAACAGGGACAGATACAATACTTAAAGATCTTTCATTTAACTTTAGTATTGATTTATCTAAAGTGGAGGTAATAGATGATGATGGATATGAATATCTTGTTCCAAAACTATCAATCGAAAAATTAAGTGATACTAAATTAAGGATTTATTTTGATTTTGAAAGATATGATGAAGAACGATTTGATTGGGATAATATACCGATTGATTTATTAATTTTTGAAGATTCATCTTCTGTTTCAACAAATAGTATTACGCAAATTGAAGATGGATATGTTGATGTAAATATATTGCCAGATAAAGAATACATGTTTAAAGGTGTTGCATATCATCCAACATTATTAGGTTATTTGCGATTAAGTGAGCCAGTATATTATAATGTACCATCGCAACAAGATAATCAAGCGACAGATAATAATAATGATAATAATGCTACTAATACACAAAAAACTATATCTAATACAATAGACAATCCAAAAACAGGTGTGAAAAACTATATGACAGTTGGTATATTAGCAATCTTAATATTAGGAATAACATACAAATTATATAAGAAAAAGGAAAGTATTTAAGGAGGACGATTATGGGATTATTTGATATGTTTAAGAAAAAAAAGGTAGAACAAAAATCAAATCTACCTGAGAACAAATATTATAAAGGAAATGATATTTTTAAAGATGATGAGGTAAAGGGTAATGAAATATCAATTAGAATTATAAAGAGTATTGAAATACCTGGACATTCTAATCTTTATGAATGTACTGTCCAATATGGAATACCAAGTGCACTGATTACAGATGCTTGGGAAAATGAAGATTTACGCTTTTTTGAAAAATTAATTATGGAGTTTGATAAAAATGAAATGATTAATAATCCTGATTATGCTAAATTTGTTTTAACAAAATTATTAAGAAGGGAAAGAGTAAGAGAATTACACGACATTGAATTTGGTTTAATCGATGGAAAGAAAAATGGAAATTATATTGGTTCTGTTTCAAAAAATAATGGTAATTTATCTATTACAATGAATGATGAAATAGGAACAGTAATAGAAACATTACCAGCAACAAAAAAGCTTCAAGAAAATTATAAAGAATATATATCTGAAAAAGAGCAAGTACAAAGAAATATAGACGAAAGCACATCTACAAGCAGAAAAGAAAGAATTGAATATTTAAAACAAGAACTAGCAAATCTAGAAAAAAGAGAAGAAGAATATCAGAGTTCTAAAAATAAATAAATGATTTATGACTATTTAATATTGAAAATTAGATAGTCTTTTTTTATTTAGTAATAAAAAAGGTTCGTAGAACTACAATACTTCTACGAACTTTCCCCATGTATAAATTATATTATATATTTCTTAAATATGCAATATGTTAATTAAATTTTTTGCTCATGAAAATGTAAAATTTTAACATTAATTTTTTTAATTACTAATATGTAATATGAAAAACTGTATTTTATTATTTTGCAATAGTAAAACATATTTTAACTTAATAATAGTTAGGGTTCGTAGAAGTATTGTAGTTCTACGAATAATGATGAATAAATATGTTTTTTGGAGTGAGATTATGGGAATAGAGGAATTAAAGCAACTTCAATTACAAATTATAAGAAAGAATAAAACTTGTAATATTATTGGGGTATTGTTATTTATATTTTCATCATTAGTTTTATGGGTTAATTATTTGTCTAAATATAATTTAATAGAGTTAACAATAATGGCGATATTAATTGATTTAGTATTTTGTGTTATTATCATGGCATTTGTTAAAAGTAGAGTTAATGGTAAGAATATTCGAACTTTCTATAAAGAGTTTAAAAATGTTTTCGTGTTAAGTTCGCTTCAAAATGTTTTTGATAATATAACATACTATCCAACAAAAGGTTTTTCTAGAGAATTTGTAAAAAGTATCGGAATGATTGATACTGGTGATAGTTTTAATTCGAATGATTATATATCTGGTAAATATAAAAATATTTCATTTGAACAAGCAGATATGCATATTCAAGAAGAACATGAAGAAGAAGATAAAGATGGAAAAAAAGAAACTGTCTGGGAAACAACTTTTTTAGGCAGATTAATGATATTTGATTTCAATAAGAGTTTTAAATCAGATATACAGGTAGCAAGTCGTTATTTCTCTGCTGAATCATTACCTTGGAGTAAAAGATTCTCAAGAGTAAGAATGGAAGACATTGAATTTAATAATTCATTTAATGTTTTTGCTGAGAGTGAACATGAAGCATTTTATATTTTAACCCCACAATTTATGGAAAAAATAAAAGATATAACAAAGAAATTAGGATGTAGTGTTATGTTTTGTTTTGTTAAAAATAAATTGCACATTGCAGTGAATAATTATGAAGATTCTTTTGAACATAATGTTTTTAAAAAAATTGATGAGAAGAAAATTCAAGAAAACATAACAAGAGATATAAAATTGATTACAAACTTTGTCGATGAGTTAAGTTTAGATAATAACTTATTCAGAAGGGAGGTGTAGTATGAGTCTTACAATTATTTTAATTATTGCAAGTATAATAATACTCATAATATTAGGCTGGTATATATCAGTTTCTAACAAACTAAATAGAGCAGTCGTTAAAATTGATGAATCATTATCAGGAATTGATGTGGCATTAACTAAAAGGTATGATGTTTTGACAAAAATGATTGATGTAGTTAAAGCATATACTAAACATGAAAAAGAAACACTATTTGAGGTAATTAAACTTCGCAAGGATATGTCTATACAAGAGAGAAACAATGTAAATCATGTGATGGATGAGAATTTTAGGAAAATTAATGTAGTCGCAGAAAATTATCCAGAATTAAAATCAAGTGAAAATTATAAAACATTGCAACAATCGATAGCAGATGTTGAAGAACATCTACAAGCATCAAGAAGACTTTATAATTCAAATGTCTCAATATTTAATCAATTATTAGTTTCATTCCCAACAAGTAGTATTGCTAAAAGTAAAGGACTAACTAAAAAAGATTTCTTTGAGGCAGATGAGATAAAAAAAGAGGATGTAAAAATCAATTTATAAAATTTGAATAGAGGAGTTGAAAATAATGGAAAAAAAGAAAAAAATAACATTACCTATTAAGGTAACAATTGTAGGGTGTTTAATTGGTTTAGTTGTAGCTGGAATTGGTGTATTTAAACAACTTGATTCCAAAAGAATAAATGAAGAACGTCATGACGAAGCATTAAAACAATCTCAAGCAATGGTTGATAAAGCAAATGAAAGATTGGCTGAAATTGAAAAGGAATATAATGAAATAAAGGCACAATATGATGCAAAAAACCAAGAATGTAATGCTGATAAAACAAATTTTAGTGATCCAAATTGGTTTAATAATCAATCAAATTGTAATCAAGAATTATTTGAATTAAACTCTAAAATGTCTGATTTAGAATTAGAGGATTCTTCAATTAAAGCAAAAGATTATACAGTTTACTATGATGAAGTAAAACCTATGTCTTATTATATATTTTATATAATTGGTGGTTCTATAGCTGGTTTAGCAATATTAGGAGCATTCATTATATATTTAGTTAAAGGCGAAAAAAGATATTAATAGTTATTTATAAATTTAACAAAAAACTTTGAACTTCTTTAATTAGAAGTTCTTTTTTTTGATTATTTTTATTATAACTTTAAAATTAAAAAAATAATCGAATGTATTTAATTTGTCCGTCATAAACAAAAGAACAAACTACAATTGTTTGTTCTTTTCTGTTACTATGCTATATAAATCAATTTCTTTACCATCTATTTGAAATATACAATTTCTATTCAAATACTTTGACATTTCAGTTGGTTTAATAACTACCTTTGAATGATCCTTTAGACAAGAATAATCGAATGAACCATCAGTAATAATATTTACCGTAATATTATCATTATCTACATTTAAATCAACTTTTAAAATGTGTTTTACATTATCGTGATAAGGTATTCCATCAATAAATCTCATCATTCTTTCTCTACCCATATCTATTTTGTCAGCAAATGTAAGACTTGCACCAACAACTGATTCTAAATTTGTTCCTCCAGAATGATTTCTAATTGCATGTTCAATAATATGAATATCTTCGTCTGGCATTCCAATTTTCTTTAAATACATTAAAGTAAAATCAGCACTTCTTTCAGCATGTCCTTGTTTTCCCATAACAGCACCAATATCATGTAGGTATGCTGATATTTGACCTAGTTCTATTGTATGTTCATCACATCCAATACCAACTAATATTGTTTTTACATAGTTCATAACTCTTGTAATATGTCCCATTCCATGACATCCACAGTTATTGACAATTATAACATTATTTACATTGTTAATAATTGCTTTAACTTCTTCATCTTTTAGAATTGTTTCTAACATAAAATTCCTCCTTGTTACTTTCTACAAAGATTCAATAATTAAGTGTTTTAATTTTATTATATTTATTTTGTTTTGTCAAATAATTTGCTATAATTATTATAGTAAAAGGTAGTGATGCTAATGAATATTGATTATGATAAAATTCAACAATCTATTAATGAATACGGAAATTATATTTTGAATTGTATAAAGAGTCAATATAATTCCTCTTTAACTCAAGAACAATTACAGAATATAGAAGACTTACTAAATATGCAATTCATTGTAATTGAGAAATCATCAAATGAGGATATTGAGTTTTTTAGCAAACAGGCTGGGGTTACTAATCCTGAGGATTATAGTGTAGATTATATTCCTTCTGCACATGGTGGTAGAGCTAAAGGGGATAATAAAATTCATATTTATCCATATACAAAAGCATTTGAATCATGTAAAACAGATGATGAAATAATTAAATCTTGTATTGGTAATATAGTTGTTCACGAAATATTTCATTATTTCATAAGACCTAATTTATCAGATGAGAACAGAACTAAAAAAGATGAATTTGGTCATTTTATTACAGAAGGATTAGTACAATATTATTCAGAAGAGTTTGCAAAAAAATATAGATTAGGTGAACCAAAATCTAATTATGGAAAAAATGTAGAATTTGCTAAACAATTAATTGCATCATTCCCTGAAAATATGACACAAACTGAAATTGATAGGATTATTTTTACATATAATCAGGATCAATTATTAGAATTATCAAAAAATGGTAAGCAGTTGTATGATAGTTATATTGAAAATTCAATATTCCAAGATAATATATCTCTATTTATTATTGAAATGGGCAAAGAAATAGGAATGGATATTAATGATGAGAGATTAAAAAGTATAATAAGACACTATAAGAAAATGGATAATCGTGATGAGATACTTAGTGAATTATACAAGGGTATAGAGGTAACATTTAATAATAATGAGTTATTAAAAAATAATTATATTATGAAACTTAATAATATTACATCAAATGGTTCTAATGAAGATGAAATACATAAGCATAAATAAAAATGTATGTATAAAACAATTATTCAAGGTAAATATTCAATGGAAGTGATTAAATGTTGAAAGATGAATTATTAGATCTTATTTCTGAGTTTGAAAAAGAAACATGGAAATATCCTGAATCTGATGAATTATTTAATGATATGGATTATATTTATAAAATTCAGAGAAATATAAAAAAGAATGAAGATATTGATTTAAAACAAATGTATATAAAAATATCTTCATTAATTGGTATGATGAGATTTAAATATGGATATGAAGGAATGATCGTACAATCAAATCCAGATTTGGTTAATTTAAAAAATGTTATAGATTCTATAACTATAAATAGTGATGATATTGTTAATCAATATAACTATGTATCAACACTTTATAGCAATTCTGTTTCCAAAATAAAAAATCTAGATTTTATAGTAAATAAACATAATAATGAACATGGAAACGAAGGTTTATATCTTGCTATTGAGTCATTAAAATCATTAATAACAAATAAGGATTATAGAAATATATTAAATTCAAAACAAATTGGTGAAGTAATAATTGATTGTATAAAATTAAATGAAGGTATTAGTAATATTAAATTTTTAGAGAATAAGTATCGTGATATTATATCAATGATATGGAATAAATCATTATCTAATGGAGTAGAAAATAAAGATAAATTTAATATTTTATTTTCTAATATTAGTGGTGGAGTTTTTACTAATCAATTACAAAATCTATTAAATAGATCTGAACAAAACTCATGTAGTTTAATTAGTGATGATTTTATGGAAATATATGGTTCTGAAACAAGCAGGATTGGATTAATTTATCCTAATAATTCTCAAATATTAATGGCAAGTGCTTATGATTTAGGTTCTAATGTTTTTGGTAATGGTTCTGTTAATGCAGAAAAAGGAACATCATTGGCAACTCCTGAGGTTTTGTTTAGAATTGGAAAAGAAAGAGTAAAGTCGAAAGAACAAACAGAAAATACTTCAAGTTGTTATAATGAAGTATTAGTAGATGCTAAACCTTGTGGTGTATTAATTCTTGGCATTGGAGAAAATGATTTGAATATTAATTATAATGAAGCATTATTATACTCTCAAAAAAATGGATTACCATTATATCAAATAGATGTAATGGATTATAAAGATAAATTGAGTGTTGCTGATAAGAGATATATTGCATTTCATTCTTTGATGTCTTATTTTGGATTAGATTCTTCTATCTTTAATGGAAATGATGCTACAATTGGAACTAATATAAGTAAATTGGTAGAAGAAAAATACGAAGAGATAACAAATTTGTTTTTAACATTAAAAAGTAATGGTAATTTAAGTAAAGAAAATATGTGTCAAGCATTATCAAATATAATGGATATGTCTGTTATTAACGAGCAATCTAGAACAAAATAGTATTTATTTGGTATCTGAAAGCAAAACATTAGGTTTTTTTGCTTTTTTTTGTTATAATTATTATAGCATACCATAAAAGATATATGTATTGTTGCAAAATGTTAAAATTTTTACTAACCAAACATCATTTATTTATACTATATAAGTGAAAGGTGATAAAATGAACGATATTTACGATAAGTATTACGATAAATTATTTAATTGGTCTAAGGCTAAAACAAATAATATAAGTGATGCAGAAGATTTGACAAATAGTGTATTCTTGGCATTATTTGAGTATTTAAATAAGAATATTGATGTTGAAAAATTAGATAATTTAATTTGGAAAATTGCTTATAATTTATGGTGCACCAAAGCAAAATCCTATATTAAAGATAAGAACAATGTTCTTTTTGATGAGAATTACTATACATACTCAAATGATGAAATGATTGATAAGATAATTTATAAAGAAATAGTTGACAATATTAGTAATGTTGGTTTAACTGAAAAAGAAGAAACATCTTTTAGACTATATTATATTGATGACCTTTCAATAAAAGAAATAAGTAGTAAATTGTGTACTACTGAATCAAATATAAAATATTACTTATACAATGCAAGAAAGAAAATAAAGGAGAGATATTATGAATAATTTTAATTTCGATAAGTATTTAAATATTGTTAATGAAGAAAAAAAGAAATATGGGCTTGATTTATATGCTCCATTATATCCAATGTTTAGAATGGAAAATGGTAAACTTTATGTTGGAGTTATGCTTGTTAATGATGATGATAATGTATGGAGTAAAGAAAGCAAGGTTAAACCTGAATATTGGGCTTTAATCGATATTGATACAGAAAAGATTGTATCTTTTAATAAAACTGAAGAAAAAGATTTTGTAGTAGGTGAAATCATACCTAAAACATATGATAATAAAGAAAAAGAAATATCCAAATATACAGTAGAAAAGACAATACAATATAGAGATTATTTGAAAGAGGATATTAAGAATTTCAAGGCTCCATTACAAGTAAAATTAGAAGAATTACTTGGTGAAGAAGTTGAGATTGATGGAGAAAAAATAAATATTAGTGATTATGTTTTTGCTAATATAGAGGAAGAAATCAATGATAAACTTAATAAATTAGTTGAAATGTTGATTTGGACAAAGTATGGTTCAGTTGTATTCTATTATGATTTGTTATATAGACAAGTTATTGAAGAACATAAGAAAGGTAATACAGATTTAGATAAAATTAAATTATGTGCTGAAATAATGAATAATTATTATGCAGGTGTTACATATATTGATAATTTCTTTAATGTTTAATTATTAAAAATAGGGGGTATTAATATGACTAGACAAGAGAAAATTATAAGATTAAAAGAATTAAAATATTATCTTATAATGTATAAAGAATATAAACCACAAGATGTAGAAGAAAAGATTGAGGAAAAAGAAAATGATTTAGATAAACCAAAAGTTTTGGTATTAAAAAAATCATATCATGGAAAAATGTTAAAAGTTGGATAGTAAGAGGTGTGATTTATGGCAAATTTTTGTTCTGATTGTGCTAATTTAGATACAAAAGATAAAAAAGTTGATGGTGTTTATAAATGCAAGAAATTAAAGGAGTATGTTCCTGCAAATACTCCTTCTTGCGATAAGTTTGAAAAATCTTATTCAAGAGATTGGTATGAAAAAGAAAAACTATATGATGATGGTAAGGAAGCATCTAATAAGTTTAGTGGAAAAGAGATTAGTATTATTGTTCCTATTATACTTATTGTTTTATTGATAATATTAAAGTTGCTTAAGGTTGTTTAGATTGGAGTGTGATATTTATGAGTGAAAAAATGATATATATTGATGTAATAAATAATATTATGCCTTATGTTATATCCCATACTAATATGTATTCATTAGAAAATAAAATTGATTCAAGTAAATTATCAAATATACATTTTAGTGAAAAGAATAATCATTATATAATTGAAGTAAAAGATACTTCTGATAGAAAGTTGTATTTTGTAGCAAATATTGATGGTATTATTGAAAAAATATATGAATCATCTTTAGATGGAATTTTGTTATATACAAATACAAAACAAAATAGTGAAAATAGTATTAACGATTATAATAAAAATAGTAAACCTGAATTATTAGATAAAAATACTTTTTATAAATTATTAAATGATAACGACAATAATTCAAAGAATATAAATATAAATAATATGCATGTAACACCTGAACAAAATGAAAGAATTAAGGATATTGTAAAAGATTTTGATATTAATAATAGAGAAGATGCTTTAAATAAGCTTGATTCAGTATTTGATGTATTAACTGAGGGAATGGATAAAGAGGAAAAAGAAAAACTAAAAAATGATATTAATGATAATAAAACTGTTTCAATTCAAAAAGAAGAATTACTTAATAATGTAAAGAAAGTATTATTAGAATGGATTAATTCATTAAGAAATCTACAAGATGACATGTGGGTACAAAATTCAAGAATTTATCGTGCTAAATTAGATTATTATCTATCGTTTTTGATAAAAGATTCTACGGATTCTGTTTCTTTAAAAAGATATAATTATCTGCCAATGATAGATGAAATTATTAAAGAAAAAAATAAAGAAAAATTATATAAAGTTATTCAAGAATTAATTGCTATGGAATTAGATTATTAAAATATTAGAGAGGTATAATATGAGTTTAGAAAGAAGTCGTAGTAATAGTATTGATGGACAATGGATTATTGATAATGAAACAAATGAAAAATTTGTTGGTCCCAGTATTAATAGACAAAATTTTAGTGATCAAGTGATTGAACAGGTAAAGCGAATTCAGGAAGGTTTAAATCAAATTGATGTTCCTTCTTCATCTTCTACTAATCCGGGTAATAATAGTACAGTCGATGACCCATTGGATGCTGATGACCCATTGGATGCTGATATTGAAGATTTGATTAGTGATTTAGATATTTTATTTGATGGTCCTGTCCCTTCAAAACAACATCATAATAATGATAATCAACTTTTGATTAAAATAAGTAATATTGAAAAGGAATTGGAGGAATTAAATAAAAAAATTAATTCAATTTATTTTGAATCTATAGGTTCACATTTTACAACACTTGTATCAGAACAATATCCCGATATATATTCTAGTTTTATGAAACAGCAAGAAGAATATAAAAGAACAATGGATGATGTTAAATTTTTAAATACAGAAGATAAATATAGAAAACTTTTAGAACAATTAGAAATTGCAAAAGAAACATTAAAAATATATGAATTGTTTTATGGTAAATTTAAAGAAGTACAAAAGGAATATATAAAACAACAAACTCAAAGCAATAATTTGAATAGTCAGATTAATACTTCAAAAAAAGAAGATATAACTTTAAATGGAAAAAAAATTATTGATGGTTTACTACAACAATTTCCAGATATAACATCTATTGATCCAAATAATCCAAATTGTTTAAGGACTGTCGATGGAAAATATATTTTGAATGTTACTAATAATTATATAGCAACTCTTGGTATTCCAATCAGTAAGGAAGACTTTTTAACATTAGTTGATTATTTTGAGATACATCCTGAACGCATTAGATTTAATGATATTAAAATGCCAAAACAACAAGAAATAAAAAATGATGAATCGCAAGAGGATTTGATTAGAAAAAAGCAAGTAATAAATGAGATAGTAGTTGCAATGATGAATAATGGAGAATTTCCTGAAACAAATATGGATGTAGATAAAAGATTATGGGATATGCGAGTTGCAGAAGAACAATTAAAAAAGAAATCTTTAGAAGAATTAGAATTACTTTTATCTACTTATAATAAAACAGATGAGAATACTAATTCGTCTGGATTAAGAAAATAACGGAGGTAATAATATGGAAATGATGTCGGATAGTTCTTTTAGAAAAATTAATGAGAATAAAACAATTGAAGAACTTTATTCAATGAAAAAAGATTATGAACAAAAAGTTAAAGAATATGAACAAATAAAGGATCAACCTTCACCTTTTGGAGAAGGCGCAAATATGGTTAAATACAAAATGTTTCAAAAGTATTTAAATGTGATAAATGAACTGATAGATGAAAGTGAAAATAATAAAAGATTAATCGAAGAAGATTTTGAAAATGGTTTAAATAGATTATTTTATGGACATCTTGGGACAGATTTTAACCGTGAATATCAGAGAAAAGCTGAAGCCCAATTGATAGAATGGTGTGAAAATTTTAAAAAGGGAGAATTTGATTATTTAAAATTTGTAAAAGGTGCTATTAAATTATCTTACGATATAGAATATCTTAATTCGACAGCTTTAGTAGACTTTGAAGATAGATTAATATATTGGGATGATAACAAACAAGAACACTCTTTAAAAGTCGCTGACAAGTTGATTGAATTAATAAAAACAGAAGGTTCCGATGCTTTTGAAGTTAAAATATATGCTGATGATAAGAAATAGACATAAGGGGATGAATTATGTTAAAGCATATAATTAATGATGATATTGAAATATTTTATAATGAATGTGATCAGAAATATATAGGAAAAATAATTAGTTATTTTGAGTTGTACTACAAAGATGTAATGAATTATTTCAATATCAGTAAAATGGATAAAAAAATTATTATCAGGTTATGGGATAATTCAGATTCTTTTAGAGATGAGTTAAAGAAAGTGACAGGCAATGATATGCCATTTTGGGCTATAGGTAGTTCTAAAAATGATAGAAATGATGAATATTCTAGAATTGACTATTTATCTTTAAAAGAAATTAAAAAGATAGATTATCATAAAGATGAAACTGTTGCTGATTTAAAAAAAGGTATTTTGCACGAATTTGTACATACTTGTAATAGTCAGTCGTGTAATTATAATTATCCAAAGGAATATTTTCTGACTGAGGGTGTTGCTACTTATTTAGCTCATCAATATGATAATTGTGAGCTTAATGTTCCTATTAAAACAATATTAGACGATGTCGATTATGTTGAATATGAGAATTATAGGTATTTGTTTAATAAATTGGTTGAATTATACAGTCATGATGATTTATTGGATATTTTAAATAATAAAACTAAATTAGATTATGAAAAAGTAATAAATTATATAAATGACTTTAGTAAATAAAAAATATTATTTGAAAGGAGAGTAAAATGGAAAGTTTATTCTTATTAAATGAAGGTAATGATGTAGAAATTAAACTTACTAAATCTAGTAATTCTGGAATTAGTAATGATAGTTTTTGGTATAAGTTTTATTTTGCTGTTAGAAATGGTGAAATGATTCAAATAGAATATTGTGATGAAACTTTGTTGACTAATGAATTGAAAAAAATAGTAAAAGATATAGAATTTCTTAATATGGAGAAAAATGTGGAATTTAAAAAGGTTAATGGAATTAGATATTTATGTATTAAATTTTATCCTTCTTCTGATTGGTATATGTTAAGGATTTCTGATTATAATTTCAATTTATTAAAAGAGTATATTGAGAAAAAACTAAATGATTAGTTATTTATAAAAATATAGGGCAAATTATATAAAAGTTTGTCTTTTTTTGTTATAATTGTATATATAAGATAGAGGTGGATTGATTTATATAAATAACTGGGTTTATGTGATAAGGTTAAAAAAATCTTAAGGTATTTATGGAGGTTTTTATGGAAAATGAATTTTATTATAATTTAGTAAATAAGTATTTTAAAAATAAGGTTGTTAGGAAAAAGTTTTATGAGCAAATAGATATGTTTTTTGCTGCCCTGCCAGTAAAACCTAAAAATTATAAAATAGGTGATTATGTAGAATTAAGAGAAAACTATTTAATACATGGTACTAAAATAAAACCAGAAGAACTTATTAAAATTAAGAATAATGGCTTATTAGGTGTAGAATTTTATGATAAAGAGTATAGCAATCAAAAGAAACCATATACTTGTGAATTTTGGCATATAAAGGAGAAAACTTTATTAGGTGATTATATTAAAAAATATACTGGTGGTACTATTTTTTATGAAACAAGAGAAGGTATGATTGAAAATGTAGTTGCTTTTGATCAAATAGAAAATGAAATAAAAACAACAAATTTGGATTATTTTCAATGGCAAGTATATCAAACAAAAGAAGGTAGATTCTTACCAACTAATAAGAAAGTTACTATGTCTTTTATTATAAATGGAACAAACAATACTAAATTATTAAATAATTCAATTCAAAGTGATGACTTAGATGAAAATATTAAGAAAAAAATATTACCAAAATGGTTTTATGATAAATATGTTAAGGGTGGTTTTCATAATTATGACTCATATGAAACAAGAAGAGAATCAGCGATTTTATTTGGAATACCAAGTAGTTTGATTGAGGGAATATGTGTTAATAGTTTTATAGAAAAAGATACTAATACACTAAAACAGATAAAAGAAATTTTCCCTAATTGTTATATATGCAATGTTGAAGGAAAGGTCATTGTTGAATGATATAAAAAAAGTATTATTGGAAATAAATAGAAAAAAGTATTTGTAATTTTATAAATTTTATGTTAAAATACCTTTCAATTGGAAAGGAGTGTGATTAACATGATTAAATTAAATAACAACAAATATGAATATTTTGATAGTAATAGTGGGTTAATTGCACTCTTTTTAACTATATAATTTTTTAGGTTAAATGATTTCTTTTGGCTCTCTATTACTAGAGGGTCTTTTTGTATATAAAAGACTTTAGAATGGAGAGATAGTATGGATATAAAAGAAATTATTGAAAATGAACTTGGGATAGTAGTGAATAATATTTCTATTTTAGGACAAGGATTAGATAGTATTGCTTATAGAGTTAATAATGAATATATTTTTAAAATGTCTAAGCATAATGAGGCTAGAGAAAATCTTAAGAAAGAAATAAATGTTTTAAATTATTTAAAAGGAAAACTATCATTACAAATACCAACTATTGAATTTTATAGTGAAAAATATAGTGTTTGTGGATATAAAGAAATTAAAGGTGAAAAACTTACTAATGAAATATATAATTCTATGTCTATAGAAGAACAAGAAGATTTAGCACGTTCAATAGCTCAATTTTTAAAGGAATTACATTCATTACCTTTACCAGAAATTGAAGATTTAGAATTAGATGTTATTGAGGATTATAAAGGTGATTATGAATCTTTAAAAGAATTAATATATAATGATATTCCTAAAAAATCTCAAGAATATTTAGATAGTTTGTTTAGAAGAATATTATCTGATGAAAGAATTATAAAGTATACAAGAGTATTATGTCATAATGATTTAAGTTGCAATCACATTATAATGCAAAATAATAGAGTTGTTGGAATAATCGATTTTGGTGATGTTGCTATTACTGATAGAGATAAAGATTTTATATATTTACTTGAAAATAGTAGTGAAGAATTAGGAAGAGATTTTGGATTAAAAGTATTGGATTATTATAATCATCCAAATAAAGACATTGCAGTATTAAAGTCTGATTTAAATGATGAATATTATCCAATTGAACAAATATTAGGTGGACAATCAAAAGAATTAAAAGAAATGTATAATGATGGATTAAATAAGATAAGAAATATATAAGGTGGTGATTTTATGGGTAAAGTCATAATAGTATGTGGCAAAATATGTAGTGGTAAAAGTTATTATTCTAAAATGATAAAAGATTCTTTGAATGCTGTTATTATTAGTCCTGATGAGGCTACATATGAACTAATTAATAATGAACAAGGAGAATTTTATAATGTTTTTTCTAGTAGGCTTAATAAATATTTAACTAAAAAAGTTGGAGAAATTGCTAAAGCTGGTGCTAATGTAATTTTTGAAAGAGGTCTTTGGTCTAAAAAAGATAGAAAAGATATTAAAGAATATTACAAAAATATGGGAATAGACTCTGAAATACATTATGTATGTGTAGATGATGAAACTTGGAAACAAAATATTACTGAAAGAAACAAAAGAGTTTTAGAAGGTAACGGTGGATCTGATTTTTATTTAGATGAAGGCTTAATGAAAAAGTTAGAGTCTAAGTGGGAAGAACCTACTCGTGATGAAGTTGATGTAATATATAAAGTTGATAGAAATAAGAATAAAAAGAAATAAGGTTGTTTATATGGAATATGTAATTAGAAGAAAAGAACAAAAAGACTGTTATGCTGTTGCTCATGTTGTAACAGTAGCATGGCAAGAAACATATAGGGGAATAGTTAATGATGAATTTTTAGATAATCTTCCTAATACTGAAAAAGAAAGAGGAGAAAGATCTTTCAATAGTTTTGATGAAAATGATAATCATCAATTTGTATTAGAGGTTGATGGAGAAATTGTAGGATTTGTTAATGTTGGTTATTCAGATGATGAAGATTATAAAAATCAAGGAGAAATATTTGCTCTATATATGATAAAAAAATATAAGGGGAATGGTTTTGGAAGAAAACTAACTGAAATAGGAATAAAAGAATTAAAGAATCTTGGTTGTACTAAGATGATTATAGGTTGTTTAGAAGGTAATCCATCAAATGAATATTATAAGCATATTGGTGGTAAGTTTATAAAAACTAGAACATTTAAATTGCCAAATCAAGAATTGGTAGAAAATGTTTATTATTATGATGAAATATAGTGTAAAAAAGGATGTGGTATAAGTGAATTATATAATAGAAAATGGTATAGACCCTTTAGAATACAATAGACTTAGAAATACGATAGGTTGGGATTCTAAAGATGAAAGTTTAATAAAAGATGCAGTAAATAGTAGTGCTATTGTAAAGTCTATAAAAATTGATGATAAAACTATTGGTATGGCAAGAGCAATTGGTGATGGAATATATTATCTGATTGTTGATGTTGTTGTTGACAAAGAATATCATGGAAAAGGATTTGGTAAGGTACTTATTGATGAAATTTCAAAAGAGGTTTATGGCAGAACACAAGTAGGTCAAAAAGCAAGTATAATTCTAATTTCTATGCAAGGAAAAGAAGGTTTTTACGAAAAATGTGGATTTAGAAAAGTTCCATTTGATTTTACTGGATATGGAATGATGAAAAGCATTCAAAAATAGAAAAATATGTTTTTTTAAAGTTAAGAAAAATGGAAAAGAGGGATATTATGAAAGAATATTATAAGATGTTTAAAGAACTGTTCCCTTATATCAATAGAGAAGAAGGTAAACACTTTGAAATTATTTGTAATGAAAATAATGAGTTTTTTGAAGAAAAAACAGAAGATGGTAAATTGGTTGGATTTGCTATTGTTAATAAGAATACTATTCTTTTATTGATTGTTGATAAGAGTTATAGAAATCAAGGAATAGGAACAAAATTATTGGATAAGTGTGAACAGAGTATAATTTCAAAAGGTTATGATAAAGTTATTCTAGGTGTTGGCTTTGATTATTTAATGCCTGGTGTTCCAACTAGCGAAAAATATACTAATAGTTGTCATGAAAATTTAGATTCTTTAGTTAATGATAATGCTTCATCATTCTTTGAAAAGAAAGGATATCATCATTCTTGGGGAGAATGCAATTGCTTTGATATGAAAATGTCTTTAATTAAATTTGTTAAAAATGAAAATTCAATTGGTGACATTATTAATGGTATTAATTATAGATGGGCAACTATTAATGATTTAGAAGGTATTATTGAATGTTCTGATGATGCGTGTCAGTATCAAGATGAAAAGTTTTCTAAATATTATAGAAATGAAAAATTATATGATGAAAGTAATAATCAAAGAGTTTTAGTAGCAGTAAAAGATAATAAAATTGTAGGTACTCTTATTATATCAATAGAAACTGAAGGAAAAGACTTAGGATGTGTAGGATGTACATGTGTATCATTTAAAGAAACACATCAAGGAATTGGTACAAATATGGTAAGATTAGGTACTAAATATCTAAAAGATATTGGTCTTAATAATGCTAGTTTAAGTTATACATATACAGGATTAGATAAATTATATGGTGATTCTGGATATGAGATAAGTACATACTATTTTATGGGTGAAAAAAGATTAAAGAAATAGGGTGATTTAGTTATGAATATATATGAACTAATGGAACAAGTTAATAACTGGATTAAAGAAATTTTACAAGATAATTATGTTGGTGTTTATTTTCATGGTTCACTAAGATTAGGAAGCTTTAATCCTAATAAATCAGATTTAGATTTTATAATAGTAGTCAAAGATAAAATAAACTCTGAAACAAAAGAATTAATTTGGGATAAAATGTTAGAAAATGAAAAATTATTTCCAAAAAAGGGATTTGAGTTTAGTGTTGTTTTAGAAGAAAATTGCCAAAATATAAAACATCCTATTGCTTATGAATTACATGGTAGTAGAGATTGGATAGAAAAATATAAAAAAGATAAGTGGATAGTTATTAATGATGATTATAAAGTTGATCCAGATTTAGCAAGTCATTTTAATGTTATAAATATTCCAAATGATAAAATGGATTTTGGTAAGCCATCAAAAGAAGTATTTGAAATGGTTCCCAAAGAATATATTATAGATTCTAATTATCAAGATACATTAGATTGTGTGGAAGAAATTGTTAATAATCCTGTATATTGTATATTGAATTTGTGTAGATTTTATGCACTAATTAGAGATGATTTAACATTATCAAAATATGATGGTGGGAAATGGGCTTTAGAAAATATGAATTCAAGTTATAATGATATTATAGAAAATGCTATGAATGATTATATGAGTGATGTTAATATCACTTATGATAATGTAAGATTAAAAGAATTTGCACAAGAAATAATTGATAAAACTAATAAGTGTATTAATTCAAGTAAATTAAGGAAGTGATGGTTATGGATAATTTTATTTGTAAAGTAGCAAATAGAGAAGAATTGTTAAGAAGATGGGATTATTTAATTAAAATTCATCCAAATAATAATAAGTGGGTTGAATTCAAAGAGAATACACTAAAAAAATATGATGAAAATAGTATTATTTCTTATTTAGGATTTTTAAATGATGAAATTATATGTGAAGCAACAGCATATATAAAAGAATCAGCCTTTATTGGCGATATAAGTGATCCGTCTAATTTATTAAACGATAATATGGCATATTTAGCTGCTTTCAGAACAAATAAAGAATTTGAAGGCAAAGGATATTTCAGCAAGTTATATAATTTTGTTGAAAATGATTTGAAAGAAAGAGGATATAAAGAATTATCTTTAGGTGTTAGTCCAGAAGCAGTTAGAAATATAGAAATATATTTTCATTTAGGATTCAGAGATTATATTAAAACTTTAATAGAGTGCGAACAATCAAAAGAAGAAGAGGCAATTATTTTCTATAAGAAGAAAATAAGGTAAAAACATGAAAAGAGTATTTTTAAAAGTTATATTAGGATAATAAAAAGGACTTGGATTATTTAATTTCCGAGTCTTTTGTTTTACCACATAACCAATCTATTGATATATTATAATGTTTAGCAAACTCAATAATATAAGATGTTAATATTAATGTTTCTCCTCGTTCATATTTAGAGTAGTTTGTTTGTATAGTACCAATTATTGTAGCAATATATTCTTGAGTATCATTATTTGCTAGTCTTATTTCTTTAAGTCTATTACCAACATTTATTTTATCTATTTCTTTTTTAATTATCTTTGTATTCTTGGTTTTAGATAAACCACATATATAATCTAAACTTAAATTAAAATAATTACAAAATTCATTTAATTTAAGTAGGGGAATGGAATCTATACCGTTTTCCCAACCTGAATAAGTAGTTCTTTTAGTATTAAGTATATTTGCCATTTCTTTTTGCGTCATATCTTTATCTGTTCTAATATTCTTCATTAATTTTGTATAATACATAATGCTTTACACCTCTAAAATAATTTTCCCATTTTCAGTAAAATTATTTAACAAATGACGGATATAGTGTTAAAATAATGATGTATAGGAAATGAAAAGAGGTGTTATATGTATTATTATAAAGAAGATGAGTTTAATTATAGTGATATTATAAAGATAAGTCTTGTTTATTTATTATTTGTATTATTGCTAGTAGTAAATTTTCATATTGCAGAAGTATTATGTAATATAGGTAATATTTCTTTTAATCTTGAATTATCTATTATGAGTATTGGGTTCGGATACGAGTTAACACTTGTATTATCATTAATTGAATTAAGTGTATCGTGTTATTATATTTCTAAATTAGTTAATAAGCATTGAAAAATAAATGATTTTATGATATTCTTTAATTGTTAGAAGTTATTTCTAACATTGAACCATTTTACTTTATCTTTCATATTCCTTCGGTTATGTTAGATAAAGAATAATAGCCTTTTAAAAGGCTATTTTAGTAAGATAACGGTAATATATATTTTATATATATTTGCTTGAATATAAAGGTGAGATTATGAAACAAGATTATATTGATTTAGTAAATAAAATTAAACAAAAACAAAAAGAAAAAGAAGAACATAAAGGATTAAACGAAAATGCTAAAAAACTAATGAATGCTATTTTAACTGAACCTTTAAATGATATGATAAAAGAAGAAAATGAAAAGAAAGCATTAGATAATGTTATTTATATGAAAGAATATAAAAAAGATGATGTTGTTTTTGGTGTAGTATGTATAAAAAAAGACATTATTAAAAATATCGATCTAGGTGAAAAATATGAAATGTACTATGAAAATGAAACAGTATATGATTCATATATTATAATGATTGATAAAGAAAATGAACTAGATCATATAATGTTTAAAAGAACTGAAAAGAAAAAAGAAGGATTAGAGTATGCTGAATCTCTGTCAAGTATTATTGAAGAAAATAATCTGGATTATATTGTAAAGTTTATTAGTGAATCAATATAAAACTATTTGCAATTGGTAAATAGATTTGATATAATTGGAATGTAAAAATTAAAAGGTAGTAAAGTTTTGAGAAATTTTACTACCTTATTTTTTTTATGAGAATGGAAAGGGCTGTTGTAATGAGAAAGCATATTACAATAGAAACAAATTATGGCATGTTACATTCTAATTTAAAAAGGGTAATGGATAGGAAAAATATATCAATAAATATGATGAGCAAGCTCACGGGAATTAAGTATGATGTAATAAAAAGACATTATTATAATGAAACTTTTCAGGCAGATTATAATACTTTAGCTAAATTTTGTTATGTTTTAGGATGTAAGATTGAAGATATTTTAGCGTATGAGTGTACTGACGAAAAGCAAGAAAAACAAAGGGTTTAAAGACTTTTGCAATATTTATAATTTAGATTATAAATAGATTATAAAATGGTTTTATAAAGGAGCATTTTAGGGCTTGATTTTCGATATGTCAAGGGCTATAATGTGTATAATGAGTGATAACTCTAAAGAGAGGACAACAATGCTACAAATGTTCGTTCCTTTAAAAAGGAATTGACATTGATATTTCAGGGTGCTAGTATAGAAACCAACAAAATGAATTTGGCGATTTTCTATACTTTACTAGGAGGTTGTTGTCTATGGTGTTATTATTCATTAATCAATTTATTCCTTATATTAGATTTGATGTGCATGTATTTGTTTATAATGTAAGTTAGGAGAATTATTGACTTTTTATGTCTGTAATTCTCTTTTCTTTATTTAGGGGGAGGTATTATGAGAAGAAGAAAAAGTATTTATTTGAGTAGTAATGTTGCAAATCAATATCCAACAGAAACATTAAAAAATATTATCTTTGATGTAGTTGATATTGTAGATAGTTTTATATTAGACTTCGGCGAAGAAGAAAATATTGATTCATCATCAATAACTAAATATGAAGAAAAATTAGGAAGTTTTCAAAGAGTTACTTCATCAAAAGTCGAAGCAATATGTTTAAACAAAATTAAAGATGACGAAAAGAAAAAAGAATTTATTCTTAAATATGGACTAGCACTAGAAAATCTAAATGAAATGGAAAAAAAGGTATTTGTTGCTACTTTTATAGACGGACTTACAAATAATGTAATAATAAAAACACTAGGACTTAACTCTGAACTACTTACCACGATTAGAAAAAGTGCCATTATAAGATTCAGTTTAAAAATGGGGCTAAATAAATTTATACATTTATATCAATAGGACTATCAGCAGTATCGATGGTCTTTTTTTTATGTATTTTTTTGAGTTTATAGGGACCTCATATAAAAAACTAACATGAGAGGAGGGAGAATATGCTATATAAAATACTAAAAATTCCTTAAAAATGCAAAAAACTGAAAATTGCCCTTGCAAAATTTAATATTTTGAGAGATAAATAGTATAACAGATTTTATTATCTTGCTATTTAAGGAGGGACAACAAGATGAAGAAAAAAATTATATGTATTGCTATTTGTATACTAATATTTATGGGTGCTTGTGTATGCGTTTATAATAATTATTCTAAAAAAGAAGTTAATTCATCAAACGAAGAATTAATTGATAATAAGGAAGATATTATTATAAATAAAGATGAAGAACAAACACAAGATAATAAGGTTGATGAAAAGGAAAAACAGGAAAAACAAGAAACAACAGAAACTAATGATGAAAAGAAATCAGATTTAGTTCAACCTAAAGAAGAATCAAGTAATCAAACAAGTAATAAAAAAGAAAATATACATGTAGAAGAACAAATACATAATGAAAATATTTATAAGGAAGAAAATACAAATACACAAATTATTGAGGAAACAAAACACGAAGAACAAACTATTCAACCAGAGGTTGTAGATAATTCAGTAGATACGAATTCGTTAGATTATAACGAACATAGAGGTAGAATAGATTGTTATAGTTCTGATGAATGTATGAATATTTCTTTACCTATGCAATTTAAATTTAAAAAGTCTATTACAAATTCACAATATATAACAGTAATGTCTAAGAGTGGAAATGTATTAGGATATTTCATTGAATATATGTTTAAAGAAAACACTTATTCAAGTAGTGAAGAATGTGAAAATATAGGTAGAGAGATAAAACAAACATTATCAGACAAAGTTACAAGCTATCAATGTAATGGTAGCACACTTAAAATTTATACAAGTTATTAGGAACATTAGGTTGTTCCTTTTTTTTATGGGAGGAAAAAATGAAAAGATTAAGAAAGGTATTATTTGCACTCTCAATGATATTTATGTTTGGATTAGGAATGGGAAGTGCAAAAGCAAGTGTTGATGATACATGGCTTGATCGAGATAGATTTGATGGTGTATATGAAGTTATTAATACTCAAAATAATACTTATTTATTTAAAGCAAATAGGTTTTTAATGAACGGTATTACAGCATACTGCATCGATCCAGGTGTCGCAATCAATACTGATATTTATTCTTCAACAGAGGATTGGAGTATAGCCAATTTATCTAATGAAGTAAAACAAAAAGTAAGATTATATGCTTATTATGGATATGATTATCCAGGTCATCAAAGTAGATATTATTATATGGCATCACAAGAGTTAATTTGGGAAACTATAACAGGTAGAGATACTTATTGGGTTACTGACAATTATTATGATGCTCCAAGAATTAATATTGAAAATGAGAAAAACGAAATAATTAATTTAGTTAATAATCACTATGTAACTCCATCATTTGATGATACTACATTAGAAGTAAATATGGGTGATGAAATAACTATAACAGATAACAACGGTGTTTTAAACAACTATGAAATATATAGTAGTAGTTTAAATGGGGTAGAGATTAATGGAAACACATTAAAAATTAAATCAAATAATACATCTGGAGAAAATGAAATACAATTTATAAAGAAAAATTTTGATAATAAGGTTACATTAATTTACTATAATGGAGATAATCAAAAAATGGCAAGTTCTGGAATGTTAGATCCAGTTATTGCTAATGTTACTATTAAAACTACTGCTGGTACTATCACAGGAAATAAACTTGATATTAAAACAGGAAGTACACCACAAGGGGATGCTACTTTAAATGGTGCTAAATACGGTATTTATAATTCAAATAATGAACTTGTAGATATATTAGTAATTGGTACTAATAATACAAGTAAAACCTTACCTTATGGTACTTATACTGTAAAAGAATTAGAAGCAAGTAAGGGTTATACTTTATCTGATAAGGTAGAAACCGTTACTATTAACTCTAATAATCAAAATCCAACTATTGATTTATATGAAAAAGTTATATCAAATAAATATGAATTTCATAAAATTCTTACATCAGATTTAACTAGTATAATTAAAGCAGAAAAGAATATTAAATTTGATGTATATTTAAAATCAAACAACCAATTATTTACATCATTTACAACAGACGAAAATGGTAAAGCAACAATTGAATTACCTTATGGAACTTATGTAGTAAAACAAGTTAATTCTACAAAGAATTATAGAAAAGTAAAAGACTTTGAAATAGTGGTTAATAAAGATAGTAATGAAGAAAAAAGTATGCTTTTAACTGATAATGAGATTACTGCTAAATTAAAAGTAATTAAAATAGATGCTGATACTGGAAATGTTGTAAAAAGAGCAAATATTAAATTCAAAATTAAAAGTTTAGATACAAATGAATATGTATGCCAAACTATATCATATCCAAATACTGTAGAAGTATGTGAATATGAAACTGATGAAAATGGTGAGTTTATAACTCCATATCCATTACATAGTGGTAAATATACTTTAGAAGAAGTAGACCAAAAGATTGATGGATATTTATGGAATAAAGAAAGTAAACCATTTGAAATAGGAGAAAATTCAAAATTAATTACTGATGATAATGGAATCTTATTTGAAGTAAATTTTGATAATAAAGAGGTAAAAGGTAAAGTTAATATTATTAAAACTGGAGAAGAAATGGTAATTGAAGATGGTTCTTATCATTATGAAAAAGCTAATATTGATAATGTATCTTATCAATTATTTGCAAATGAAGATATTAAATCAGCAGATGGAACAGAGATATATAAGAAAAATGATTTAATTGGTACATATAAAATTAAAAATGGAAAATTAAGTATAAATGATTTATATTTAGGTAAATATTACCTAGTAGAAAAAACAACAGATAAAAATCATGTGTTAGATACTACTAAACATTATTTTACTATTAAATATAAAGACCAATATACTCCTGTTGTATCAGTAGATTTATCTTTTGAAAATAGTTTAAAGAAAGGTACTATTGAATTTACTAAAACAGACCTTGTTAATGGTGATGTTATACCTAATACTGAAATAAAAATATTTACTGATAAAAATGAAGAAATATTTAAAGGAATTACTGATGAAAACGGTAAAGTAATTATCGATAATCTAAAAATTGGTAAATATTACATCATTGAAACAGAGGCATCTACTGGTTATGTAATTACTGACGAAATTGTTTATTTTGAAATAAAAGAAAATGGAGAAATTGTAAAAGCTGAAATGAAAAATAAACAAATAACTGGTACAGTTGAAATTACAAAACAAGATATATCTACAAGTGAACCACTACCTAATACATTAATTGAAGTGTATAACGAAAAAGATGAGTTAGTTTATAGTGGTAGAACTGATAATGAAGGTAAAATTACTATTGAAGATTTGAAATATGGAAAATACTATTTTATAGAAAAGGAAGCACCAGAAGGATACACACTTAATAATGAAAAAATGTATTTTGAAATATTAGAAGATGGAAAGATAGTTAAAGCAACTATGGTAGATGAAAAAGAAGTAATTGAAGTACCCAATACTTTAGCTAATATTGATTCAATTATAATACCTATTGGAATTATTACTATTGGTGGACTTTTATTTATATTATCAAAAAGAAAGGAAAATAAATAATGTCTACAAGAGGCGCAATAGGTTTTATAAAAAATAAACAATATAAAGTTTCATACAATCATTGGGATAGTTATCTTGAAGGCAAAGGAGTAGAAGTTGTAAACTTTATAAAGAATAATAGTGTAGAAAGATTAAATGAAATATTTGATAATATGATTATGGTAAACCAAACTGATATACCAACAGAAAAAGAAAGAAAAGAAATTCTTAAATTTTGGAAAAACAATAATATTAAAAATGAATGGGATCCAAAACATTTTGGAAGTGGAACAGCAGATTGGTACTATTATTTAAGTGTTACTAATGGTTATCCAGAATATTATAATAAAGGTTTAAGATATATGACCGATGATAAGGAATTTATTAATGATACATTATTTTGTGAGTTTGCATATTTAATTGATTTAGATGAGAATAAATTACATATTCTTAGTAATGATAAAGAATGCTCATTTGATTTTGATAAGATACCTGATAATTGGATTGAAATTGGTAAAATACAACTTAGTAATGATTGTAAAGATAAATTCATGAACTTAATATATGATAAAAATGAACAAGAACAAAAAGACATATATGAAAGCATGGGTATAACAAAATATATAGATGAAAAATTAAAATTAGATAGATATGATTATTATGCTCAAGAAAAAGTTTATAACAGTGTGCTAGAACATATTGATGAAATTGAATTTGAAGACATAATAGATGAATATACTAAAAATCTTGAAATGGAAGATATATAAATTTAGAAGTGGAGGAAATATATGAGAAATTTATGTACATTTTGTGGTAAAGTGGTTGAAAAATCAGAATTAAAAGAAGATGAAGAAGGGAAGAAAGTTGCTTTAGTTAGACTTTCTCTTCCTAGAACAATAAATGGAAAGGAATCAGAGGAATTTATAGAATTTACAGCAAGAAATAAAATGGCAGAAAATATAGTTCAAATTGTTAATAAAGATGATGTGCTTGCTGTTAGAGGTAATCTTATTACTAATTCAGTTGATATAATGGGAACTAATATAAATAAATTGGAAGTTGTCCCTAGTCAAATATCTTTTTTGGATAAAGAAAAGGTTACTGATGAATTATATCAATCACAAGCAATATTAATTGGTAGATTGGTTAAAACACCTGAACTAACTACAACAGAAAGTGGTAAATCAGTTACTAATATAACACTAGCTGTTACTAGGGATGAAAAAAATGAAGAAGGTGTTTATGAAACAGATTTTATAAATGTTTCTGCTTGGAATGGTTCTGCTAAAACTGTATCAGAGTATTGTAGAAAAGGTGACTTGATTGCGATAATAGGTTCATTTTATTCTAAGAAAAATGAATATAAAGATGTTGAGTATGATACTCTAAATATTAGTGCTAATAAGATTTCATTTTTATCTACAAAAAGATATGATGAAGAACCAGAAAAAGAAGAAAAAACTACAAAAAACAAAAAAACTAAAGATAAAAAAGAATCAGAAATAGAGGTAGCATGATGTTTGATAAAAATAAAACATACAAATTAAAAGATTTATTAAATAATTATGGTATGCTAAATATCGAGTTTAAATATTATGGTAATAACAATAAAGGTGATTTGATATTATATATGAAAACGGGTACTGACAAAGTATCCGTTTTTACATCTTTAGATAATAAAGGTAAGTATGACTATCTAAAGTTAAATGAAGAAGAGGCTTTAGAAGTTGATTTTAAATTTGATAAGGAGGTCGATGAAGTGGATTTGGATATTGCTGTTTTAGTTTTAAGAACTAGTGATGTTAATATACCTTCTGCAAGATATTCTATAGAAACATTAGATAAACTAACAAAAGAACAAGATCAGGAATTTAGAAATAATTTGGATGGACTAGAAGATGGTATTTGTTATTCAATAGTTGATAACAATACTGCTATGACTTTATATGATGGTATTTATATTTTTGGAACAGGTGGATTTGTAAATGACTTAATTAACAACAAATTACCAAACGAAAAGAATAAACTAAAAAAACAAAATTTGCAACTAATTCTTGATTACTATAAGAATAACGAAAAGGAGGCATCTTATGGGTTATAGGTCAGATGTTAGAATTGTAACATCGAAAAAAGGTTTTAAGAAATTAAGCAACTATGTTAAAAATTATTTAAAAGATAAAAATGAAGATTATAATTTGTTAGAACATTTGGATTTTAAAGTTGAAAATAGTTATGAAAAATACTTTGGTTGGAATGGTATAAAATGGTATGACGGTTGTGAAGGATATGAAGAAGTTACTGCTATTGTAGAAGGACTTAGCAAATTAGCTGAAGAAGATTATTCATATCGTTTCGCTCGTATTGGAGAAAGTTATGACGATTATGAAACCTATTCTTATGAATCCGAACAGGAAGAAGAACAAGATTTAGAGTATCCAAGTTTTATAAGAGAATTTGATGATGAATATACTGCAAGCTTTATAAATCAAATGGATGAAAAAAATAATCTTAATCAGGTTTGTGAGGTGTCTGTATGAAATTATTAACGAAAGAAATTGAGGAAAAGTTCAAGAAATATCCTCTCGGTTCTCAAGATGGTAAAGGTGGTAATGCTGAAGTATTAGTTAAGTATTTTAATCCTTGTGGTTCTGGTACATGGTTAATTACTGAGGCTGAAAAACAAGAAGATGGGGATTACTTACTATATGGATATTGCCATATCTTTGAATGGGAATGGGGAACAGTAATGTTAAGTGAACTTGAAAATCTTAAATTACCATTTGGGCTTAAAGTAGAAAGAGATTTGTATTCTGCTAATTGTAAATTCATTAAGGATTATGTTGATTATCCTTATGATAATAAGAAAATTGCTTTAAGATCTGGTTATTATTTTTTAGATGTTGAAAAGGATAGGATTCCTTTCTTTGATAAATTAGTAAAGACTAATGACAAAATAAATTATAAAGGTGAAGAATTAGATTTATATGATGCTCATGATTATGAAACATCTAAAATGGTTGATGATCTTTTTGGTAATAGCATGGGTTATTATATTGATGATTATATTGTAAAAAATGACGAATGTATTGAAATATAGGAGGAGGTTTTATGTTACATAATATAAAAAATAAAATATTAAATTTGAATGGATTTGCTACTGCTTTTATTCTTACATTATTATCTAGTATTAATACTAATGTTTCAGCACTTGATAAATTAGAGGGTGGAGATATTACTATTGAAGCACTGGGAAACATCATTAAAAATCTTGGAACGAAGATTCAAGTATTTGGAGTAGTTCTCTCATTTATTGCTTTAGTAATATTTGTAATTCAATTTATTATTGGAGATGATGAAACAAAACAAAGAAAGAAAAAAACTATTATTTATACAGTAGTTGGACTTGTTCTTTTAATACTTGTACCATCAATCATTAATTTTATAATTGATACAGTAAAGTAGGTGATATAAGTGCTACAAGTATTAAGTATTAGTAGTGATATAAAGTATGGTGTTCTAGATATATTAAGAGGTCTAGGAATTGGAGCTATCAATATTATATTTAGTACAATTGATGTATTATATGATGTAGCTCATAAGATTAATAGTATTAATTTTATTGAACTATTAAAGGATATGAATAATTCACCATTTACAAAAATATTTAATGCCTTTTTTATATTATCATTTGTTGTATTATTCTTATTCTCTGTATGGAAAATATCTTTTAGAATATTGGATGCAGATGTTCAAGAACAACCTATGTTTGAAACTGTTAAGGAAATTGTTAAATGTGGTTTTCTTATATTTAGTATCTATTTAATTATGAATACTAGTATTAATTTAGGCATCAGTATTTCTGGTGCTATATATAATAATTTTACTGGTGACAATTCTACTATTGGAGATACTATGAAAACAGCATACTTATCTATAAATGAAAATTGTTATAAACAAGGTAATGGTGATGATAAAAGTGATGCTAATAATGTAAAAGAACTCAAAAAGATATTGACTGGTTATTCTTCTATTGACGATGTATCTACTATGGAAGACTTTGAAAAACTAGTTAGGAATGAAGTAATTACTGCTTCAAATGTATCTGATAGTGGAGCATTTTCTTATAGATGTAATATTCATGTACCTGGTATATGGAATGATAAAGAGGATTATGCCTTTAATTATAATTTCTTATTTGGAATATTAGTAGGTTGTGTCTTTTTATTATCAATTGGATTTGCTGTTTTAATGCTTGGCAGAAGACAATTAGAATTAGCATTTTTGATGGTTATATCTCCATTAGTAATTGCAACTAGTGTTGGTAGAAAAGAACAAAGATCAGCCTTATGGCAACAATTAGCATCACTTGTCTTACAATCTGGTGCTTTGATGTTATTGATAGGTTTAACTTCTATAATGTTTCCTGCTATTCAAAATAGTAATGTTATTAATAGCTTACCTTATTTTACTAAAATTGTTTCACAATCTATTCTATATTTAGGTTGTGCTATGATGCTTATGACTGGTTCTACAGCACTTAATAGATTTATTGGTGAGAATGTATCTGCTAATAGTGGAAGAGATACTCTTATGGCAATGCGTGGTTTAGCAGGAGGATTTGCTACTGCTGGAGCTGTAGGTCTTGGTCTTTTGAAGACAGCTCAAGGTATGTCTAAAGGTGGAATGAAGTTTGCAAAAGGTTTAAAAGAATTAGGACAAGGTTCTTTAAAAACTGCTCAAGGTATGTATCATGGCCTAGCAAGTGTTAATCCTAAAATGAATGAAAGATTAGCAAGTAAGATGAATGATAAAACTGGTAGAGGCATAGCAAATGTTATGAGAGGTATAGACCTACAAAATAGTAATAATGGTCTTGCTCGTGCTTATGGTAGAATGCTTGAAAGTCGTGGAGAGGCTATGGTAAATGATGTTGGTTCTAAATGGAATTTTGGTGAAAATAGATATAATCCAGACTATATTAGAAGTGGTGTAGGTCTTGCTAGAAAAGGAATTAATGATATAAGAAATGGTGTTGGAATGGCTTTTGAAAGTGCTAGAAACATTGGTAATCCTAGAAAGAATTACTTTAAACCAAAATTATATGACTATGGAAATGAAAAAGATAAAATTTAAGGAGGCATGATAAATGTATATTACTATGCAAACAATCAAAAGAAATCTTGGATTATTTAATTTACAATTGATGGATATTATTATTGGTGGAATAGTAGGTATTATATTTACTATTTTATTTTTACTTAAAGCATATACAATAGGATTTGTTATACTATCACTTGGTGCATTAGCACTCGTACCAATGAATTTTAGTAAATGTGATAGATTATATAAATTAGTTATTTTATTTTCTAGGTATATGTTTAATACTAAGGAATATGTATATTTTTCTAGTGATAATATAGATGTATAAAATAGTTAAATTACCACCAAAAGATAAATTAAAAAGTATTCAAGATAAAGAATTTAAGCTTATTAGAAAACTTAAAAGTAAGAAAAAGCAAAACTATATCAAAAAGAATAAATTAAAAAAGAAAATTGGTAATTCTCAAATATTTACCAATATTAAAAACATTGATGATAATGGTTTAATAACATTAAAAACAGGTCAACTGGCTATATTTTACAGACTACAACCAATTGACCTTTCACTCACTAATAAAAGTGAACAAGAATTATTTTATCATACTTTAGCTCGAGTTTATAGACTTCCTATAACAATTAAGGCATATAAGTTTGATGAAAAGATAAATCTAAATGCAAATAAAGAAAATTATCAAAAATTGATTGAAAAGTATAGAAATAATAAATCTAGATATGATATACTTTCTAACAATAAGGAATTCATTGATGTAATTGAACAAGAAAACATTACATCAGCAAGTTCTTATTACTTTTCTTTAATTGCTAAAAACAAAGAAGAATTAGAAAAATATAAGGAAGAGTTTGAAAGACTTTGTCTATCTACTACTCCTAAACTTGAAATTGCTAACATAACTAATAAAAAACATTTATTAAAAATATTTTGTAATATGTATTTTTCTAATGTTAATTTGGATCAATTAATATATTATGATTTATTTGATTTAATAGTACCAATGAATTTAAGAGAAACACCATCTCAATTAAAGTTTGATGATAAGGTTGTTCAAATGGTTACTATTAAAAATTATCCATTGTTTTTAGAAGGTGGATTTTTAGATAGAATCGTTAATATCCCTAATATTAATGTATCTATGACAATTAATGAGAGTATTGATTCATCCAAAATACTTAATATTTTAAATGCTAATTTTAAATCAGTTTTGGCAGATTATAATACAAGTAAGAATTTAAGTGATGTTACTGAAATGCAATCACTTATGAATAACTATAAATTATTAATTGAGCAAATATCAGCAAATGATGAAAAGATTAAAGAAGTATCAATTGTAATGGCTGTAACTGGTTCTAAAAAACAAAGAGAAGAAACTATTAAGGAAATTAAAAGAAATGCTGAAATATATCAGATTAAAGTTGATGTTCCTAAGCTAAGACAAATGGAATTATGGCAAAGTTATGATTTATCTAATAGAAATGTAAAAGATTATCCTATGTTTGTACCAACTCTAACATTTGCAAGTAGTTTTCCTTTTAGTGAAATCTATCATAATGATTCAAATGGTTGGTTAATAGGAGAAGATGCTGGATATGGATTACCTGCATTCTTTGATCCATTTTATTTAAATAATGAAAGAACTAGCCATAATATTAGTATAGTAGGTTCTACTGGTTGTGGTAAGTCTTATTTAATGAAATTATTAGTATGTAATGAATTTGCTAGAGGTACTAAGATATTCTTATTCGATATTGAAAATGAGTATCAAAAATTTGTTGAAAGAAATAATGGAGAATATATCGATTTATCAAGCAAGAGTTTAATTAATCCATTACAAGTTAGGTTTGTTCAAACTAATGACGAAGATGATGAAAATACACATAATATATTATCTAAACATCTTGGTTTTCTAGAAACATTTTTTACTACTGTATTTCAAAATATTACAGAAAAAGAACTTGTTGTTTTGCTTGATATAGTAGAAAAATTCTATAAGACATTTGGAATAACTAAAAATACTACACTAGAACAGTTTGAAAGATTTAATTCTCGTGATTATCCTATTTTTTCTGAATTATATGATTATCTAATAGAATATAAGAAAAAGGTAACAAACAAAGAAGAATCAAGAATATTAGTTAATATTGAGGTATTACTTAAAAGATTAATTATTGGACAAGACGCCAATTTATTTAATGGATATACAACAATAGATTTGTCTAATGATTTAATTGCTTTTAATTTACAAGAATTGATGTTTAATTCTAGTAGAAGATTAATTAATACTCAAATGATTAATTTACTAACATTCTTAAATAATGAGATCGTATCTAATAAAAAGAATAATGATACAAAAGATGATAAAAAAAGAGGACTAATTGTAGTAGATGAATTTCATAGTTTTATAGATGAAGAAAATCCTACATTATTAAAATACTTTGCAAGTCTAACTAGAAAATTAAGAAAATATAGTTATGGAATGGTACTTGGTACTCAATCAATACAAGACTTAGTTGGTACTGCTCAGATACTTAGAAATGCAACAGCTATTTTTAATAACTGTCAATATCAATTTACTGGTATGCTTAAAGATGATGATTTACAAGCACTTGAGAAAATATATGCTAATAATAAATTAACTGAAACACAAAAAGCATTTTTGACAAGGTGTAATCAAGGACAATTCTTAATTAATATTACTAATAAGCAAAGACTTAGAATTAATGTATATGCAACACCTTTAGAAACATATTATATGGGTGAGTCTGAAGATAAGTTTAATTATAAGGAAAATTATGAAAAAGATTCTACTGATTAAACTGTCAATTGTGTTTCTAATATTAGGATTAATTGGTTTTATATTAATCACTATTATTGCTATTGTTGGTTATTCTACGGGTTCAGAATATCAAAAACAATTACTTTCTGAAATGAGAGAGAATTCTACTGTTATAAATAATCAAATATATGCAGATAGATATAGGGCATTATTAAATAATCATTTAAAGAAAGATGGTTATGTTACTCTTGAAAGAATAGTATATTATTTGCAAAGAACTAATAATATACTTGATACATCTAAACTTAGTTATGAAAAATGGGAAAAAGCATATCTAAAAAATGTTGATTCAGAAAAGAAACAAATGATTCCTATTAAAACAATTTGTAAAGATTTAAAAAAAGATAATACACTACCTGAATATACTATTAAAAGTGGTAGGAATGATGATGGTGTAGAAATTGATAAAATAGATTTATGTTATATTAATGATAAGAGTGTGGCAGATTCTAATGATTATACAGATGTATTCTTAGAACTGCCTTTTTCTTTTCCGTTGAAAAAATCACAAGATTTTACTGTAACATCTATTGTTTTTGAATCTAGAGAACTTGATTTTACTAGTGATGGAACAAAGACTGTAGATCAACATTCTGGTTGGGATTTTGCTGTTCCTGTTGGAACAAATGTATATAGTATTTGTGATGGAACAGTAACATCTATTATAAATACACAAGATAATGATTTAAATTATTATGAAAGCTATAATAAAACGGGTAATTACATAATAGTTGCTTGTGATAATGGATTAAGTGCTAATTACTTTCATTTAAAGTATAAATCTACACCTGATACTATTAAAGTTGGAACACATATAAAAAAAGGTGAAAAGATTGCTAAAACATCTACCACAGGAACAAGTACAGGTCCTCATTTACATTTAGGATTGAAAGATGCTAATGGTACTAATTTAGATGCTTTAGCATATATAAATTTATTTAATTGGGAGGAATGATTATGGAAAATAAAGTTTATATAATACACGATAATTGTATTTGGGATGATGAGTCGTGTCCTAAGTTAGTTTGTGCTACTACTAATTTAGAAATAGCAAAAGAATTATTAAAAAAATACATAGTTGAAGTTAAAAATAGTATAGATTTTGATTCGATGAATTTAGTAAATGAAGACATTGAATCTGACTATGATGATATACAAGAAGAGTGTTGGATTTATTCTGAATCTGACACTCATTTTTCTTTATATCAAAGTGGTAATTATAATTCTAATCATATAAGTATTAATATAGAACAATTACCATTATGTAATGATTTAGAAAATGAATATGAGATTAATAATGAAAATAGTTTATAAGAATTGGAGGAATGTAAAATGTGGATTTTTTCATTAATTATAGTGATAGTAAATCTAGTAATGCTATTGTTTATTTATTCTGCTTTAAAAATATCTAGTATGTGTTATACCGAAGAAGAAATGGAGGAAATAAATGGAGAATTTGAAGAAAACTTTTATGAATAAAAGTATTAGAGAAGATGGCAAGATAATTTCTAAATTTATTAAAATGGGTATGGATATTAAGAATGGAACTAATCATAGAGTTAGAGGCATAATAGAGGCTGATAATGGTGATTATTTGTTCTTGGAGTTTATTTGTGGGAATAGCCCAAGTAAAGATTATTTAAGTACAAAAGTTGCTAAGAAAAATTATGAACAAAAATATCCTTTTAAGCATTATGTGTATTTAGATTTTTGCTTTAGGGTTGATAATCCAGAAGATTTTTTGTTAAATCATAGTGATAAATATCGTTCTTATTCAGGAAAAGCTTTTTATGATTTAGAATATACGAATGAAAATATTGTTAAGGTGTTACAAGTGTTTAATAAAGATATAGTAGGAATTGAACTTGTTGATGATTATTATATTGATGATTATTGTGATGAAATGGGATTTTATACTTTGCATGATCACAGATTAAAACATAATTATGAAGCAATAAAAATAAATTATATGGGTAAACACAGATTAGTTTTAGTAACTAAATATAGTTGTGATAATTATAATAATACTATTCATTATGAAGATGAAAGTACGAAAGAATATAAAAATTATAATATATATGATTTATATGAAGAATATGGCAGAGAAACAATAGATAAACTTATTGAAGATTATAATAATGAGATTAAAAATATTTTTAGCAATGAGATATAAGTTTTATATCTTTTTATTTTGAAGGAGTGTGATCTTATGGATTTAAGTAAAGTTGCTAAAGAAATGATGGATTTTCAAACAAAATTAGTTGTATTTGAAAAAAGAAGTAATGAAACAAAAGATTTGCTAACTAGATTATTAAAAGAAAACATAAAACTTGAAAAGAAATTAGAAAAAGAAACTGATGAAATAGAAATTCTTTATATGAAATTAAGAATTGAATATAACAAAAAAATGATTCATCAAATAGAAGAAATATATAAAAATTCAGTTGAAACCTTAGATGAAAAGGAGAAAGCTGAAAATGAAAAATAATATATTAACTTATAATGAATTATGTGATAAAAATCAGAAGTTAAGAGATGCTAAGTACAAGTCTTGGAATAATATAGTAGAAACATTATATACTTCCTATTTAATTGGAATAATAGAAGGAAGCTCTGATGATTTTGAAAAGACTACAATTGATAAAGATAGCTATAAAAAGTCTCTGCAGTTCTTTTTTAATGATATTGATAATTCTTTAGAAGAAGCTATTGATTTAATAAATATAAACTATCCTGATGATATTGAGGAAGATATAACTATTGTACCTTCAGAAAAATTAGGAAAAGGTTGGTTTTGGCATAAATATAATGATGGTTCAGGACATTTAGTATCTCCAGATGGAAAAGAGTACATGTCATATGATTTACATACTAATGAGTATAAAGAAACAAAAGATTCAGGATATGATTTCTTTCCTTTGAATTATTACTATGCAGATGGGTTAATTCATAAAGATTTTAATCCATTTTCATATATGGAAGAAGAAATGCTAAAAATTTTAGCAAAAGATGAAATCAACTTATAGGAGGTAGTGTATTTATGGATAAATTGTTATTTGAATATCAACTTGATTATAAGAATGCTGAAAAATCATTTTTTAATAAATTGGATTATTGTAAAGATATGGTATCATCTGGTGATTTAACATTAAAGGAATTTCTAAATTTAGGTTTTAATAATTCATATTTGTTAAAGAAATCAGATTCAGAATGGTCTTTTAATATTGGATGGAAAAATTCTGATAAGTGTATTAGTGAATATGGTCAATATTCACAAGATTTATCAGAAGATATGATGAATATTAAAGTAATTGGTGCAGGTGATCCTTATGAGGATTTAGATGGTTACTATTGTATGGATATATATTGTGTTAATGAAAAAGACTATGAATTATTTGATAAAGAATTAGAAAAAGATAATTTAGAATTATAAAGGAGGAATTTTTTTGAGTATATTACAAGAATATGAAAAAATTAAAAAACATATAGGCAAAGAAAAATGGGATAGTATTGAAACATATATTAATAATCATCATCCAGAATTAACATTAGATAGGATTATATATAATGCTGATAATTGGATTGATTTTGAAAAATGGTTTTATAGTGAAATGAAATTAATTAGTGTTAATGTTTTAAGTACTTGGAAAAGTGATTATGATGATTTTAGAGCACTTGCAGAAATTAAAAAAGGAAATAATGATTTAGGGACAATTATTGCTAGCCATGATGAAAACACTATTAGAAATCTTACAGGCAATATTAAAAATTCTTTATCGGATACAGAGCTTAAAAATGCTTTTGCTGTATTAATAAGTTCTTCATTTGATTATTACTCAGAATTACCTAAAATATCAAATTGTTCCAAATTACTACAAAGTATTTATGATGATGTATGCCAATCAGATGCCACTATGTGTCACATTACAGAAGAAGATTGGGAAGATTATTATATTGATGATTATTCTATAGAAGACATAAAAATATTAGAAGAAGAAATCAAGAAATATAAATTAGAAGAAGTTGTATGTCTTGACGAAGGAGAATACAAAATTATTGGATATGGTGATTTAGAAACTCGCTTTATAGATGATAGAACTGTTAATCATGAATATGTTGAAGAACCTTATTATGATACTGTAACCGATTTGAAAGATTTAAATGAAAAAGGTTCTTTTACAGTAGCTCGAGTTGTAAAGAATGATAAATGTGTTGAATTACATTATCGTGATGGTAAGGCATTCGTAGAATATGGTGTTAAGGTTGATGAAACAACTTGGGAAAATGAAATAGAGTATGTTGATTGGTTTAGACTTGATATGAAAGAAAATGATATATCGAAAAAATTATGGAATTTATATGATGATTATTTCGGAATGGAGGAATCGTATGAAATGTAATAAAGTTTATACTGTTTGTTATGACACCTTAGATGTATTTAATACTAAGAAAGAAGCATCTAATTTCTATCGTACTTGTTATTATATGAGTGAAGGAGCAGAACATGAGAGATATGCTTCTATCTTAATTGATTTGCAGGAACAAAATATAGGTATGGATAATGTTAGTGATAGTTGTAATAAAATAAGTATTAAAACAAAAGAAGGATATGAGAATTTTATAAAAATAGATTTAGGAGAATATATATCAATACCTGATACTATTAAATTTTATGAAGATATAGTTAATCCAATATTAGAAATTTCTGAAGAATATGAAATTAAATATAATAATAAAATACCATTTGAGGCTTTTGGCTCAGATATTGATTATAATATGATTAGTTTTTCTGAGTTCTATAAAGAAGTATTAGATAAATTAAATTATAAAATAAATACTATTAAAACAGATGATTTATCTGATGGTAAGTATAATTTGGTGGTAAATGATACTGAATTAAAGGTATGTGCTTGGGACAAGATAGAAGATGTAATTGAAAATGTACAAACATTACTTACTCTATCTAAACAAGAAGATTTAGAAATGTAGGAAGTATGGAAAGTTATATAAAAATAAAATCTTCTATATCACAGATGAAGGACAAGTTTAATAATTCAGATTCAAAATATTACTATATTAAATATTATTCCATTTGTAATAATAATGTAGAAGATGATAATAGTATTGCTATATTTGATTGTTTAATAAGACATAATGAAATTGGTAATAAAAGTATTGAAAGAACTGCCCCATATACTTTTGAATCATTAGAAAAAAATTTAAAAGATAAATATGATGAGTATGAAGTTATGCAACTTGAATCTGATATGGAATTGTAGGTGATTATGTGAATAATATAGATATAAGAATAAACAACGGACGAACAATGAGAATTGTACAGACTGAATCTGATAAAAATAGAGAAGGCATTGGAATAGAAACACTAGACGAAAATGGTAATTTAGAAGAAAGAGAATTGATTGATGAAGGTGACTTTGTAATGTTAATCAATTATTATCGTTATATAAAAGATTACGATATAAAAAATAATTTTATAAATCGGAATGGTATTAATAACGAAGAAGATTATTCTTATCAATCACAAGATATTGAATTATGAAATTAAATAAAAAAAGAATATAAATTACTTGAAGAATATTTTGGTATATATGAAGACGAAAATGGTTATGAACTAGAACAATGGACTGATGGTGGAGTTGATATGCTTATCTATCTAAATAAAGATAGTGATAAAACATTATTAGAACAATTTAAAGACTATATCGAATATTTTGACATTGACGAGGAAATAGAATTATATAGAGAGAGCAAACAATATAGATCTATATTTACAATTAGGCAATCATTAAATGATTTTGAAAAATGGCTTGATTGGTGTGAAGAAATATGCAAGGAATGGGATTTATTATCTAAAAATAAATCAAAGCAAGAAGATAAGGAGGAAGATATTGAGTTATGAATCTAACAGTTAATAAAATTGATTATATAAAATTATTATTTGAATTTTTATGTAAAACAGAGGGTTATGGAACTGAATATCAATATGCTTATATGATTTCAGTTCTCTTTTTTAATGGCGATATTAGATATGCTAATAGATTATGTGAGATAGTTGATTTGGATGAATTGGATGATTTTATATTGGATAGTGACTTTAATGGATTTATAAAATATGTTACGGAGCATTATTCGAGAATAAGGTTAAATAGAAGAAATGGAAATAAGTAAAGGTTATATTACTGATTTAAAAAGTTATTTACCAGATTATTTATTAACTTATCATTCAATAAATTCAAGAAATTTTTTTAGATGTTTAAATCCTGAACATGAAGATAAAAATCCTAGTATGCACTATTCTGATAAATATAAAATTTGTAAATGTTTTTCTTGTAATGTTAGATATGATATATTTGATTTAATAAGATTAGATTATGGAATAGATAATTTTCATGACCAAGTTGTTAAAGTAGCAGAATTATTTGGTAAAAAGAAACCACAGTTTAATTATCCAGAAAAAGATTATGTCATTGTAGATTATAATAGTTATTATATATTTTGTTTCAATCATAGATTTGAATCTGATTATTTACAATCTAGAGGAATAGATATGGACTTACAAGAAGAATACAATATTGGATATGATCCTAAGAATGATAAAATAGTTTTTCCTATCAATGATAATTGTTTTTTTGCCCGTGGTACAAAAGATGATTCAAAAATAAAATCAAAAGGTAAAAGTTATTTATGGAACGAGAAGATACTAGATGATGTAGATTCTAATGACTTAATATATGTAACAGAAGGGATTATTGATTCATTATCTCTTCTAGCTATTGATAAGAATATTAAAACGATAAGTCTAAATAGTTTATCAAATATTAAAAGATTATTTGAACTTTGTGAAGAAAAGAATTTAAATTGTAATTTTGTTTTAGCATTCGACAACGATAGTGCTGGACTTAGTTATCAGAAAAAAGCTGAAGAGAAATTTATTGAATTAGGGATAAATAGTTTTCCAATTACTCTTATTTCTAATTTTAAAAGATCAAAGGATTTAAATGAAGCATTACTTGAAGATAAGGAATTATTAAAAAGAAACTTAGATTTTTTTGATACTCAGTTAAAAATTTTCATAGAAAAAACAAATCAGAAAGATGAGGGTGATTATGAGTTATAGTAAAACAAAAAATGAATTAACTAATAAAAAAATATCTGAAAAAGATAAAGCAAAAGAAAAATATAATAAAAAAATTGGTGATATAAAATTTAATAGAGGTGTGAATTTTTCTATTGAATATTTAAAAACGGATGATATAAATTATATAAAATTTGAGGATATGGAATATAAACCAAATGCAAAAAATATTACATTATATTATAGTGAAGAGTATAATAGTTTTAATTCAATTGTTTTTGAAATTGATGATGATACTAAATTTAAAACAACAGATTTAACAAAACAACTTACTAAAAAATATAAATTAGATTTAGTTGTTAGGGAAATAGAAATGGCTCATCAAGAATATAAAGAGGAATTAATTAGTATAGAAAAGAAGTATGAAGACATCGAAAATCAATCTATTATGAAAGAACCAGAACTTGAGTTAAAAAAAGGAAATAATTAATACATATATCATGAGTGATATTACGACTTTTCTTTAAAAATAAAGGGTTTACAGGTACTTTAATATCATGAAATATATTGAATGATATTATTTTCGCAAGTGCGAAAAGTGTTTTTGCACCATTTTAAATACCGATTTACCTTTGTAAAATAAGGCTTTAATTAAAAAAGTGGTGCAAGTATCTTATCCTGTTTTAAAAAATATCGTATAATTTGAGGTATTATGAAAGAATTTCCACTTAGAATAGATGAAAATACTAATAGATTGTTAGATGTATATATGAGAAAAAATAATATTAAATCAAAAAATAAAATCATTAATAACATTATAGATTTCTATTTAAAAAATACAGATTCTTTTTGTTCTAATAATGACATAGATAGAAAATTAGAACGACTATTAAAGCTTTCAAGTTTAAATAATAATCTAATAGAACAGTTATTTGCTAATCATGAATTTCCTATCAATAATGATAGGAAAGAAGACGAAATGTTAAAAGAATTCCATAACGACCTTAGAAAAAATGTTTATGTTTTTATGGATTAATGAATGAAAAAATTAAGAACATCAATAAGACTTAGTGATGAACTGTTTGATAAGGTTGAAGTTTATAGGAAAGAAAAAATGATAAAATCTAAAAATGATGCGATGGAATCTTTGATTGAATTAGGATTAATAAGAAATAGTGAAGATAAAATTATTGAAGATTATCTTATACAAATTATTAAACAAAATAATTTAATATTAAAAAAATTAAGTGGTAAATAATTATGGCAAGTCCTAAAATAATATTTAGATCTAATCATAATTTTGCTGTTAATCATAAAGATAATAGATATAAAATATATTATGGTACTGATAAAAATGGTAAAGCAAGATACAAACAATGTAAGAATAAAGATGAGTATCAAATGGAATTAGAAAAATATATTTGTGGTGATAATGGATTTTTTAAATATAGCAGGAATGAACAGAAGGCAAAAATATCTATGTTTGATTATTTTGTTGGTGCTAAAAAAAATGAAGATGTCATGAGAGAAAATAAAATGAAGAGAGAAGAAATGATGATGATGTCTAATGGTAAATATGCTACTGATGAAGATACTGAAAAAATGAAAACTACTTGGAGAAAGTATTTAAAAAATTCTAATGTGCATCAAATGATTGTTTCATTTAATAATGATTATATAGATGAAAATATATCTCTAGATAAATTACAATCTGATGTGACAACTAAAATACTACCATTATTTTTTAAGAAGTGTGGGTTTGTTAATCCTGAAAAAAATTTAGATTGGGTAGTTAGTCTTCATTGTGATCAAGATAATTATCATTTTCATATTTGTTGTCTTGAAAAAAGAAAAAGTTATTTATCTTATAATAATAAACTAACATATAGAAATAAGTTAGAATTTACTGAGAAAGAAAATAATTTTTTCAAAAGACAAATTGTTCTAGACATTGAAAGAGAAAAATTATATACTCCTGCGCTTATAAAATTTAATAATGAATTAGATGAGTTTAGAAAATATTTTAACCCTAAAGAAAAAAATTTTATATTACTTAAATATAAGAATATTGATTTTGAAGAAAAAATATTACGATTAGGTTACCTGGTAAATAAAGTTAGGACAACCGATAAAAAATATATTAAATATAATTCACTACCTAAAAATGAAATAGGAAATGAAATTAGAAATTTAACTAAAGAAATTAGGAAGGAATTATTTAAAGAAGATATTTTAAAAGGACAAAAGAAAAATATTCTTAATAGTATAGATGAGATAAATAAAATATTTGAAAAAATTGATGCCGATAATAATATATCTAATATTGGTTATGAATCAGCACTAGATAATAAACTTATTAAAGCTAAACTTGAAAAGAATGATAACTATGTTTTGAATGCTATTGTTAATCATGCTTTATATAAAACTAGAAATATGTCTGATAAAATAAAAAATGATGAAATAACTTTTAATGATTTATTAAATGAGATTGCTCTTGATAATTTTAGAAAAGAATTGAATAAAGACATGTCCAATGTTGTTGTTATAAGAAAAACAAGGATCAAAATATTAAAAAATCATTTTAACAATATATATACTTCAAAAGATAATGTAAGTAATTCAATTAAAAGATTGGAATATAATCATAGAACAGCAGAGGAACAATTTAGAGAATTATTTATTGATGATAATAACAAGGAAGCAAAAGCAATACTAGAAAGGTAAATTTTTCAATTTTCATAGTAAAAAAATAAAAAATAATGTATAATTATATATAGGTAAACAATTTGTTGGAGGTAGTATATGCCAGAAAATAAGGAAATTGAAAATCTATTAAACAATTATAAAACTATGTCTGATGAACAGTTAATTCAATTAATTATTGCTATTATAAAATCAGAGAAAAAAAGTCTGGGAATTAATTATCCAATTATATATGGTCATGGTTTTGATAGCAAGGGTGATTGTGAAGGAGATTGCACAGTTAATTACAACGAAAAAGAAAAAAGAGATGAAATAACTATAACACTAGATTATGAAAATATAATTAATAATTTTTTGGTAAATAAAAATAAAGAAAATGTTGCTAGTGATAATGGTTTAGAGGCATTGTATACATTAATTGCAACACTGTGCCATGAAATGCGACACGCATATCAAATAAGTCAAATGCTTAAAAAAAATACTACAGATTATGATGCATTGTTATGGCTTAAAGAAAAATTTGTTTTAACTTCAATTAGTCAAGATATATATAATAATAATCATGATAACTGGTCGCAAGAAAATGATGCTCATTCATATATGTATGATAGGGCATTACAATATTTGAATAGTTATTTTTCGTTTAATAATATATCGCAATTGCAAAGAACTTCCTTAATGAAGATGATTTCTAGTAGAAAAAGTATGAAAGTTAAACCATCTAATAGTTTAGTTATAGATGTCGAAGGTAAAAAAGTTAGTTTAGAGGAATTTTTAAATAGTCAATTAGAGCATATTATTCCTGCATTACCTGATGTTTCTTTAGAAACAATATTACGATATGAATACAACTCAGATAGAACTAAAAAAACTTTTAAACAATTGCTTGATGATAAAAAAAGATTAATTAGTAGTCTAGATAAGGATGATCCAAATTATGTATTGGAAGTTCAAAAAATTGAAAAATTATATGATTCTATAATCAATAGTGATAAGCGATTAGCATTACAACAATCTCAACAAGCAAAAACACCACAAGAACTTTATGATGAAGTTTTAAAAAAGAGAGCTGAATTTGCTAGTTCAATTGAAAGTCTTATGGCAATTAAAGATAAATATTCGGAAGTTGAATATAATCAAAGATTAATGAGATTAATGCAAGGAAGAGACGCAGCACAAAAACAAATGGATAAATATTTTAAATTTGTTCACACGAAAAGTAATTTTGGTTTACAAAATCCTACCCAAGATGAAGATACAATCATTCATCAAAAATCTTCTTCAAAAGTTGAAAGAGGTCATTTTGATATATCACCAACTTTACAAGAAGAAGTATTGAGAAGAAATAAAGAATTATTTGAAAATGGATTTGATTTATTTGATGTTGAAGAACCGTCTGTCGAAGAACAAGTTGAAAGAAAAAATATTAGATAAGAAAAGTGATTAAAATAGGAAGAGTTGATAATATGTTAAATTTAATAAAAAACGTAGAAGAAAAAATAAATTATTCATTCCCACAAGATTATGCTAGTTATATTAAAAATTCAAAGCCACTAAGATTCGAAAAAAACTTATTTAAGACATCAAATAATGAAGAAAAAGTATTGAGATATTTGTATTCGTTTGATGAAAATGAAAGAAACTATATAATTAAATTTCAAAGCTTTGATTCTCAATTCAAGGATAAAATTGTTCCTTTTGCAGAATTAGAATTTGGTGATTTACTATGCTTTGATAGAAACAATAATAATATTGTTTTATATAATCACGAACTTGATGAAATAGAAATAGTAGCAAATAGTTTTACTGAATTTTTAGGCAAGCTATACAATTAGATAATGATATAAATGATACAGACCTTAATTGGTTTGTTTTTTTTGTTTGTAAAGAGAGGAGTGATATTTTGAGTTATGAAATAGTAAGGAGTTTAAAATTAGATAAGAAAAACAAGAAATTATTTTTGACAACAGCATCCAATAATATATATCCTAAAAGTTTTTCTAAATGGGAATATATGCCTAAGTGTGATGATTTTGTAGAAAAACAATTATCATTTTTTCATGGGATAATAGGTGGCTCTTATAAATTAGATTCTTGTAGTAATACTAATTGGAGATATGCTTATGAAAAATTTTTGGAATACTGTTATGATAATAATATTAGTACATATGAATTATGGAATAATTCTTGTAGTGTTGATACACTATCTAAATTAAAACCATATTATGATATATTTAATAATTTTGTTGAAGAAAAACATTCTGGTAAATATTATTTGGATTCAAATGTAGGTAATATAATAAATATAACAAGAAAAGGTTTTACATATTCTCCTTTTATAAGAAATGAAAATAAAAGAACTTATGATTATAAAAAGGCTTATATTAAAATAAAAAATTTAAGTGATAAAACAATTAACGAATATAATATACGAATGGAGAAATTTGATAAAGTTAAAGATAATACAATGGAGGATCTAGTGTTATGAATAATGTAACATTGGAAACTCCTTTTTATTTTTACATATTATTGGTTTTTTTACTTGCTTTTATAGTATTTATTATATATATAGAACCTAAAATAAATAAACATAAGATTAGTAATAAAAATGAGCATGGTAGCAGTAAATTTGCAGATTTTAAGGAAATTTCAAAGACTTTTGATAAGGAAGATTTACATAATATAAATAATGCTGGATTTCCTGTATGGTTTGTTAAAAAGAATAAGGAATTTCAATCAGTTTATTTTGATAATAAAAGTCCTCATCATTTATTGGTTGGTTCTACTGGTAGTGGTAAATCAGTAACTGTTGTTATACCTGAATGTTTAATGTTTGCTACAGCTAAAGAAAAAAAATCGGTTATTGTTACAGATCCAAAAGGTGAAATTTTTAGAGCAACTAGTAAAGTATTCAAAGATAATGGTTATGATGTTATAACTATTGATTTTAGAAACCCTAGACAATCTGTAAAAATAAACATTATGCAACCAATAATAGATGAATGGAAAAATCATTGCAGAAATTATAGTAATGCGATTTTCTATATTGCGTATTTATTTAAAAGGACCAAAATTGATTTTGATAAATATTTAGATGATAAGGATTATAATAACGAAAACTATAAGATAATTAAACTTGAAAGTCATATAATGAATTTTATTGATGAAAATAGAATTAATATTAATAAAAGAATTAATTCAAGTAATTTCTTTAGAAGTTCATTATTAAAACAAGAAAGAGGAGATAAGCCATTAAGAAGATTTTTGGATTCACTATCTTATAATCAAATAAGAGATAGGATTAAGAAATGCCTTAATCAAGCGTCAATACATGAGGCTGAGGCAAATAGATTAACAATATCATTAGCAGATTTAATATTTGCAGAAAAAGAAACTAAAGATCCATTTTGGATTACTAGTAGCAAGAATTTGTTTATTGGAATTGTAGGAATATTTTTAGAGGACTTTAGAGATGGAAAAATTAAGGAAGGACAAATTAATATAGCAAGTGTGAAAAAATTTCAAAATTCATCATTAATAAAGGCTAATCAAACATATCTACAAAAGAATATCAATGATAGAAAATATGGCTGTTTATCAAAAGATTATTTAACATCAATTTTATCATCTGCTGAAAATACATATAAGTCTGTTACTGCTGTATTTGGTTCTAAAACAAATATATTTGATGATTTAAATGTAGAAAATATAACAAGTGTAAGTGAATTTGAATTTACTCAATTAGGTAGGAAACCTACAGCACTTTTTATTATAGTACCAGATGAGGATAGGTCGTATTTTCAACTTGTTACAATTATTATTGGTATATTATATAAAGATTTAGTAAAGTTTGCTAATATGCCTGAAAATAAAGGAACTCTGCCAGTAAAAATTGAATGGATACTTGATGAGTTTGCTAACTGTCCACCTTTAGATTCTATAGAGGCAATTGTATCAGTAGCTCGTAGTAGAGGTATGCAATTTCAATTCTTTATTCAAAGCTTTTCCCAATTAGAGCAGGTTTATGGAAAAGAAACTTCATCTATAATACAAGATAACTGTAGTCTAACATATCTTAAAACAAATAGTTATGATTGCGCATTAGCAATAAGTAATAAACTAGGAAAAGCAACAATAGAAACAAATTCTATTAGTGCTAGTACAGATCCATTTAAGATTGGTGCTAATCAAACTGTATCTTTATTGGGTAGAGAATTACTAACAGCAAACGAAATAATTAATTTGAAATATAAAACAATTATTTTTCCTACTGTATCTAATCCTATTTTTAGAGATACATATTTATATAGTGATTTATTTCCTATGTATAAAGATTTAAAGCCTATTCGTAGAAAAGAAAATTTATTAAAAAAACTAACTGATAATTATTATACAGTTGACTTAATGCGAAAAAATGAAGAAGACGAATTTAAAAGTAAAAATGAATCTGAATTTGAAAAGATAAATGATAATTTTGATCAAATTGTTACAAGTAAATCTAGGAAGAATGTTTATAGCAATAACAATGTATTAAAAATGGGGCAATTATTACTTAATAAAATGTCTTTTTCTAAACAAATTTCATTTCATAGTATGATTAATAATAATGTATTTCAATTAAAAGTTGATAAATTATTAAATGGTAATGAAAAAAGAAAAATAATTAATGAATTAGATGAAAATACTACAGTTGAAATTATTCTTAATATTCCTAAAAAGGAAACAATTATAAATATAAGAGAGAGTGACAAAATATGCGAAAAATAGGAATGTTTTTAATTATTCTTGGTATAGCATCATTAAGTTTCTATATTTCATATAGATATATAAATGAAAAGCAAAATATTGAAAGTATTGAAGAATATTTAGAAGAAACCAAAATAACTGATTTTGAACAACCTACAATTGAAGATGAATCAGTAAAAGTAGAAGAACCTAAAAAAGAAGAGAAACAAGTTGTACTTGATTATAAAGCAATACTTGAAATACCTTCTATTAATTTAAAACGAGGGTTAGTTGAATCTACAAAAGATTTTAAATCAATTAATTATGCCATTTGTATTGATAATTCAAGTAATTATCCTAATACTAATGGCAATTTTATTTTATATGCTCATTCTGGAAATGCTTATTATTCTTATTTTAAAAATCTTGGATATGTAAATATAAATGATGATATATATGTTTATTATCAGGGTATAAAGTATTTTTATAGGATATATAAAATATATGAAATAGATAAGACTGGTACTATGGATATTATTAGACCAAATGATGAAAAAATAATAACATTATTAACTTGTAAAAACGGTACTGAAAAACAAATTGTTGTTCTTGGAAAACAGTATGCTACAAGCTTTTATTAGAAGGAGGGATTTTTATTAAAGATGAAAATGATATTTATAGATTTTTAACGGAAAATGAGATTAAAAATATTATAGAGAAGATTGATAATTTACCTGATTGTGATGAAAAAGTAAGATTTTATTTAGTATCACTAGGATATAGATCTATTGAAGTACAAAATTATACATTAGATGAGGCACAGCAAATGATAAATGATTCTGAAATTCCTATTAGAATAAGAAATTCAATAAAGAAATCTTTTGATAGACGAGTATTATCTATTAAGGCAAATAATCTTGAAGGTAATGATAATAAATATTTATTTGTAACTAAAGAATTGAAACATATACATGATAGTATTTTATTAAGGGATTGGAGAAAATTTATGAAGGATAATAATTTTGAAGATATTAATATTCAGGTATTTAGACAATCTATTAATCATTTGAATACTATGAATAGATATTATAAAGAAATTATTAATGAAATGGAGGTTGTAAAATGATAAATAAACATGAAATTGAATGCATGATTAATTATTATTATGGTAATAGTGAATTAAATGAAATAGATTATTCTTCTTTAAAAGAGCTTACTGAAAATGATAATTTAAAAAGAATATATGGTATTTTTGATAATAATGAGAACGACGCATGGTATCTAATTTGTTCTAAACATGGTAAGTCAAGAATTGTTCCAAAAAGGTATGGTAATTTCTTAGGTTGTGAAATAGTAGAAAACTTTAAAGATAAATGTGAATTTATTCATATTAGACCAACTTTAATAAAAAGATATGCTCGTGGTATTTTTCCTATCATTTATAAAAATGAGGATATTAGTACAAAAAGAAAACCTATTTTTGATAAATATATGGCAAAACATTATTATCCACTTATCTATGCTAAATATGGAAGGAATTATATTACTTTTTCTAATTATAAAGGAATCAAAATGATGAATAAGTTTAATTCAGAGGCAGAGGCTATTCTTTCATTAATTACAGCATGTGATACGACAGAAGAAATATGTTTTGATAATTTGTTTTTGTATGTTGTCGATAACAGAAAACATGAATTAGAATTGAATGGAGAATTTATATTGTGATTGATAATGATAAATATGAGCAAATTAAAAATATGACATTGGAAGAACTAGTTTTATGTGTTATGAATAAGCATAGTAATAATGATAATGATGAACAAGTTTATTCTATTGATCAAGTAATATCCAAATATAGTTTCTTTACTAGATATAGTTTAAATAAAGCAATATTAGAGGATAATCTTCCTTATTTTAAAATAGGTAGCAAGAAATATTTTAAAAAAGATGATATTGAATTATGGATAAAAAAACAACAAAAGTAGGTATTAAATATGTACGAAAAAGTTGATACTTATATTTATAAAGTAGGTGAAACAAATTATAGAATAAAAATTCAAAAGGCTGATAAGAAAACAGGTATTAAATTAAATGTTTCACAAAACTGTAAATTACCTATAGAAGAAGTAATAAAGATAAGAGATAAATTGCTTAATGAATATGAAGATGCTGTCAAGCTGAAGTCTGCTGATTTACAAAAATCAGAAGTTGAAAGTGTTCCTATTGAAACTGTAAAAAAAGAAAAAAAGAAAAAGATTGCAAAATGGAAAAAGGTTGATAAATACATATATCAATCTGATAGAAATAAGTTTAAGATTTTAATTAAGAGAGGTACTAAAGGTGAACCGGCATTTTTTTATTTTTCTAAAGTTATTACTGGTACGATTGCAAATGCTCGTCATCTAAGAGATGTTAAATTAGCAGAATTAAAATTAGGTGAGGTTTTAACTGGGGATAAAGGTGCTATTAAATTTGAAGATTTTATTAAAATATTTTTAAAGGAACATTATGCTACTAAAAGTCCTACTACTAAAGCAAGTGTTGTTTCTAAATTAAACCATCATGTATTGCCATTTTTGGGCAAGTATAAGTTAAAACAGATAGATGCTTTACTTCTAACTAAATTACTTAATAAGGTTTCTGATAGTAATAAATATGTAGGTGGAAAAGCAAGAGTACAAACTAATGAAAAAATATCATCTACTACAGCAAATTGTGTTTATAGAGTATTAAGAAATGTATTTAATCGTGCTATTGCATGGGGATTTATTAGAGATAATCCTATTTTAAGAGTTCCAGCTCCATCTATTGATAAGGTTAAAAAAGTAATATTTACATTAGAAGATTTTACTGAGGTTATTAATTTAATAAAGAAAGAACCTATCGAGGATCAATGCCTTTATGCAATTATTATTTGTACTGGTTTTAGAAGAGGAGAATTAGTAGCACTTCATCTTGATGATATAAACTTTGAAAATAAAGAATTATCTGTTAATAGAGATATTGTTAGAGATGAATTAAATCATACAATAATTGAAAAGAAACCTAAAACTTCTGATAGTATAAGAGATGTTCCTATTCCTGATTTTTGTATTCAAATAATAAGAGATTATCTTGATTGGAGAAGCAGAAAGATTGAGGGATTAAAATTAAAAAATCCTAATTATGAGGAAAAGGAAAATTTATTTTTAAGTCGTAATGGTGATTTGATGCGACCAGAGTATCCTGCTAATCATTGGAAAGATTTTGTTAAAAAGAATAATTTAAAAAATGTTACTCTACATGGATTAAGACATAGTTACTGTACATTGCAAATAAATGAAAATTCTGGATTAGGACTTAATGAAGTACAAGAATTAATGGGACATTCTCAAACAACTACAACTTTTCATTATAGTCATTCTAATAAGAATAAAATTAAAAATGCTGTTTCGGTATTTGAAAAAATACAAGATGGTAAAAGTTTTGGTTTAAAAGAAGTTTTATCTGTATGTACTGGAAGAAAATATGCTTCTAAAACAGCAATAATGGATATATTAGATTATGTTGTTCCTAGTAGTAATTTATCTATTACTGAAAAAATGGATAAATGTAGAGATATTATATATAACAAATATCCTAAATTAGCAGATATAAGCGATAATGGTATTAATATAAATAATGTATTTGATTGGTTAGATGAATTAGAACAACAATATGGATCTTCTTTTTTTATCGAACAATCTAATGAATTAGAAATTCAATCTGCAATTGAAATTGAAAAAATCTAAATATTTTTAACAAAACATGTTGTTTAAATATAAATTTTATGATAGAATGGTAATGTCCTTTGATGAAAGGCATTACTTAAATGGCCTGTTGGTGAAGGGGTTTAACACACAAGATTCTCAATCTTGGATTCATGGGTTCGAAACCCATACAGGTCACCATTTAGAAATGAATCGATTTGTTCGATTTAATATAAAAAAATATGATAATATAAGCACTGGATTCGTCTAGTGCTATTTTTATAAATTAATTTATATTCTACTTGTTATAATAAGTTAAAATATATGGTATAATCTTTTCATAGTTGTTTTTGCTTTTTGGAGGTTATGTATGAGAAAAGTTATAACTAGTTATATTAATCCTGATATGGATGGTATAGCATTAATGTATTCTTACTGTGAATATTTACGAAAAAATGGAGAAGATGCTTATTATTATTTTGAGGGAACATATAAAAAAGAAGTCGGAATAATATTAGATAAGTTTAATATAACATTAAATCCAACCGATAAAATACTTGCTGATGATGAAATTATTTTAGTTGATACAAATTATCTAGAAGAAATACCAAAGAGTATTATTAAAGATAATATTGTAGAAGTAATTGATCATCATAATAGAGAAAAATGGATAGATGAATGTGGTGTAAAAGCACAAATTGATCCTATAGGAGCTGCTTCTACTATTGTTGCTGAAAGATTTAAGAAGAATAATTTTGATATTTCAAGAGAATCTGCAATATTACTATATTATGGTGTTATATCTAACACAATGAATCTAAAAATAAAACTAACAAACCAAAGAGATATTGATATGGCTAATTGGTTAAAAGATTTAGTACCTGAAATAACTGATGAAATTACAACCGAAATTTTTGTAAAGAAATCTGAAATTGGAGATAACCTAAGAGAAGAAATGGAAGTCGAATTTAAAGACCAATTTATGTCTATTTCATGGTCTATGGGACAGCTAGAAGTTGCTAATGTAGAAGAATTTTTGAATAAATATGAATGTGATATAAGGAATATATTAGATACTGTAAGCAAGGAAAAAAATGTTGAATATATGTCTGTTAATTGTATGGATATTATTAATGGTTATAGCAGTATAGTTGCTTTAAATGATAAAACAGCAGAATTGATTTCTAAATCAATTGGAATTGAATTTACTGATTTAAAAGCAAAAACTAATGAACTTGTAAGTAGAAAAGAAATTGTTAAAATAATAAGAAATTTATATCCACTATAATATTAAATGATATTTTATGGAGGGTTATATGCTTAAAAAAATAAAAGTAAAATCAATAATACTAAATGATAAAAAAGAAATACCTGTTGAACAATTTTATGATGATGATGATGGAATTAAACTTTATTTAACTGATGAATTACATGGTGCATTAGATTTGCTTACAGCATACAGAGAATTTGTACATTTAGATAAGATTAAAATTAGAACTGATACTGATGAGATATGGACATTATTTGATTGTTGCTACATTTTAAGGAAAAAGGATAGGCAATATATTCACTTGTATTATTATAGTTTTGTTGAAAATGATGTTGATTCTAGAAATTTTTTGTGTAATAAGTTGAGTGCTGAATTTGAAATATCAAAATCATTAATTAATAGAATTTTTTCTGAAAATATAGATTTTATTGTTGATGATATTAGAATCAAACATGATGTGAATGATGATAATTGTACAATTATTATTTCTTCTACTTCTGTAAAAACATATGATGAACTTTTTGGATATTTTATTATATATTTAGAATTATTAAATTTTATATTTGGTTATTTTCCGAAAATAAAAGCAATAACATATTTTTTAGATGATAATAAGATTATTCTTAATGAAGAATTAGCAGATAAATATATTAGTGCTGATAAGTATACGCATAGAGATGAGTGCTTTGTTTGTAATATAGACAATAATACATTTAAAAATGCTTTCATTAAATATAAATTATTTTCTAAAAAAGTGGAATTACAAATTAATATGTATTTTATTGCTACTATGAGAAAAAATTCATATATTGAAATTGATATTGTTAATATATTACAAATATTAGATGGAATATATGATCAATTATCGATATTTGAAAATCAAACTGAAGATTATTGTGTAGAAATGAATATTGATATTATAAATAAAATTAAGGATATGGATTTTTCTGTAATAAATGAAAAATATGGTTCTGATATTAATATTAATGAAAGAATAGTTAAATCTATTGAACGAATGTATAAAATAAATTATGGAAAAAAATTAAAGAATATGTTTAAATTTGATTCTTATTTTGTGTTTAAAGAAGAGAAAAAAGGACAAAAACCGTTTATAAAATATGGCAAGTTAATAGGAAAATGCGTAAATTCTAGAAATAAAATTTCTCATGTTGTTTCTATAGATGAATGTTTTAATGCAATGGAAAATGCTGTTTACATTTATAAATTTATCTTGATTTTCAGACTTCTAATTTTACAAGAAATTGATTTATCTAATAATATTAATAAAAGTATTTTAAATGGTCATATACTGTTAATTAATAATTATATTAAATCATATTTGTCAAAATAATTTTTATAATAGTAATTTTGCTTAGTGTTATACTTTTAGTAGTTAGGGGATGTGTGTATGGAAATGTTAATTTGTGTTATAGGTTTATTATTTTTCTTTGGTGTTATATATTCGTTAGGAGCATCTAATGGAAAAGATGAACAAAAAAGTTTTGAAGAAATAGAAGAAAAGAAAAATGAAAGAAATCTAATAAAAAAAGAAATATCAAAACTTTATAAAAATATGACAAAGAAACAGATTGAAAATGAGTTAAAAAATATTGCTGATGATTATAAAAAGTTGGTTAAATTGGCAAGGGATAAATATGAGAATGAAAATAATGGTCAAGAACCACTAACAGTTGATTTACATAATAATATAATAGACATGAGTGAAGATTATAGATATTCAATAAACTATACTTTAGCTATTAAATATGACATTTTGAATCAAATATTAGCTGATGAACTATATGTTATGGATTTAGAACCATCTGAATATACAGTATTTAGTTATTTATATTGTTTAAATAAAAACGGAGAAACAGTTAAAACCAAATACTCTGCTAAAGTTAAATTTGATGTTGATGATGGAGCAAGAATAGGTTTTATATATAGTGACACTATTAAAAAGAAAAATAAAAATATTGGTAAAATTGCTGTGTTGTTATATGATTATATTGATAAAGTTGAATCAACTGAAAATGAAATTGTGCTTTCAATAAAACATGCCAAAACAATGGAAAAATATGTAAAAAATTCTTTATCTGTTGATTATAAAATAGAGAATGATTTAATCAGATTAAAACTTGAAACTGAATCTCCAAAGGAAATTGAAAAAAATATAAAAAAGAAATTAAAAAAATAGTTTTTATAAGAATCTTTGGATTCTTTTTTTCTTTGAAAATAACGTTCATTATCAATAACAAAATAGACATAATTGTGGTATAATAGTAGCATATTATTAGGAGGTTGTTATGATTTATTTGATAAGACATGGACAGACTGATTGGAACTTAGAAAAAAAGACACAAGGACATACTGATATTTCATTAAATCAAAATGGAAAAGAACAAGCAAAGTTAGTTTCAAAGATTATTAGCAATTACAAAATAGATAGAATTTATTCATCTGATTTATTACGCGCAAAAGAAACAACAGAAATAATAAATGAGAATTTTGGATTGGAGATTATTTTAGATAATAGATTAAGAGAAATTAATTATGGTGATTTAGAAGGTATTCCTAGACCTACATTAACTCAAGATGTTTGGGATATTTTTAATAATAATCCTGAAAAATTGAATGCAGAACCTATAATAAATGTATATAACAGGATTAAAAGTTTTTTTGATGAGTTGGATTATGATAAGAATATAATAATTGTTACTCATGGAGGGGCATTAAGAACAATAATGTATTATATAAGTAATAGAGATAATTTTGATAAAAAAATATATGATGAAAAATATCGTGATACTAAAATTAATAATGGAGCATTTTTTGAATGTGATATTTTAAATAATTCGATAAAAGAAATTGAGTTTTAATATAAAGGGAGGGTTTTTAATGGATATAAAGTTTGAAAAAGATGATTTTAAATTTAATGTAAGGAGTTCTTGTATAGTTAAAGATAAATGTCATGAACATGTTCTTTTGACAAATATGAGAGCAGTAGAAGACCATGAGGCTTTTCTGTTACCTGGAGGAAGATTAGAAATTTTAGAAAATTCAGCTGAAGCAATATCTAGAGAAATGCAAGAAGAATTAGGAATAACTTTAGATTATAAATTAATATCGATTGAAGAAAATATTGTTAAAGACACTAAATTTCATATGATTGAATTTGTGTTTTATGGAGAAATAGATTCTTTTGATCAAATAAAAAGTTTAGATGATGGATGGGATAAATTTAAGATTGTAGAAATTAAAAATATTGCTGATGTTGATATTAGACCACAAACGGTAAAAAAATTAATACAGCAAGATAACTATGTTGGAATTACTCATAATATAAATTATGACTGGGCTGAATGCAATGAAGAAATAAGGAAAATGAATAGATAATACGATTGTTTATAAAATGAATTTGTGATTATTACAGATTCATTTTTTTGTTTGTATTAGAATTATCACTTATCTATATGAATTTTATAAATATTATTGTATAATAAAATTGTAATAATTGCGAGAGTGAGTTTGATACGTATGAACGGAGATTTGAATGAAATAGTTAAACCTTTTAAAATATTATTTGTAGTTTTAATTATTGAATTTATATTATCTATTGCTTTTTTTACTGCTTTATATAGTAGCTATGATAAAAATTTATTTGATGTTAAACTTAATGATAATGTTATGAATTGTTATTATTCAGAAAAATATACTAATGGATTTCTTATTAATTCCGGAAGTGGTGGATATAATACAACGGAAAATCAAATAAATGAAATTGATTTAACTAAACCTATAAAATTAGAAGTAAATGAATATGAAGTATATTATAAAAATGGTTATCGAAAAGGTGATAATTATGGCTGGGTAAAAACAGATGGTTTAAAATATTTGTTAGTTGAAGATTCTAAATTAAAACTTGTGATAAAAAGAAAAAACAATGTATTATATGAAGGGGATTATATTAGCAATATAAGTGATATTGTAAACGAAAAAGGAAGATATTATATACATGTATATTCTACTAGAAAAGATGGATTATTTACCTCTGTACGAACACATATAAGTTTTAATGTTATAGTTGGGGGTGGTAATCGTGAATAATATTAAATTACATTTACATAAGTATTTTTTCTATGATTTACTTGCCATATTTCTGTTTATTGTATTAAGTTGGTTGGGTATTAAATTGTATAATGATTACCAAATTAACAAAAAATTAGAAAATGATTTTTCTTATTTTGATAGATCTATGATACAAATATATAATGTTAATCCCTCTTTATTTAAGTTTGATGATAATGGTGTTGCAAAAGTAGAAATGAAAGATTTGTTAAAACCTATAACAAACGGAAAAGACACTGTGTATTTTGGTGTGGTTCCATTAACGTCAGAACAGGATCAATGTGTTGGATACATTATTGCTGAAAAAAATAACGACGATTTAAAATTCGATTATAGTCATTTATGTGATATGATAGACTATTAGATAGAAATATTTTGTTAAAATGGGAAAGTTATATATTTTATTGTAATAGCAACTCAATTTTTATTAGATTATTTATAAAATGGATTTATGATTATTATTGTAGATCCATTTTTTGTTTGCACTAAGAATTATTACATATGTATATGAATTTTATAAATATTATTGTATAATAAAATTGTAATAATGTGAGAGTGATGTTAGTAATGATTTATTTTGAAAGTTTTAAAAAATTATATAATAGTATTTCAGGAGAACATGAGTTTGAAGTTTGTTTTAATAATACTATGGATACATATATGATTATAAAATATCCAAATGATGTTTCTTTTCAAAAATGTTGTGATAAAGAACATAGAGGAGAAATAATTTGTCATTCATTAGATGAATTATATAATTCTACATTACAAGATAATATTTGCCTAAAAAGAGATTGGAATAACATAAGCGATATAATTATTGATGCTACTTGGAGTATTGTAGATGATAAGAATGAAATAAAAAGAATATTTAATATAACATTATAGGTAAGAGGTGTAATATGAAAAAAAGAACAATTTTAATAATTATATTGGCATTTATACTACTATTAGTTGCTTTGCTTTTTATTCGTAGATTTGATTTTAATAACTCTACATTTGTAATAACATCAGGTCGAATAACAAAGGAACTACATTATTATGAAGTAAATAATTGGAAATATAAAAGGAAAGTAAATGAATTTGATAGTGATGAAATAGAAATATTTAAAGCAGATTATGAGTGCTATAAAGAAATACCATTAGAACAATATTCTGCTCGTGAATATTATACTGATGATTGCACTATTAAAGATAACAAAGAAATAAATATTGAACCAGATGAAAATATTAAAAATATAATAAAATTAGTAAATAAGAAAAATAGTTGGATACATGGAATTACAATAATAAAGCATAATGATGAATATTATGCTGGTGTTTTATTAAATGTTAATCTATGGGATCCATATGAACTATACAAATATGATAAAAAAAGAAATAAATTAAAATTAATTTATACATTTGACGGTGAAGAAGTTATTGGAATAAAAAATAAATAATATAGAAGGTGTAGTATGAAGAAGAAAATAGTGATTAGTTTTTTTATAATTTTTTTAATAATGATTGTTGGACTTTTATTATTAAAAATAACTCTTAATAGTTTCTATAATAAAGAATTTAATAAATTTGACTATGATAAAGCAAAAAAAATAACAATAAAATATTTAAATAAGAATGAAGAACAACTTAAAAAAATAGCTGAAGAATTATACGAAAATAAATCTTCTATTGAAAATCCATTGGAAAATGCAAGATATGTTGGATATTATTATGATGACCGCTTAAATTATGAGAGTAAAGAAGAATATGTTAAATTTGATATTGATGCACAAGGAATGTTAGGTGGACAATACTATGGGTTAATATATTCTAAAAATAATCATGATGGATTGATAAAAAATAAAGAAATTAGTGGTAATAACATATTTATTAGACAAAAAATAAAAGATAACTGGTACTTTTACTATGATGACTATGATGGGAAAGTGGATGTTAAAAAAATAAAATAATGTATTGAAAGTGAGAGATTTGATTATGTCAAAATTATTAAATTTTATATCAACTATAAGTTGTATTATTGCGATAGTTCTATTATATAGTTTTATAACTATTACTGAAGGATTTTATTTTAATGGTTCTATTGTCTTACTATTTTTATTGATGTTATTAAATCCTATTGCAAATATATTTAGATTAAACAAAAAAATTATAAGTAATCCTATATTTCATATTTTTGTTATAGGTTCTACTACATATACATCATATCTATTAATAAATAGTATTATGTCATACATAAATAATTCAAAGGGTGTGGTTGATAAAACAATTGCACTTAATACATCAAGATTGTTTTTTTATGATAAACTTATATATATTTTGATTGTGATATTTATATCATTAATAATACCATTTTTGTTTAAAAAAGAAAAAGTTAAATCAGATAAAGATAATTCTATAATGATGCTATTAATAATACTAATAACATCTATTGTTCCTTTAATAAGCAATGAAATAGGAACGATGGGCATAATATCTGCTGGTTTTAATATAACTCAAGTTATATTTACTATAATAATATTATTTAAATTAAGAAGTTTAAATACTGCAAGTGAATTGCAAAAGTATTATTTCATATTAATGCTAACATCTTTAGTATCCTTGAATCCAATTTCGCTTGTTTTATCAGCATATATATTTGTTCAATTAGATACTTTTGGTTTACATATATAAGGTTAATAATTAAGAGGTAAAATATGAAAGAGATTAATACATATATGAATTTATTAAATAAAACTAATATAATCAGAGTACCCGTAAATATAAGTATAAATAAAACAGAAGGAAAAGAAATTATTGAAATATCGTTGATATATAATAATGTGGAATATATTGGTGTTGGTTCAGAATGGTTATGGGAAGATGCTTTTACAGATTTACAAAGGAAACTTCCTAAAGATGTAAAACTATTATGCTGTATGACATGCAGGTATGGTAATATGTGTCCTTTTGGAAATGAACCAAGAGAATTGTATTGTACAAAAAAGAGAAATGTAAGTAATAAAAATCAATTGGCAGAATTATTTAATGAAGATAAAATAAATCAAGATAATAAAGTATATTGTGATTATTATTGCGACGATTATGAAGAACAAGATATCAGTAATTATACATATAATGATTATTTATATTATTTAAATAGGAGAGAAGAAAAATGAATGAGAAATCAGAAAATGAAGAAATCAATTTTAAAGTTCTAAAAAATAAATATATACAAACTTTTTTTAATGACCTAACAGAAGGGGATAAAAAGAGAATATATTTTAACGATTACATTTGGCATGCTTTTACATATGGTATAATTCCTTGTACTGAGGGATATGATGCTGTAAAAGAATTTGAAAAAAGAAATCAAAATGATGTATATGTTATTTCAATGTATAGTGGAATAGTTGAAGAAAGAAAAAATCTTACATATGAAGAATTATTAAGAATGAGATATATGAATTCAACATATAATGACTGCTTTGTAGTTGATAAGAATTTCAGATGGACTTTTATTTTTACTCATGAAACTTTACCAGATGAAGATATTGCAAAACAAATTATGCAAAATAAAATAGAAGGAAACGAAGTACCATATTATATTGGACCATTCTTTAAGTCTTTAGATAATGATTTCATTGAAAAAGCAATAGATAATACATTAAATAATGAAAAATTTATAGTAAATAAGTTTAGACCAGATAAATATAATGAACTTATTGAATATTGTTTCAAAAACAGCGATTATTTTTCATTGACGAAATATAATGATCAATATTATATTTCAACAGAAAATATAATTAGATATATTTTGGATGATAAAAAAATCACGAATGATGAAATTCTAAATGATAATATAGACGAATTGAGTCGTAAATTAGATAAACTATATAAAGAAAATATAACAATCTATAAGATAAAACTGCTACAACAACTTCATATTTTTGAAAGCAATCTAAAGTATTACAACAAATTCAAATCTCGTAATGGTATTAATTACTCTGAAAAGAATATAAAAAAAATAAAGGATGTTCTTGTATTAATACAAAATGGTGAGTTTAAAGAAACAATAGATAATTCAAATTGGCTTTTTTATACAATAAGAAATTATAAATACAATAAAATTATTTCTAAATTTATAGAGAAAACTAAAAATTTAATATATTCTATTGAAGAAAAAAAAGGTTTATGGAATGATGAAAATGAAGTATATATTACAATATATAAGTTTAAAAAATGTGATGAAACAAAAAAATTACTTTTACAAGATTTTGATAATATATATTGTTGGGCTTTTCCCGATACTTTAGAGGATCTATGCTTTTATAGAAATGATGAATTTTGGTTTAGTTCAATTTCTCACGAACAAGAATGTTATATAAAACCAAAAGATGAAATTGAAGAAGAATATATAAAATCTTTAGCAATTGATACTACTGATAATGATTCAGATATGCAATAATTAAAGGTTTAGGTGGTGAAATATATGAGAACTATTATTGGATATATAATAAATATGCTTCCTTATATGATATTAGCAATACCAATTTATTTAATTGTAAGAGGCATTATTATTAAAAAACATAATAAGAAAATAAATCTATATCATGAATTAACATTATTTATTTTTGTACTATTTATAGTTGGATTGTTTTCACAAACTATAATTCCAAAATTTGAATTTGGAGTTAATGGTTTTGGCATTGTAAAAAATGGCGTACATAAAACAAATTTAATTCCTTTTAGAGTATTATTTGAAACATATAGAGAAGTATTTATAAATGGTTATATTGAATATTTTTTAATTAATTTTTTAGGTAATATAATTTTATTTATTCCATTTGGATTTGTTATTCCATTGTTATGGAATGTCTCTAATAGAAAGGTAATAGTAATTGGAGCTTGCATATCATTTTTTATAGAAATAAGTCAATTACTATTGGCAAGGGGAACAGATGTGGATGATTTGATTTTAAATACTTCAGGAGTTATACTTGGATTATTATTATATAAACTACTATATAAAAAAAATTATAAAATTATGGATAAGTTTAAAATATAATATTTTAAGAAAGTAGGATGGCTATGAAAAAGAAAGTATTAATATATTCTATTATTGGTTTATTAGTTATTGTAGGAATAGTATTTTGTAATTATCTATCAAAGCATAAATCAAATGATAGTAAAAATGAAATTATACAAACTATAAAAAAATATGAAAAATCAATAGATAATACAATGTTTAAACTTGATATTCCAAATGATTGGAATTATGAAGAACTAGAGAAAAATGAAGAAAATGATTTTTATAAATTTGCCTTAAAAATCTATAAGTCTAATAAAGATAAATATGCTGTTTTATATTTATATCGTCAATCATTTGGTGTTTGTGGAACAGGTAGAACAGATGAACAAATTAAATTGAATAATGGTAATAAAGCTACTATTGGATATTATAATGATAATGAAGTATGGCAAGATATATCTTTTTATGAACAAAACGATAATATTGCAATTATAAATTATGGATTAGATATTAATGAGTCAAAAGAACTTTTGAACTTTATAAAGACTATAGATATTAATGAAGAAAAAGAGATTTCTTTATCACTTAAAGAAGAAACATTAACTTCAATGGGTGCAACATTCATTTTAAAAAATAATTCTAATAAAGAATATGATTATGGTTCAGATTATTATATAGAATATAAGCATAATGATAATTGGAACGAAATACAATTAGATGAACCATTATCTTGGAATTCTATAGCTTATGTAATTAAGCCAGGTGATGAACAAGAAATTAATATTAATTGGTCTTATGGCTATGGTGAATTAAAAACTGGTATATACAGATTAGTAAAAAAGGTATCTAAAGTTGATGATAAACCAATTGATGAATCAAAAATTATATATTTATATTCAGAATTTGAAATAAGATAAGTTTATATAATTTATCTTTTTTTTCATGGTAAAATAGCTTTTTTTCTATTAAATAATTTTGGACAACTAATTTTTAATAAAGTTGGCGGAAAAGTTGGCGAAAAATTCAAAAAAACCCAAAAAAATGCACTTTTGGACAAAAAAATAACCCTTATTTTTAAAGGATTTTAAATACTTTTATAAAAATGTTAGAGTTCTCTCAAGGCAACATTCACGAGTTCGAATCTCGTACGGATCACCATTATGTATTTAACTAGATTAATCTAGTTTTTTAAAAATATGTATATTTTTGAATAGTATAAAACAGCTAATTGCTGTTTTTAATTTTCATAAAATGTGTTAAAATGATAATATAGTAATATTGGAGGTCATATGAAAAAAACAATTTTATTATGTATTATGGATGGTTGTGGAATAAGAAAAGAAGATAAAGGGAATGCTTTTGAAATGGCTGACAAGCCTAATTTTAATTATTTGTTAAATAAATATCCTAATTGTACAATTGAAGCTAGTGGTGAGGCAGTTGGACTTCCTAAAGGTGTTATGGGAAATAGTGAAGTAGGTCATTTAAATATGGGCGCTGGACGTGTAGTATATCAACCACTTGAATTAATTAATAGAAGTATTGAAGATGAATCATTTTATCAAAAACCCGAATTATTAAAAGTAATAAATCATGTTAAAGAAAACAAATCAAATTTACATATAATGGGACTTCTTAGTGATGGTGGAGTTCATTCGCATATTAATCACTTAATGGCTATACTTGATATGTGTAAAAAACAACAACTTAAAAATGTTTACTTACATGTATTTACTGATGGTAGAGATGTTTCGCCAACGAGTTCTTATTCATATATAAAACAAGTACAAAAGAAATTAGATGAAATTGGGTTTGGTAAAATAGCTAGTATATCAGGTAGATATTATGCGATGGATAGAGATAATAATTATGACAGATTAAAAAAAGCTTATGATGTTATTGTTAATGGAATAGGGCAAATATATAATAATATTGAACAGTATATTAGTGATAACTATAAAAATAATATTACTGATGAATTTTTATTACCAGCACGATTTGAAAATATAAGTGTTAATGATAATGATGGTGTAATTGGTTTTAATTTTAGAAAAGATAGATTTAGAGAACTTTTTACAGCATTAACTAATAAAGATTTTAATGATATGGACGTTAAAAGATTAAATAATTTAAGTGTCGTTACTATGATGCCTGTGGTAGGGTCTGTGAAATGTCCACATATTTTTGATGATTTAGATTTAAATAATATTTTAGGCAAAGTTTTAAATGATTATAATTTGTCACAACTTAGAATTGCTGAAACAGAAAAATATGCTCATGTTACTTTCTTTTTCGATGGTGGTAAAGAAATTGACTATAATCATGAAAAGAAAATATTGATACCTAGTCCTAAAGTCGCTACATATGATTTAAAGCCAGAAATGAGTGCTGATTTAATAACTGAAAAGTTAATTCCAGAAATTGGTAAATTTGATGTTATTATATTAAATTTTGCTAATGGCGATATGGTAGGACACACTGGAGTAATTGATGCTTGTGTTAAAGCAGTTGAAGTTATTGATAATAATTTGGGTAAAATATATAAGAAAATTAAAGAAGTTAATGGTATTATGTTGATAACTGCAGATCATGGTAATTGTGAAGAAATGTTAACAAAAGATAATAAACCAATGACAGCTCATACTACTAATTTAGTTAGGTTGATAGTAACTAAAGAAGGTTTAAATTTAAATAATGGAAAACTAGCAGATATTGCACCAACTATTTTAGATTTGTTAAATGTAAAAAAACCTGATGAAATGACAGGTAATAGTTTAATTGTTAAATAATAAGTAATATAAAAATTTTCAACAAAATTTCACATTATTTTTGATATTGTCATGATATAATAAAAAAAATAAGGAGGGAATATGAAAAGGAATAAATTAATTATTTCATTAATAATTTTTACAATTGTACCTAGTTTAGTTTTAGCAGAACCACCTGCACCACCAAGTGGGGGCATGGGAGGTAATATACCAGGTGGTAAAAGTTCATCTTCAGTTTCATATAAAGGAAATACTGAATTAAGTAGTAATACTGAAGAATCTAATAAAACATATTCTAGTACTACAGGCGGAGAAAATGCACTACTTGTATCTAGTGGAACTAGTACTATTAATAGTTGTACTGTTACTAAATCAGGTGATGAATCAGATGAAAATTCAGATTTTTATGGAACTAATGCTGGTATTTTTGTATATAATGGAGCAACTTTAAATATAAAGGGTGGTACTGTTACAACAAATGGCAGTCATGCTAATGGAGTATTTTCATATGATACAGGTATTATTAATATAAGCGATGTTACCATAAATACTACTGGTAATAATTCAGGTGGTGTTATGGTTACAGGTGGAGGTACTTTAAATGCTACTAATTTAAAAGTAAAAACAACCGGTAATTCGTCTGCTGCTATTAGAAGTGATAGAGGTGGCGGAAATTTAACTGTAACTGGTGGTAATTATGAAACTAGTGGAGTTGGATCTCCTAGCATATATTCAACTGCTAATATTGTTGTAAATAATGCAACGCTTACTTCAACTTCATCAGAAGGTGTTGTAGTAGAAGGTAAAAATAGTGTAACACTTAATAATGTAAGTTTAACTGATACAAATAATACTTTAAATGGAAATTCTGAAACTTATAAAAATATATTTTTATATCAATCTATGAGTGGAGATGCAGATGAAGGTGAAGCGGTTTTTACAGCTACTAATTCAAATATTACTACAAATAAAGGCGATACAATATTTGTAACTAATACTACAGCAACTATTAATTTAGAAAATAATACTATTGTAAATAATGATGGTGATTTTTTAAGGATTCAAACAGGTAAATGGGGTAATAGTGGATCTAATGGTGGAGATGTTACACTTAATTTAACTAATCAAAAAGTAAATGGTAATATTATTGTTGATAGTATCTCAACACTTAATATGAATTTAACAAATGGTAGTGTATTTATTGGTTCTATTGATTTTGATAATCAAGCTAAAAATATTAAATTAACTTTATCTAGTGATTCGGTTATTTCTTTAACAAAAGATTCATATATTGATTCACTTGAAAATGAAGTAAGTGATAATTCAAATATTTATTTAAATGGGTATAAATTATATGTAAATGGTAAAGAAACTAATGGTAATACCGGTACTTATCAAGAAAAAACTGAGCAAAATTTGATTAGTACTAATGAAGAATCTGAAACTACTCAAAAAAATTATAATTATATATATATAATTGAAATTTCTGTAATTGTTGTAGGAAGTGCACTTATTTTGATATTAAAAAAGAGAAAATAAACTTGTTGTATCAAGTTTTTTTCTTGTGTTTTTATTTATATAATGGTATTATAATTTAGGTTTTGGTGATAGTATGTTTTTTGATAGTAAAGAAAAATTGATGGATTTTTTAAAATATAATTTGACTTTTATTGGAAGTGGAAGTCAAGGTGAATGTTATCTTAATGTAAAAAACAATACTGTGTATAAAATATTTCTTTCTTATATTGAGGATAGTATTTGTTATAATAAAAAAGAGGATATATTAAAATTTAGTAACATTAATAATAAAACATTTTTATTTGCAAATGATGTAGTTATGGTAAATGATGATGTTGTTGGATATATATCTAAATATGTGAATGCAACAAATTTATATAAAATAAATCCTTTGAATGTCAATTTGAATAATTTTGAAAAATTAGTAAGTAGTTCATTAAATGATGTTGATAATATTTCAGAAAAATCAATTAGATTGTATGATATTCCATACAATATTCTTTTAGGAAGAAAATTATATGTGACTGATTTTGATGAATTTAATTATGTAGATATTGATACTCAAAAATTAAAAAATTTTAACTATCATGCATTTAATATAGAACTTTTTTGGTTTTTAGTAGATGGTTATTTTGATGAATTAGTAAATGATAATAATGAATTAAAAGAAATGTATAAAAATAAAGAAAATATAATTTTATTTTTAAAAATGTATAGAAAAGTATTAAGTGAATATGTTGGATTTGATATAGATAAATTAAATAAATGTAAAAAGTATTTAAATAAAAGAGTATCTTTAAAAGAACCTATTTATCAAAGAATAATAAAAAGTAGATGAAATATCAAAATAGTTTTGATGTTTTTTTCTTGAATAAAAAAAATAAATATGCTAAACTTTTTTTAGTGATATTATGTTTAGTAAAAAGGTAAAAATTAATTTAAATGATATTATGTTTCCACTTGATTTAAATGCTGTAGAAGTACCACAAGGTATATGTAAAGTAAAAAACTACGTGCTTATATCATGTTATAAAACTGACAATAGCAAGTCATGTATAATAATATATAAAAATGGTATTAGAACAAAAGAGGTAGTTTTAAAAAATAAATCTCATGTTGGTGGTATAGGATATGATAAAAAAACTAATTTATTATTTATATGTGATGTAAATGGTAAAGTTAGTTCATATAATTTTTTTGAATTTATAAAAGGTAATTTAGATAGTAGAAAAAAAATAAAAACTGAAAATAAAGTATGCTCATTTTTAACTGTAAATGATAATAAATTATTTGTTGGTAGTTTTAATAAGATAAAAAGGGGAAAAGTAAATGTTTTTGAAATTGGAAAAAACAAAATAAAATATAATTATAGTTTCAAAGTTCCAAACAAAATACAGGGATTAACTTTTTATAATAAAGATAGCGTTAATTATTTATTGTTAAGTAAATCTTTTGGAAGAAAACGAAATAGTAAATTGCTTATATATAGATTTGATTTAAAAAGAAAAAATTATATTATAACTAAAATAAGATATAAACTTCCTCCAATGTTAGAACAAATAGTAGTAGATGGTAATAAATTATTACTTTTATTTGAAAGCAGTGCTTGTATTTATAAAGATAGTTGTAGATGTGTAACAAGTGATGTTATTTCGTTAGATATAAATAATTTGATTTAAAATAGATATAATAAATATAGGAGAGTGAGTTATGAATAATATAGAAGATAAATATATTGAATTGCTTTTAAAAAGGTGTCTTAATTTTGATAAAAGTAAATCACTATTTATAAATTATGATTTAGTGAATATTGAATTTGTAAATAAAGTGGTTGAATTTGCTAAAAAAATGGGAATTAATGATATATATTTAGATGAAGAAGACATAAATAAAGAACATGAAATATTAAGTAAAATTGATTTAGATGAAATTGAAAATCATGATTATTTTAATAATAGTATTTGGGATACATATGCTAGTAAAGATGCAAGTTTTTTACTTTTAGAAACTGAGTTTCCAGGTGTAATGGATGATATTGATTCAAACAAATTGGCACGTGCGAATTTTATAAAGAGAAAAACAAAACCTTTATATAAAGAAAAACAAGCAAAAGAAATAATTCCTTGGTGCATAGCGGCTTTGCCAAATAAAGTTTGGGCAGATAGTATTTTTCCAAATGATGTTCATTCATATAATAAATTAGCACATGCGATAGCAAAAATGTGTATGTTAGATGAAGATAATCCAATAGAAGCATGGAATAATTTTTTAGATAAGTCTAGAAAACTAGCTGATAAAATGAATAGTTTAGAAATAAAATCACTTCGTTATACAAATTCTATTGGAACAGATTTAACTGTTGAATATCCAGAAGGTTCAATTTGGTGTAGTGCTGCTACTAGTGATTCAAAGGTAATTTGTAATATGCCAAGTTATGAAATATTTACAAGTCCTTCATATATGAAGACAAACGGTATTGTTTATAATTCAAAACCTTTAGTTCACAATGGTGCATTAATAGATGATTTTTATATTAGGTTTAAAGATGGTAGAGTAGTTGAGTATGATGCAAAAGTTGGACTTGATGTATTAAAAGGTATAATTGAGAGTGATTCTAATTCATGTTTTTTAGGTGAAACAGCTCTTGTAGAATATGATTCTCCAATTTCAAATACTCGTTTAGTATTTGGAACGACTTTAATTGATGAAAATGCTTCTTGCCATTTAGCGCTTGGAGATGGGTTTCCAGAGTGTATACGTGATGGTTTAAATAAGAGTAGGGATGAATTAAAAAGTCTTGGTATAAATCATTCAAACACTCATGTTGATTTTATGATTGGAACTAAAGATTTAAATATAGTTGCAAATACTAATAAAGGTTATATTAATATATTTACAAATGGTAATTTTGACAAAAATATTTAAAGATGTTATAATTGGTGAAGTCTTATTTAAAGATTGGTGGTTATAATGAAAATTAATAGTGTCAATATGTGTATTAGTGCGGTTAGACGTAGTCAATACCCAACTGATGAGTTACCTGAGTTTTTACTTGTAGGTAGGTCAAATGTTGGAAAAAGTAGTTTTATAAATTCTTTAATTAATAGAAAAAACTATGCTAGAACCTCTTCTAAACCTGGTAAAACACAAACGATTAACTTTTATAATGTAAATGATGCTTTTTATTTAGTGGATGCTCCTGGTTATGGATTCGCAACACTAAGTAAAAAACAACAAAAGAAATTTGGTTTAATGATGGAAGATTATTTAACTAATAGAGGACCTTTAAAACAGGTATTTATGTTAATTGATTTTAGACATAAGCCTTCAAAAGATGATATTATGATGTATAATTTTTTGAAGTATTATAATATTCCTGTTACTATTGTTGCAACTAAGAGTGATAAAATAGGTATAACAGGACATCAAAAACAAAGGAATTTGATATTAAATGAACTTGATTTAGTAGTAGGAGATGATTTTATAGTATTTTCAAATATTACTAAAGAAGGTAGAGATCAAATATATGAAAAAATTGAAAGAACTCTTTGATACCAAAAAGTTCTTTTTTCATACAATATTTTAGGTGGTAATGTGAAATTTAATATAGTCAGTGATACTCAAATTATAATATTTTTAAATAAAAATTATGTTTCGGATATTAATTTTAAAGATAAAGATGAGTTAGAAGATTACTTTAGATTTTTGTTTTTGAATTTAAAGAAAAATTATAATATAAATTTTAGTGGATATTATATTATAAATGTATATTTGGATAAATATTATGGAAGTGTAATAGAGCTTGAAAAAGAAGAATTTGAATATTATGATTCATTTACTAATCAAGTTGATATGAGGATAAGTGTTATTGATTCAAATTTTTTATATGAGATAGAAGATCCTTATTTTTTGGACAATTTAGATAATTTTAAAATATATACATATAAGAATAAGTTTTATTTACAAATAGAAAAAGATATAAGTAATATTCAAATATCAAATATTGTAGAACACTCTAATATTGTATATTCTGATACTGAAGATATAATATATAAATCAGAGTTAGTAACAATTTGATTTTTTAGTGTTTTTAGTATATAATTTACTGTATTGAGGTGAGTTCATGAAAAAAGTTGTAGCACTTGTTGGAAGACCAAATGTAGGAAAAAGTACATTATTTAATAAAATGGTTGGTAAAAAAATTTCTATAATAGAAGATACACCAGGAGTTACTCGTGATAGAATTTATAGTAATTGTACTTTTAATGATAAAGAATTTATATTAATTGATACTGGAGGAATTGATTTAGAAAAATCCTCATTTAATGAAGAAATAAAAGTTCAAGCATCAATTGCTATAAAAGAAGCAGATAAGGTTATTTTTGTAGTTGATGGTAAAGAAGGAATTACAACAAATGATTTAGTAGTAAGGGATATTTTAAAAAAATCAAAAAAAGATATAATTGTAGCAATTAATAAATGTGACAGTAAGCAATTTCTAGAACATGAATTTGATTTTTATGAACTTGGATTTGATAAATATGCTAACATATCTGGTGAACAAAATATAGGTATATATGAGTTATTGTCAGATGTGACTAAAGATTTTAGTGTAACAAAAAATGATTATTCAGAAGATGTAGTAAAGTTTTCAATAATTGGAAGACCAAATGTAGGAAAAAGTACATTAGTAAATGCATTATTGAATGAGGAAAGGGTAGTTGCTTCTAATGTGGCTGGAACAACTAGGGATGCGATTGATACACCTTTTAGATATCATGAAAAAGACTATGTTGTTATTGATACAGCTGGTATGAGGAAAAAAGGTAAAATATTTGAAAGCATTGAAAAATATAGTTTAATTAGGACATTACGTGCAATAGATAGAAGCGATGTGTGTGTTATTGTAATTGATGCAAGTAGTGGAATAATAGAACACGATAAACATATTGCTGGTTATGCAATAGATGCTGGTAAAGCTGTAGTATTAGTTGTAAATAAATGGGATTTAGTAGAGGATAAGGAAGCATCCATGAAAAAATGGAAAGAACTTATTAAATATGAATTTCAATTTATGCCATATGTTAAACCAGTATTTTTATCATCTCTTACTAAGGCTAGAATACATACTCTTATGCCAGAAATATTAAAATGTTTTGAAAACAGTAAAAAAGAAATTAAAACAAGTGTTTTAAATGATGTCATAATGGAAGCTTATAGACTTAATTTGCCTCCATCTTATAAAGGTAAACGAATGAAAATATATTATTCTACTCAAGCTGCTACTAATCCTCCAACATTTAATATACAAGTTAATAATAAAGGTTTATTACATTTTTCATATAAAAGGTATTTGGAAAATAAAATTAGAGAATCATTTGATTTTGATGGAACTCCTATTGTATTAAATTTTAAAAATAAAGGTGAAATAGAACAATAAATAACTTCTAACATATATTAATGTAGGAGGTAATATATGTTTTCAGATAGTTTTTTTAATAGAGTTGAGAAAAAAACAAATGTAGGTAAAGAAACTATATTAGAACTTGCTAAAAAATTACAAGAAAATGATTTAAAAAATGAAGATACTTTACGTGAAATTATTGGGGAACTTGGGAGTTTAACTGGCAAAGAAGTAAGTGAAGAAAAAAAACAAAAAATTATTGATGCGGTTGTTAATGATAAGGTTCCTAAGGATATAGATAAATTAATATAAACGTTATTTTTAACGTTTTTTTCATATTTATTTACATTCATTCATATATTTAATTGAATTAATGGAAAGTAGGGATTAAATGGAAAAATCAGAAATAATTAAAAGTATTGCTGAAAGAACTGGTGGAGATATTTATTTAGGTGTAGTTGGAGCTGTTAGAACTGGTAAATCAACATTTATAAAAAAAGTAATTGAAAACTTAGTTGTTCCAAATATTGAGGATGAATATGAAAAAAAACGCGCAATGGATGAAATACCACAAAGTGCTCAAGGTAAAACTATTATGACTACAGAGCCGAAATTTGTTCCAAGTAATGCTGCTAAAATTCAAATAGATGATTTTACTTCTAATATTAGATTAGTTGATTGTGTTGGATATATTGTTCCAGGATCTAAAGGGTACGAAGATGAAAATGGTCCTAGAATGGTTAAGACACCTTGGGTGATGTTGAATAAGTGATACCCAAATATAAAAATAAATAAATGCCGATAAAATAAGGGCTAAAGACAATATTTCACTTTATTAGTTAAAGACTAATTTATAGAAAGTGAGATATTTTTTTATGAAAAATGAGCAAATTTTAGAAA
>JAFUCZ010000031.1 GCA_017459425.1 Bacilli bacterium
CGTCGTGAGACAGTTCGGTCCCTATCCGTCGTGGGCGTAGGAAAATTGAGGAGAGCTGTTCCTAGTACGAGAGGACCGGAACGGACATACCTCTGGTGTATCTGTTGTCACGCCAGTGGCAGTGCAGAGTAGCTATGTATGGAATGGATAACCGCTGAAAGCATCTAAGCGGGAAGCCAACTTCAAGATGAGTTTTCCCTTCTTTATGAAATAAGTTTCCAGTAAGACTAACTGGTTGATAGGCTAGAGGTGGAAGCATGGCGACATGTTGAGCTGACTAGTACTAATAGAACGAAGATTTAATCATATATTGTTTTTTAAGATTGAGTAACACATTATCATGTTTTCAGAGAATTATTTCTCTATATATTAAATTGGTAACGATAGCAAAGTGGATACACCTGTTCCCATCTCGAACACAGCAGTTAAGCACTTTTACGCCGACGATAGTGTAAGCGAAAATAGGAAGTTGCCAATTTTTTTTTATTTTGTTTTAAAAGTATTGTGTATATGCTTTTTTTTTTGCTATAATATATGAGACGGATATAAAGAGAGGTGAATGTCGAGTTTGTCAACTCGGCTTTATATGGAATATAAAATTACGACAAAAAGTGAATTTGATACAATAGAATTGGCACAAAATTTTGAATCTGAAAAATTTCCAAATATGATTATCTGTTTAGATGGTGAACTAGGAAGTGGGAAAACTGTCTTTACTAAAGGTATTGCTAATGCACTTGGAATACAAGAAACAATTACTTCGCCAACTTTTACGATAATTAAAGAGTATGAAGGTGAATTACCACTATATCATATGGATGTATATAGACTAGATGGAAATACAGATGGTATTGGAATAGAAGAGTATTTCACAAAAGGCGGAGTTGTAGTAATTGAGTGGGCAGAAACTATTAAAGATATTTTGCCAAAAGAAAGACTTGAAATTAAGTTTAAAATTGTTGACGAAAATAAAAGAGTATTAGTTTTAAAACCTTTTGGTAAAGAATATGAAGATTTATGTGAGGCTGTTTTATGAGAAGTCTCTTTTTAGATACTTCAACTTCAAAATCTGTTGTATCAATTATAGAAGATAATAATGTTTTGGCATTTATTGATTTTCAAAATAATAAATTACTATCTGAAAATATTTTTATCTTAATTGATAAGTGTTTTAAACAAGCCAATATAAATCCAAATGAAATTGATAAAATTTTTGTTGTTACAGGTCCAGGATCTTTTACAGGCGTAAGAATTGGTGTAACGATTGCTAAAACTTATGCATGGACATTAAATAAAGAAGTCATTTCTATTTCATCATTAGAATGTATGGCATCTACTTGCAATTGCAATTCTATTGTTTCACTTATTGATGCAAGACGTGGTTATGTTTTTGCTGGTGTTTATGATTCAAATTTAAACACTATAATAAAAGATCAATATGTCAAACTTGATTCATTGAAAGAGATGATTGATTCTAATTCGGTTTTTGTAAGTTTAGATGAATTTGATTTTGCTACAATAAAACCTAATTATGATATTGTTAAAATAATAAATAAACACCAATTTGATACTTCGGTTAAACCTCATACATTAGTGCCAAATTATTTAAAACTAACTGAAGCAGAAGAAAAGAGAATAAAAAGTGATAGAACCTCTTAGTAATAAATATTTAAGTGAATGTAATAAAATATTAAATGATAACGATTTTAAATCAACTAATTTGCTATCGGAAAACGCATTCACAAAAAAAATCTGTTATATAAAAAATAATGTTGTTTTAGGATTTATTCAATATTCTATTTACTATGATAGAGCCGAACTTGATTATATTGTTGTTGAAAAAAAACATCGCAATAAAGGTGTTGCGAGTAGTTTAATTAAGTTCATGATAGAAGAATGTAAAAAAAACAAGTGTAAAAATATAACCTTGGAAGTAAAATGTACAAATAATAGTGCGATAAAACTGTATGAAAAACATAATTTTATAAAAGTAGCAACAAGAAAAAATTATTATAAAAATATAGATGCATATTTATTTGAACTTAAGTTAGAAGGTGAGTAGTTTGAAAATTTTAGCAATTGAATCGAGTTGTGATGAAACTAGCGTTTCAATAATTGAAAATGGTATAAACGAAATATCAACAATTATTTCAACACAAATTGAAATTCATAAATTATATGGCGGGGTTGTACCTGAAATAGCTAGTCGTAGTCATATCGAAAATATAACTTTAGTCATCGAAGAAGCATTAAAAAAAGCAGATATTACAATAAATGAAATTGATGCCTTTGCTGTAACTTATGGACCAGGATTAATTGGTTCACTTCTTGTTGGGATGCAAGCAGCAAAAACATTAGCGTATATTTATAATAAACCATTGATTCCTGTACATCATATTGCAGGACATATATATGCCAATAATCTTGTTAAAAGGCTTGAATTTCCGCTTATTTCTCTTGTGGTTAGTGGAGGACATACTGAACTAGTTTTAATGCAAAAAGACTACTCATTTAAGAAAATTGGGGGTACTTTAGATGATGCTGTAGGCGAAGCATATGATAAAGTAGCGCGTATTTTAGATTTGCCTTATCCAGGAGGACCTAAATTAGATAAACTAGCACATCAAGGTAAAGATACTTATAATTTGCCACTACCACTTGATGATGAAACTTACAATTTTAGTTTTAGTGGAATAAAAAGTGCGGTTATAAATTTGGTTCATAACGAAATACAAAGAGGAAATAGTATAAATAAAGAAAATCTTGCGTGTTCATTCCAAAATAGAGTAGTTGAAATATTAAGCAAAAAAACTATGAAAGCTTTAAAAGAATATAACGTATCTAACTTAATTATTGCTGGTGGGGTATCAGCAAACTCAGGATTAAGAGAAAAATTTGAAGATTTATGTAAAAAAAATAATATAAAATTAACAGTACCTGAAATAAAATATTGCACAGATAATGCTGCAATGATAGGTGCGGCAGCATACTATGCGTATTTAGATGGTAGGACATCCGATTTATCTTTATCATCTAAAGCTACTGATGAGTTGAAATAGTTCTTGTATAAGAACTTTTTTAAATTATAAAGTATTGACATAAAATGCTTTATTTCTTATAATATAAAACTAAATTATTAGATAAGGGGAGAGGTTATATGGATAACAATAAAATTATTAAATGCACTGATTTTGAGAGAGTAGATTTTAATAATCCAATGACTATTGTTTCATACGGGTCATCATTACTTGAAGAAATGGGTAAATTTATGAAAAATGTATCAACTATGTCAAATGTCACACCAGTTGATAATTTAGAATTAGAAAAAAGACTTGAAAAAATTAATAGTTTTAGTAATTATTTAGAACAAGATAAAAATAAAAATACTGGACTTATTCCAGTTATTAAAAATAAGGCCACAACGCTTACAAAGATTTTCAAAAGTAAAGTATTGGGACTTGAAGAAATGAGTGCTAGTTTTGCTGATCAATATTCACTTGTTAATGAAGAAATAGATGCAATAGAAGTTACTGTTGAAAGAAAAAAAGAAGAAGTAATGGAAGCTATAAAAATAGATAGATACTTTGTAGAAAATATGCAAAAGTATATAAAACAACTTGAATACTTAATACAAATTGGTGAACAAGATTTAGCTTTATATAAAAAACAAATAGAAGAACTTGAAAATAATACAGACGAAGATACTTTAAATAAAGTAAAAATTGCTAAACAAAGTATTAGTTTATTTGAACAAAAAATACAAAGTTTAAAAGAAAGTTTAGCTGTTTATAAAAACTCTATCTTAGAATCTAAATTAAAAGAAAATGTTAATGTTGGGTTAGTAATACAATATCAAAATTACAATGAAAGTACAGTACATGTTTTAAGAAACCAAGCAGTATCAATGATTACAACTAAAGTGCAAAGAGATAACTTAGTAGCTCAACAAAAGTTAAATGATATTACAAATGAAGCAATTAAGAAAAATTCACAAACAATAGTAAGTAATATTGATAAAGCTAATGAAATTAAATCAAATGGAAGTATATATGCATTAACTTTACAAGAATTAAGTGATAATGTTAAAAAAGGAATAGAATTACTTAAAAAAGGTGATGAAATGATGAGTAGCGCTATAAAAAATAGAGAAATAGTAACAAGTCAAATTCTAGGAAGTTTAGATTCATATAGTGAAGTAATTGATTCATTTGATGAAAAACATGAATATGTTAAAAGGCTAAAAAATGATAAATAAAAGTGAAATTGAAATATCTTTAATTAAAAATTTAGATTTAATATATTTTTATAATATACAAGATAGCAATCATATTGGTTTAAACATTGTATATGATAATGGTAAAAATTTAAATTATAATTATACATATGAGTATTTTATAGATTATTTAGCTAAAGTAGTAAGCGTATATAAAAAAGAAAAAGATACACGTAATATACAATTTTTAGATGAAGAATCTAAAAGTATTATAGATTCTTTTTGTAACAAAGATTTTAAATTAAAAAAAGTAGATAATCTACAACCTAAACTTATTAAATATAATACTAGAGCAATGGATGTTAAATTCTTACACAATTATATAACTAATGCAATGAAATCATTAATTGATTGTTTTATACCTGATGTTGAAATTTTTAATTCTACAACTAACATTTATGGTAATAAAGATAGATATGTATTAAATATATATTATAATCGGGATTATTATACATTTAGAATACCATTAGTTTATATAAAATCAAGTGATAACAGATATATATTTAAAGCTAGAGTAAATGAATGTACCATATTTTCAAGATTAAATGTTCCAAATATAAATATAGATGGTAGTTTTGATATCTATAATGATTGTGTTGCACTTACATTTAATAGTAGTGATATAACTGGCAAATTTATTTATCATAATGATTCATCTAAAAGTATAGAAATTATTAAACATAATGATGATATTATATCTTATAAAAAAGATGAAAATAATGAAGTTAATAATGAAATTATAGATTTTTATCTTAATCTATTAAAATTACCTAACATATCAAAAAGAGTAAAAACAGTTGATAATTGTTATTTATTAGTAGATGAAATAGATAATACTAAATATTTTATACATATGTGTATAAATAACAATTATGTAAATGTGAAAGTAGAAATAAGTTTTGGAATAAAAAAGAATGATTTATTTATTCCACTTGAAAAAGAAAAACAAAATATAAATATAATATTAGAACCATCAAATAATATAGTAATTGAAAGACAGTACCTACCAACTGACATAAGTGATAGTTATTATAAATCTAATTTAGAAAATAAATGTACTTATGAATTTTATAAAATAGATGAATGTGATTTAAAACATTGTTTTAAATATGAAAAAAAATTAATTAAATAGAGTTGATTTTATGGAAGAGGAAAATTTAAAAGAAATAAAAGCTTATATAAAAACTTATGAAACAAAATCTAGTAGAATTATCTTAAGTTATTTAGATGAATTCACTTATAAGAAAAATCCAATTTATCAAAGTGATCCTAATGTTTTTTTTAAGATATTATCATTTATACTAGATAACGATGCAGATTTTAATTTTCATATTTATAAAGCTTTAGATTTATATAAGCATATTGTTAAAAACGAAAGTGAGTTTGAAAAAAAAATATTTTTAAAATATTTTAAATCAAGTTTTAATTTTAATATAAGGTACTATGATATAAATTATATTTATGATTTATTTGATGATAAAAGGTTAGGATTATCTATTCTTGAATATATTATAAAAAATAATATTAGAGCACAATTGATATTTGATTTCAAAAAAGAAAATTATTGTAATGATTATGAAATGTTTTCATCTTTAATTAAATTTTTTAATGATAACAAATCAATATCTTGTTTAGTAAAAGAAGATTCACTAGTATCAGATATAACAGATATAGATAAATTAACTTCTAATGTGAAAAATATTAAAAATAAAACAGAGCTACTTGAATCAACATTAAATAAATATAGTGATATTTTAAATAATTTATATAAAGTATTATATGAAAAATCAGATACATTAGATAAATTAAGTGTAGATGGTACAACTAATATAAAAAATATAATCTTACAAATAGATAGAATTATTAGTAGAACTAAATCAGGTATTGATTCTAATATAGAAATATCTTATAAAAAACTAAATATTTTAATAGAAAAAGTAATTGAATTAGTTAATAGACCAAATATTAATACTAATAAAACAGTAAAGAAATTAAATCCAATTGATGAATATATACTTGATTTAAATTCATCCTTGGGAACTTCTGAATATGGTGTATCTGGTAATACAGAACTAATAGATAGCTTTTTCAAAAGTGAATTATTAAACCATGACTTATTTAAACTATTTTTAGATGAGCCATCACATTCAATTAAGCGTAATTTAAATAAGGTATACTACTATGCCTTATATAATGATAATTTAGAATTACTAAAAAAACTTAGTCAAAAAACTGAAATTTGTAATCTTGATTTAATTTTATTTAAAAAAGATATATCAAGTAAATTTGATATTGATGAGTATACTAATTTGATAATTAATAAAGAATATATGCTACGTGAATTTATTAAAGAAGATGAAGTTGATTTATTAATTAGATTACTTAAAATTAATCCTAATTTTGAACTTAAATATTCACTTGAATTTTTAAAATTAGTATTAGAACACTTTAGTATAAATGATATAGCCCAAAATAAAGAAAGTCTAGATAAATCTTTAGATAAAATATATTCTTCAAATAGCGGTTATATTACAGCTTATTTAAATTATGATACTTGTAGTTTTGAATTAGAAATTCTAAGGGAAGTGTATGATATTAATTCAAATTTTTGTTTGTATGTACATTCTTTTAGTGAAATGTTAAATTATTTTTCTATTTCTGAAATCTCTAAACTAACTCAAGTCCAACAAAAGAGATTTAGTGAATTAGTTGACACTTTTAATAAAAATGAAAAAACAAAAGAAATATTTAGAAAGTTAGTACTTGCAAATAATGAAATGTGTTATATAGGTTATAGAATGACTGGTATGTTTGAAGATAATGCTATTTATATAACCGTTGATGAGTATCTAAAATTAGATTACAAAACGCAAATGATGATATGTAAAAAATATCAGGATTTAAGAAATACACAAACATTTTTTAGAACGTTAGGTAAACAGAATGAATTAAATAGCTATATAAAGAAGATAAGAAGGTGAGTTTATGTTTGGAAATAAGAAGAAAAAGAAAGTAGTTGAATATTTAAAAATAAGTAATGATTATAAATATAAAAATGAAGCATTAGCTTATTTTTCTAGTAAAAAATTATATAAAGAATTTGATGATGAATTACTTATAAAAATTGTAACTATTATAATTGATGAGAATATACCTTTTTTATCTTCTATTAATATTGCAGAAAATCTATATGATGTTATTGTATTTAATAATAGTAATGAAGAAATTTCTTTGTTTTTAAAATGTTTAAAGCTAATATATGATAGCTCTATAAAAGAATATTATATGTTTAATATCTTATTTAATATATTTGAAAATAAACAATTATTTATAAATTTAATAAGTAATGTAAATAATTATAATTTAAGTGATTTAGTAAGTGATAAATTTTATAATTATTTAATTACTACAAGAAAGTATTTTATAGATGAATTTGCTTTTTACTCTAAAGCTTTAGAAGTATTAAAAAAAGTAAGGAATTGTGATTCATTAAATGTAGATTTTATTATAGAAGAAGAAATAAAAATAGATAAAATGATATCAGGTGTATATGATGATTTACCTACTATAGATGATGTAGATAATTTAGAAAAAAAAGTAAAAAACAGTAGTGAAATATTATCTAATAGAATAGAAGAAATAACAGAATTAGTTAATACTAATTTAGTATCAATTGAAACTAAAATAAGTGAGAATAAAAAATATAACGTAAATTAAATAGTTAAAGTCACGAAATCGAGCTTGCGAGAAGTTAGCTCTTAACTTTTGTAGGGGAATATTGTATTATATGTATTTGTATTTTGGCTTAGTTGAAAGGATGTGTATTTATGTCTACTCCAAAATACAAA
>JAFUCZ010000032.1 GCA_017459425.1 Bacilli bacterium
AGATCATTTAGAAGATTTAAGGCAAGAATCATGATATGTAAAGGTCTATTAAAAATTAAAAAAATAGCCAACGCTTAACGCATTGACTATATAAATAATCATCACTTATTTGTGTCTACACACACTATTTGACAATTATCCGTTAAATTTTTATTTTTTTAGTTGCAAACTCAATATTGACTCTTTGAACAAGAGATAGAGCAACTATTAGTGATATATTAAATGACCCACCATATGAAAGGAATGGAAGCGGTACACCTGTAAGTGGTAAAATTCCAAATAATCCACCTAAATTTACTATTATATGAGAAAAAATGTATGTAGCTACACCAAGACAAATATATCTTCCTTTTATTGAATCAGTTTTACTAGCTAAATCTAATATTCTTTTAATTACAAAAATATATGCTAAAAGAATTAATAAAGATTTTAAAAATCCGTTTTCTTCAGCAATAATTGCAAAAACTGAATCTGTATGAGGTTCTGGAATATAAGAATACTTTTGTCTACTATTTCCAATACCTAGTCCTATTAGACCACCATCATGAATTGCTATAAAACCATTACAAACCTGATATCCACCATTTTCATAATTAGAACATGGATTTATAAAATTAAAACGCTCCATTTGTTCTTCTGATAAAATATATCCTTTTACACTTAACATAATAATTGATCCAAGAAAACATAAAATTATTAAGGCCAACATTACTTTAAGTTTTTCTATTTTTAAAATAGGACTGGCTAAAAATAAAACACCAAAAATAATTAACATTATTAACATTGTACCAAAGTCTTTTTGTAAAAAAACAATTACTGGAATAAATATACCAACAATCAAAATTCTTGCAATTACTTCATAATGATTTACTTTTTTTGTTCTAAGAAACCTATAATATTTTTCAAACAAAATTGATAGGCATACAATAATTACTACTTTAGCAAATTCACTAGGTTGAAATTTAATACCTGCTATACTAATCCAGTTAATAGCGCCTTTATGTGCTTCACCATTTATTAACAAATAAAAAGATAAAATTAATATTGCAAAAAAAGATAAAAGCGCGATTGGAGGATATTTCTTTGTAGGATATTTAAGTATAATAATACCTAAAAATGCACCTGCTGATAACATTTTTAAATGTTGCCAAAAATAATGTAAAAGTGATTGATCATAACGTGTTACAGATTCACTACTTGAAGCTGTAACTATATTTAAAAGACCAAAAATAAAAAGAATTAAAGTAACAAAAAACAAAGGTTTATCCATAGCGTTGAATGTTTTTTTAATTCCCTTTATCATATGGCACCTACTTTCTATAAATATAATAACATAATTTTTATATTTTTTAAATCCCAAATTACTAAATTAGGTAATTTATATAAACATTTTTTTAACTATCTAATAAAATATATTAGATAGAAAAGGAGGTATATTATGTACTATTACGGCGGATATCAAGGATATGGAAATAGTTGTTGCAATCCATGTGGTGGATATTACGGTGGCGGAACTGGATACGGTGCTGCTATAATATTAGTATTATTTATCCTTTTAGTTATAATTATTGGTGCTAGAGCCTGGGGTAATAACTAATATTTAAAAACTAATAGTGTTACTATTAGTTTTTTATTTACTTTATAATTTTTTTGTGATAAAATACACCTGATTGGAGATGTTTATATGTTCAAAAAATTAAATATTTTAGACGAAAAAAACAAACATCTAAGAACTGTTGCTAAGGAAGTAAAACTTCCATTATCTAAAGATGATAAAAAAACTATACAACAAATTATTACACATTTAAAATATAGTCAAATAGAAGAAAAAAGTGAAAAATACGATTTAAGACCTGGTATGGGACTTGCATTTCCACAATTAGGTTATGATAAAAGAATTATTGTTATTGTCTATGAATATGAAGAAGGAAAATTTGAAAACTACGTTGTAGTTAATCCAAAAATAATAAGTAATTCAACTGAGCTTATTGCGGCTGAAGCTGGTGAAGGATGTTTAAGTGTTAATCGTGAAGTTGAAGGACATGTATTAAGATATGCGCGTGTAACAATTGAAGGTTATGATGAAGATGGAAATCTAATACATATTAGAGCACGTGAAGATTTATCTATTGCATTCCAACATGAAATCGATCATTTAAATGGTATATTATTTTTCGATAGAATTGATAAGAACAAACCATTTTATACAGAAAATGAAATTAGATTAATATAAAAAATCGATTTAATCGATTTTTTTTAGTTTTACTTTATTATTCAAATAATTATAGTAATTATCAAATAATTTATTATCCATTTGCGATTTTAATTTATTATATAATTTTATCCAATTTGTCTTTTTTTCTTCGCAATATTTATTTGCTAAAAATAATAACATATTATCTTTACATCCAAATATTTCATCAATATATTTTTCATTTTCGATAATCGAAGAACAAAAGTACAATTCATTATCAGAATTAAATAATTCTTGATCAATTAAATTTCGCATTTCTTTTGTTAAGAAAATATTTTTATTATTTCTTAATTTATACAACAAATCGTAATCATGCATATCTATAAATTTTTTTAATGCACTTTCATTATAACTATAGTTTACAATGTAATTATAAATTAATTTTGGATCTTTTGAATTAAATATATAGTTTTCTATTTTTTCAATGTCACATCCAGGTATATTAAATAACTTTATTATATATTCATTTGATTTTACATTTAATATATAATCTTCTATACGTGAAATATCACTACCACTAATAAAAGCAAACTTGTAAATAAATCCAATATCATTTGTTTCAATGATAGCATTTTCTAATCTTTTAATATTAGCTCCATCTATATTAAGGGCAAATGAATAAATATGATGTGGTATTTTAAAATAGCATATTACATCTTCTATTTTTTCTATACTAATGTATTCTCTATAATTTTTAGCAATATATAATTGTTTATCAATATTAAAGCAATCACCTCCCATTATTGCTTTAATTATTTTATTTATACTTTCTTTAGAATTAATCATATATTCATTATCAAAATTATTTCCTATAGAGAAAATATCTACACCATTTTGTAAAATATTAAATAACAAATCATAATTCTTACCTTCAATCAACAAATCAAGAATTTTATTTAAATATTCTTCTGTTTCTAATAAACTATTTAATTTATTATTTCTCTTCAATTTATAAATTATACAATTATAAACTATATCGGTAAACGGTATTTTATCATTATATTTTAATTCATGTATTTTTTCTATACAATTATTTACAAAAATAGTTTGATTTATAAAATTATCTTTATCATTTTTAATAGATAATTCATAAGTTTTAAATATTAAACTTTTAGATTTTTCTAATTTGAAATTTTCTATTTTTTGGCATTTATGTAAATAATATTTAAGTTTAATTTGCTCAAAACTCATTTTACTCCCCTACTTAACTTCAATTTCTTCTAACTTAACACTTACAAGTTTAGAAACACCTGATTCTTGCATTGTAATTCCATATAATACTTTTGCATATTCCATTGTTTTTTTCTTGTGAGTTATTAAAATAAATTGAGTTTTATTTTGTAATTTTTCTAAATATTTACCAAAAGAATCAACGTTTACATCATCAAGTGCGGCTTCAACTTCATCAAGTATACAAAATGGCACACTTCTAGTTTTAAGTATTGCAAATAAAAGACTAATTGCAGTAAATGTTTTTTCACCACCTGATAATAATGAAATACTAGTTAATTTTTTACCTGGAGGAGAAGCAACAATTTCTATTCCAGTTTCTAAAATATTAGATGGATCCGTTAATTTTAATGTGGCATCTCCGCCTCTAAATAACTCTTTAAATGTTTCACTAAATTTTTGTTTTATAATTTCAAAAGTATTTATAAATTCTTTTTTCATTACATTATCCATTTCATCTATTATTTCAAGTAATGTATTTCTTGCCTTTTCTAAATCATTTTTTTGACTTAGTAAAAATTCATATCTTGTACTTACTTTTTCATATTCTTCTTTCGCACTTTCATTAATAGGACCAAGTGAATTTATGTTGTTTTTTAATGATGAAATTTTATTTCTAGCAGTAGTTTCATCTATTTCTAATTTATAAATTTCTTTTGATTTTTCATATGTTATTGAATAATTACTTAATTCGTTTAGTAAAGTATCGAGTTTTACATCTTGTCTATTTACTTCAATTTCTAATTGTTTTAATTCTTTATTTTTAGAGTTATATAAACTGTTTTCTCTTTTTATAGAAAATTCCATTTCTTCTATTTCTTCTGTTTTTTCATTTCTCTTATTTGTAAATTCTTTTAATTTTGATTCCAAATTATCTTTATTTTTTAGGGCATCATAATATTTTTTCATAATGTCTTCTTCTTCATTTTGAAGTTTATTTGACATTAAATTTTCTGTACCCATCAATTCTAATTTAGCTGATTCTAACTCTGTTTTTTTTGTTTTAATATTTTGATTTATGTAATTAACTATTTCATTTTGTTCTACATAATTTCTTTTTAATATGTATAACTCATCTTCTAAATTTCTAATATTATAATCAAGTTCATTAATTTTGTTTTCAACAGTTTTTATTTCACTAGTAATTGATTGTTCTTTTTTTAATAATTCTTCAAGTTCGTATTTTTGTGAAATGATATTTTTTTGTTTTACTAATGCTCCTCCTGTAAGTGAACCACCAACATGAACGACATCACCTGATAAAGTTACTATTTTATTTTTGTGATTTATTTGTTTTGCAATTATACTTGCATTTTCTAAATTATCGCATATTATTACGTTACCAAGTTGATTTTGTATGATATCTTCATATATTTTTTGTGTTTTAACTAAGTTAGAAGCTATGCCAATAAAACCTTTTAAATTAGTAACTTTATTTAATGTTTCATTATCAATAAATTTTTTCTTTATTACATTTATTGGAAAAAATGTAGCTCTACCCATATTATTTTGTTTTAAATAATTAATAGCTTCACGAGCGCTTGTTTCATCATCTGTAATTATAAAATTAGCTGATGCTCCAATTGCTGTAGAAATAGCTTTAGAATATGCTTCATCTGTTTCAATTACTTGAGATATTGTAGAATGTATTCCTTTTAGTTTAATATTTGATATTATGTTTTTAACTGAACTTGGTAAAAATGTATTATTTTCAATAATATTAGTAAGTTTATCAATTTCAATACTAATATTTTTATTACTTCTGATTTTAATTGATAGATTAGAATCTAGTTCTATTCTTTTTTTGTTTAATTCATTTATTTTTTTTGTTTTTTCATTTATATCTGTATTTATTTTATCTAATTTGTTACTTTCTAATTTTAAATTATTTTCTAAATTATTAATTTCGTTTGATAATTTTAATTCAGTTTCTTTTAATAAAACGATATTTTGATGTATTTTAGAATCCTCAACTTCGTATTTTTTTCTTTCTAATACTATTTGTTTTTGACTATTAATTTTTTCTACGTTTGTAGTAGCTTCTAATAAGTCTTTTTGAATGTCATCAATTTGTTTATTAATATCATTTAATGATAATTTTAGTTTTTCTAGTTCAACTTCATTTTTAGAATTTGATGTATTCATGTTTAATATTTCGTTTGTTAAAGTTTCAATTCTTTTTTTATTTTCATTAAATTTAAAATTAATATTAGTTATATCATTTGTAATTAAAGATATTTCTAGTTGTTGTAATTCAGATTTAAATTCTAAATATTTTTCTAGAGTTTCTTTTTGAATTCTTAAAGGTTCTACTTGTACTTCAAGTTCCTTTATTATATCTTCTACTCTATTCATATTTTCATGAGTTTTTTCTAATTTCCTTAAAGCTTCTTCTTTTCTCTTTTTGTATTTTAATACAGAAGCAGCTTCTTCAATAATAACACGTCTATCTGTAGGTTTACTAGAAATAATTTCTTCAATTTTACCTTGTGAAATTATATTGAAACTTTCTTTAGCAACTCCAGAATCAAGTAGTAAATCTGTTATGTCTTTCAATCTACATTTTTCTTTATTTAAAAAGTATTCGTTAGTACCATCTCTATATACTCGCCTTTTAATTGAAATTTCATTATAATCAAGTGGTAAATAATGATCTGAATTATCAAATACTAATGTAACAGATGCAACATTTTGACTGTTTCTTGATTTGCTCCCAGAAAAAATTACATCAACCATATTTCCATCACCACGAAGTGATTTTACTGATTGTTCACCTAAAACCCAGCGAACTGCATCCACTACATTACTTTTTCCACTTCCATTTGGACCTACTATTGCAGTAATTCCTTTTTCAAGTTCTAAATTTATTTTATCTGCAAATGATTTAAAACCATGTGCTCTTATTGTCTTCAAATACATGTTATCACCTCATTAATTATACATTATAGTCTTTTAAAAAACAATTATAATTTTTTTAAAATTCCATCAATTATTGAATATAAATATATTTCAACTTTTTTGTTTGTGATAGATGAAATATAATTTTTATATCCATTTAATTGATTTATATAGTTTTTATCATCTATTGATTTTGTTTTATAATCAATTATTTTAAATGAATCTTTATATTCAAGTAATAAATCTATAATTCCGTGATTTTCTATACCATCCTCTTCATATATAAATTCGTATTCTTTATATATATTTATTACTCCATTAAATATTTTATTTGATAAGAATTTTTTAATTTTATTTACTTCAAATTCATTTATGAAATCAAAATTTGGATTATTAAAATCTAAGTTTTCTAAAATACTATGTAAGTGCGTACCATATTCCATATTTTTTAACTCTCTTTTTACTATTATTTTATTTGTTTCTTTTGAATAATGTTTTGTATCAATTAAACTGGATTTTATATCTATTGGTTTTACATCTAATTTTTTATTTATAAAATTTAATTGTTCTCTTATATTTGTTTTTTTTATAAAATTATAGTCTTTAGTAAGATTTAATGAATCTAAATCTATTTCTTTAGTGTATTGTGTTAGATTATTGCTGATGGAATTTAAAATATCATAAAATGACCTATACTCTATTTTATTTAATTCATCATAATTGCTACTATCAAATTTAGGTGTAATTATAATCATTTTTTCTTTTGCTCTAGTAAGTGCGACATAAAAAAGTCTAATTTTTTCTGAAATTTCTTCTTTTATAAATTTATTTTTTAATATATCTTTATATATAGTTGTTCTAATACCATTATAAATATATGGTGTAATTATTCCTAAAGTTGGATCAAATATAAATTTATCTTTTAAATCACTAATATTAAATTTCGAATATAGTCCACCATAATAACAAATGTTAAATTCAAGTCCTTTTGATTTATGAATTGTCATTATTTTTACGCCATTATATTCTTTATTTAAAGAATACTGTATTTTATATGAACTATTAGTAAGTGTTTCTAAATAATCATAAAATTGTGTTACTGTATAACCCATTTTAGTTAGATTATCAGATAAATCAATTAAATATTCAAGTGTACAAATATGACTTTCTATATTTCCTACTTCTATTAATTTATCATAAAAATTAAAATCATCTATTATTTTTAGAAGTAATTCTTTTATAGTAAGTGTATTATAATCAATACTTCTTATTTTTTTAATAAGTTCTGATTCATTATAATTATTATTTAAAAAATATTTAAATATTGTGTTATCATCTAAATTAAATAAGAAACTTCTATTAACGCTAATAAAAGAATATTTAAAATCTTTATTTATTTTTTTATTTATAATTAAATTTATTATGTTTTTTATGATGTTTATATCAATACTATCAGTTAAAACTTCATCTTTATAAATTGTAAGTGGAATAGATAAATATTCAAATATTTTTTTATATAAATCAAATTTTGTAGATCGATCTATTAAAATTGAAATATCACTATATTTTAAATTTCTAATTTCATTTGTATCTTTATCATATATTTTGTAATTAGAATTGATTTTTTGTTTTATATCATTAGCTATTGTAAATATTTCAATTTCTTCTTTTGAATATTTAAAATTTTTAGGATAGTCATAACTATATATTTCTACATTGTTATTTTGATTTGTATTTCCATTTAAATCGTATGAAGTATTACCAAAAATCATTTGGTGTGTATCTTTATAATTAGCTCCCCCAATATCATCACTCATGATAATATTAAAAATTGAATTTATGTTATTTAAAACTTCATTCCTAGATCTAAAGTTTTTGTTTAAATCGATTTTTATTCCATCAATTTGGTTTGAATAATTATCATATTTTGTTTTAAATATAAATGGGTTAGCGTTTCTAAATCTATAAATAGATTGTTTTATATCTCCTACCATATAAACATTTTTATTTGCGATTAAAGATATAAATAAATCTTGTAAATCATTAGTATCCTGGTATTCATCAATCATTATTTCATTTAAACTATATTTTACATTATTTCTTATATCTTCATTTTCTTCTAATATTTTGATTGCTAATTTTTCTATATCAATAAATTCATATAAATCAACTTGTTGTTTAAATAAATTTATTTGAGTATTAAATCTTTTTAATATTTCAATTATAATTTTAGAATATTTTTTTGTTTCATAAATTGAATTTTTTATTTCTTCTTTGTTATCATAATCACATAATATCTCTAATTCTTTTAAAATATCATCCATTTTTTTCTTGTATACTTTCGCATCATCCATATTTTTTTTAAGACGTGGAAGTGAACATAAATTAGCTTTAATTTTATCATAATCGTCTGATATTAATAATTCTGATAATTGATTTGTAAGTAAATTATAGTAATCACTATCTACATATTCTTCTATTTCTACATATAAGTTATTTAGTTTTGTTATTTTTTTATTTAATAAGTTTTCATATTCTTTTATTTTAGAAATAATAAAAGAATTATTATAAAAATTACTTATAAAATTATCTAAATAATCATCTATGTCATATATTAGTTCTATTTTTTTATTTATTTCTAGTATGTTTTTTTTGATTTCATTATCATCTTTTATACAAAAATCATTAATTAAATTAAGAAAAAGTTCATTTTTTTCTTCATATAAATCTTCAAATATTTTATCTAATATTTCTTCTTTTTTTATACTAATAACTGAATCTTCAACAATTGATACATCTTTTGAAATATTAAGTAAATATCCATATTTTTTTACAATGGATAAAGCATATGAATCAAATGTAGTTATATATGAATTATCTAATCTATATAGTTGATCTTCTAAATTGTTTTTTATTATTTTTTTTCTGATACGTTCTTTCATTTCCATTGCAGCCATATTAGTAAAAGTTAAAATCAAAAGTGAATCTATATTTATTCCATTTTTTAATTTTTCAACTACTCTTTCACTTAATACAGCTGTTTTCCCACTTCCTGCACCTGCACTAACAATAATATTAGTGCCATATTTTATTATCGCATCAGTTTGTTCCTCTGTCCAATTCATTTATTCACCACCTAGAAAGTCTAAATAACTTGCTTCATCTAAATTAACTACATCTTCTTCTTTTTTAAAACAAATATCTTTAAATTTACAAAATTCACACCCTTTTAAATTGTTGCCTATTTTTTTAGGATTAATATCAAAATTTGAATTTAATATATTATCTCTTGCTTCTTCAATTTTTGTATCTACGATATCTATTAGTTTTTTTATTTGATCATTATTTAATACTTTTGAATAAGCATAAAAGCCATTACTTGATACTTTCATACCTTTTATGACATTACTATTTATATAATTTGAATCAATTTTATTTAATAGGTTTATATCTGAATTACTAAATCCTTCTAATCTATATAGTTTATCTAATTCTTTTTCATAGTCAATGTTTTTTTTGTAATTTATGTTACCATTTATTATTTTTTGAAGATAAAAACCTGCGAATTCGACATTTTCTAAATTGGAATTATTTGATAAATATAAATAAATTGGTAGCTGCATTTCTATTCCATATATTGTGTTATCTATATTTATAATAGGATTCCCTGTTTTGTAATCTATTATTGCAACTATTGTTTTGTTATTAATTTTTTCATATTTTAATTTATCAATTATCCCCATAAATGTTACTTTTATATTTGAATCTTTATTTACAAATATTTTTTGTTCATATAATGTATTATTTAGACTTGAATACGTATCTTGTCTTTTTATTAATTTTATTATGTATTTTAAATCATTTTTTAATTTGTCTATAAAAAATTTTTCTTGATTATTAAATTCATTTTCTTTTAAATAATCGTTAAAGGTTATTTCAAAATCAAAGTTATCTTTAAAACATATTGATAATATGTAGTGAAATAAATTACCAATAAAAGTCATGAATGTATTGTCATATTTATCTATTTTTAAAATGCTTGATAAATAATATCTAAATGAACATCTAAAATATGAGTCAACGCTTGAATAAGAAAGTAATAGTTTATTATCCAAATATTTATAAAGTAAATTATTATCTATTTTTGTGTATTTGTTATCATATTTTAAATATGGCATATCTTTATAATTTGAATATAACAATTCTAAAACATAATCTTTTTCGTTATATTTAATTAAATTATCTAATTTTTTTGTAAGTAAATATTTATTATATTTATTAGAATAATTAAATTCGTCAATTGTAGGTTTTATTATTTCTAAATTTAATTCTTCGATTAAATTAGATTTATAAAAATTATCAAATGTTGATTTTAATTTGTATGTTAATGTTATGTTTTTATTATTTTTTAAAATTTCTATTATTTTTTCTTTTTCAAATTTATTTTTTTCAATTGAAGTAAAAATACCTAAGTTTGATTTTTCTGAATCACTTAAATAGTCTTCATCTTTATAAATATGTGGTAATACTCCTTGATTAAATCCTAAAATAAAATAGTAATCATCATCTATTTCATCTATATTTATAATTTTTATGGCGTTGTTTTTTGCTTTTTCTTTTATTTTATAATTTTTTAAATTTTCTATAATGCAATATAGTACTACTTCAAAATCAGGAAAATTTATGTATTTGTTGCACACTGATATGATAGTATTTTTTATTTCGCCATCTTCTATATTATTTAATGATTCTTCTATATTTTTTGTAGTTTTTAAATTTTTTATAAAATCTTGTACTTGACTTGTTCCATATATATCTTTATCGATTTTTAAATTTATTGGAATATTATAAAAAGCAAACATTCTTTTTAATACGATTTTATATTCACTAGTTACATTAACAAGCTTAATTTTATTTATATTTGTTTTTTTTAATAATTTAGATATTTCTATACATATGAAATTTACTTCTTCTTCTATTGTATTAAATTCATATACTTTATGTTTGTAATCGTTTTGACTGTTTTTTTTATAAATTATTTCTTTATCTTTGATCATATCTAAAATAAATGGGTCTAATTTAATATAATTATCTATTATTATTCTATTATAATTTGTTTTTTCTTTTATAATTAAATTATTTTCTTCTAATTCTTGTTTTAATTTTTTATTAAAATAAAAATTATCTAGTAATAATTTTGCTACAGAATATTTATAATTATATTTTTTTACTAAATAGTATATAGCTTTATCATCATAACTTCCAAGTAACAACGACTTAAATTGCTTTACTGTTTTAAATTTTAAATTTACTAATTTTTTTTCTTTTGATAATTGTTTTAATATTTTATTCTTATTATGGTTAGTAATAATTAAATCGCCATTTTTATAATCTATCATACTTCACCTTCATTCTACTAAGTAATATCAATATTTAGTATAACATAATATATTATTGTTTTCTATAAAAAAAGAATAAAATCTAATTTAAGATTTTATTCAATTCCATCAACAGTAAAATGTCTTGTTTGAGTATTATAATTTGGATCCGTTGGAGTAACTATTAAATCTAAACCACATGTATCAGTTGTTGTTCCAGTTCCTTGAAGTAAAATTGTACTTTGTGTGTTTGCAGATATTGTTGTATTAGGTATTGATATGTTGGTTTTTATGCATCCCTCATTGGTTCCATTTTTAGTTACAGTTACAGTTCCTGCTTGTTCAGATGTGTAAGTAAATGGCGTAGGCATACTTGTATTTATTGTTTGGGTCAATTCAGATATAAAATTCACCATAAAATCTGCTTTATTAACTGTTAATGTACCATTTGTTTTTGTTATGTTATAGTTATTAGTTACATCTGCCCCATTATTTACCGATACTGTTTCTAATGTTTTATCACTACTTCCAGCTGTAGTTTGTGAACCAGTACTATAACAATTTAATGTATGTCCTTGCACTAAAGAACCTCTTGTTACACTGCATGTTGAATCTGCAATAAGTGCTTGTGTGTCATACGGTTTTGTTTGATTCGTTGCCTTTACTGTGATAGTTTTTTTATTAATACTACAATCAAATGTTTTAGGTTCTGTTGTATCATCATCCCATTTATAACCATTTGCTAAAGTTGCTGTAATAGTATAAGTACCAGCATCTATTTGTGTATTACCTGAAAAAGTATAACCTTTCCCATTTGTTTTTGTTAATGTTTGTTCACGTCCGTTATAAGTTAATGATTTACAATAATTTAATGCACTTGGAGATGATACTGTATATGTTACATTTGTGACATTGTTATACGGTAGTATAACATTTATATTATAATTCCCAGATACATTTGGATAACTTACATCAATACTAATTTTTATAAATGCATTATCAACACCTAAATCTATGCTTGAAGCTATTATATTTTGTACATCTAAATTTGTAATTGAAGTATTATTTGGAAATTTATATGTTTTTTTATTATATATTATTTTTTTGTTAGTATTATCAATTTCAATTTCTCTTGTATCACCACTAGCTAATGTAAGAATATATTTGTTATTTTCACTTTTTATATCTAAAATGTTATTAAATTCTAAATCATCATATAATTGTTTTTCAATATTAGATTGCTTTGTTAAAAGTTCTGTTTTTATACCACTAGTATTTGATAATTTATTAAGAGATATTAAAAGTTGTAAAAGAAGCGCTACTACGAGTGCTGTTAAACTAAAAGAAACAATTAATTCTACTACTGTCATTCCCTTATTATTCATAAATCCTTGTATGATATATATAGTCAGTTACAAAGAGAGATTTTTGTATTTAATACTGACTAGTATATTATCATTACTCCTTTTGATTTTTCTCTCTAATTTTATATAATATACTTGAGATAACTGTGGATTGTTTATTTAGTC
>JAFUCZ010000033.1 GCA_017459425.1 Bacilli bacterium
AGATTTAAAGTAGTAAACGAAGGAGAAATAACAGGATATATTAATGAACTAACAAATATCGGAATAGGAACAATAACATATGGAGCAGGAGAAACATTAACTGCAGAACAAAAAACATCATTCCAAAACGATATACAAGTAACATTAACATATAACGACCAATCAAAAACACGTTTAGCGTATAATGATGCGTTAGCTAAAAATGAAGAAAAAGAATTAATACTAACAATACAATACGTAAGAAGAGAAAGTGAACAAGTATTACCAACAAGTGATGTAACATTTACAAATATTACAGCAAGCATAACATATGGACAAGATACAACAAGTAAATCAGGAAATGGAAATAATCCATCAAGTCCAGAAGTAATAGAACCAGCAGGACAATTTACAATGAGTACAATGTGCCCAGGATGCGTATTTGCTCAAAATACAGATGATAAATATATCACAGATGGGCTTGCAATGAGTGAAACAGATAAAAAGATAAATAGTGTAAAATATATGGTTAATTCAAAAAATATAGAAGCAAAACCAATGGAAGATGGAGCAACAACAAGTGATGAAACTGTATATGCACTAACACCAGATGAATATACAACAAGTTATTCAGGATATAGTGATGGAGAAGCATTTCTAGGATATATTTTAGCAAATGATGGAACATATAGAATAAAAAGAGCATTTGCATGTGGAATAGAAAATGGACAAGCATTCTGTTTAGAAGGATATGATACATCAAAATATAGTAATAATATAGATATATTAAATCATTTCTTTACAAGCTGTGATGTAGATGAATCTGCCGCTGGCTGCAGTGGGTCTTCGGGTACCGACGCGGTTGCGGATAGTGGCGGCAATGTTGACGTCGGTAACAGGGGTTACTACTGCTATGTGAACGACTACGGCCACGCGCATTGCTAGTAGTAGCCGCCTGTGGCTCCCGAGAGTATCTAAAACAACAAATAAACTAATAAACCTGATATAGAACAATGTAAAATACGTGCTATTAAATATGGCATGTATTTTATTTTTGTATCACTAATAATACTTACTACTTGCATATGGACACTTAAGCCTCCAAATGATATAATCATAACAGATAGTATGCTTTTCATTTTAAGTGGGATATTAAGTAGACTTACATATTTTAAGCCTTGTGTCATTTCAAATATTCCGTTTATTATGCTCTGCCCAATACTATTTAAATTTAAATTATTATCTATTATTTTAGTTATAACTAAAAATGTAGTAACTGTACCTAATATTAAAAATAATGTTTTAAGTGTATTATTTAGGGCATTAGTTAAAACATTACCAAAATTAAGGTTATTATCTAATCGTTTTTTAGTCATTTCATTTAATGCTTTTTTTATTGACACTTTTGTATTGTTTTTACTTGTGTAATAGTTTCTGAAAATTATTCCGACTATTATATTACCAAGATAATGCGCTAATAATATTAATATACTAGCTTTTTTATTTAGAAATAATGATATAGTACCAAGTATAAATAATGGATTAGAAAAATGTGTAAATGTGAGTATTTTACTGGCTTCTTTTTCATTTATTAAGCCTTTTAAATAAAGTTCTTTAGTGTATTTTGAATTACTTGGGAACCCTGATATTAAACTCATTATAAAAATAAAAGCACTAGGGCCGCTACATTTAAATATTTTATACATTATTGGTTTAAATAGTTCGGATATGAATTCTACAAATCCATAGTTAATTAGAAGTTCTGATATAACAAAAAAAGGAAAGAGTGAAGGGAATATATTTGTTTCCCATATATTTAAGGAAAACTTTACTGTTTCTAAAATATCAGTAGAAGAAGTTAATATTTCAATAGTTATAAAAGATAATATAGAAATTATAATAATACTTAAAATATTTTTTTTCATAAATTTCACCTTAGATAGTATTATTAAATAGAAAGTGGGACAAATATGATCAATAAATTATATGAAAAATCAAAAAAAATAATAAAAGAAAATGTAAAATTTATGATTTTTTTTGTTGTTATTTTACTACTTTTTTTTGTTGAATTGCCATATTATATAGATACGAGTGGTGGAATACTTAATTTAAAGGATAGAGTCAAAATAGAAAATAAGTATGAATCTAAGGGTTCTTTTAATTTGACATATGTTTCTGAATTAAAGGGTAATTTAATATTTGTTTTATTTTCGTTTATTAATCCTAATTGGGATTTAATTAAAAAAAGTGATGTAATAAGCTCTAATGAAACGGTAAAGGAATCTAATTTTAGGAATAAAATGCTTTTAAATGAAGCAAATGATTATGCGATTATTTCTGCTTTTGATTATGCTTTAAAAGAATATGAAATAAATAATAGAGATTTATATGTTACTTATATTGATGAAAATAGTGATACAGATTTAAAAATAGGGGATAAAATAATTAAAGTGGATGGTAATGTATTTAATGATAAAACTAGTTTAAAAGAATATATTTTAAATAAAAATCTAAATGATGAAATTATTTTTAAAGTAGAAAATGATAATGTAGAATATGATAGAAAAGCTAAAATTGTATCAATAAATAAAAAGAAAGCTGTTGGAATATTAATTACTGAAGATTTAGAAATATCTACAAATCCTAAAATAGATTTTAAATTTAAAACTTCAGAATCTGGACCTAGTGCTGGTCTTATGACAACACTTGAAATATATAATTCAATTACAAAAGAAGATATTACAAAAGGTAAAACTATAGCTGGAACTGGAACAATAGATGAGAAAGGTAATGTTGGTAGTATTGGTGGTGTAGAATATAAGTTAAAGGCTGCTGAAAAAGATAATGCTGATATATTTTTCGTACCTAAAGGCGATAATTTAAAAGAAGCAAAAAAAATAAAAAACGAAAAAAAATATGACATTGAAATTGTAGGTATTTCATCACTTAATGAAGCAATAAATTTTTTAAAAAAATATTGACAGTTTTAAAAACAAAAGATATAATTTTAAGGTGCGCTTTAAATAAGTGGGTGGTTTTATGAAGAGTTTAGAAGAAAAAATAATGGAGCGATTAGATAATATAGATGACTTAGAGTTAAAAGATTTGATAATAAAATTAATTAATGAAAGAAACAATCTTGAACAAAATTTAAAAAGAGATTCATTAACTGGAATATATAATAGAAGAATTTTAAAATTTATTGGAAACTATAGTATAGTAGCAATGTGTGATATAGATGACTTTAAAAGTATAAATGATAATTATGGACATGATTTTGGTGATGAAATATTAAAAATTGTTTCAAATATAATTGTCCAAAATGTAAGAAGTAGTGATTATGTTGTTAGATTTGGTGGAGATGAGTTTATAATAGTATTTAATAATTGTAATTTAAATACTGTAGTAAATAGAATGGAAAAAATCCAAGAAAATTTAATTAAAGTAGAAGATTTAGAATTAACTTTAAGTATAGGTATATCTGAATATCAAGAAAGTGTTTCACTTGATGATGCTATAAAAAAAGCAGATCATGCATTATATAAATCAAAAAATAATGGTAAAAAGCAAATAAAAGTTTATAAAAAATAGAGTAATTATTACTCTTTTTTTTAATTTTATGATAAGATATTATTGGAGAGTGTAATTATGATTAATAGTATTTTGCCAGCTGATACATTTATAGTTTTAAATAGTACTATTTTAAATGATAATGATAGAAAATTACTTATTATGTTGTATCAACCTATAATTGGAAGTGATGCAATAAGTTTGTATTTTACATTATGGACATATTTAGATAAAACTGAAATTATATCTAAAGAATGGACACATCATCATTTAATATCTAGTATGCATATGAGTTTAAATGATTTATTAAATGCTAGAATTAAACTAGAAGCTATAGGGTTACTTAAAACATATCAAAAGAAGGAACATCAAGTTGAATATTTATATGAATTATATTCACCACTTTCCGCTAAAGAATTTTTTGAAAGTCCACTTTTGTATAGTGCTTTAGAAAATAATATTGGCAAAATCGAATTTCAAAATGTTATTGAATATTTTAAAATTCCAAAAATAGATAAAAGTTCTTATGTAGATGTTTCACAAAAGTTTAAGGATGTATTTAAAATTAAACCTTCAAATTATTATGATAATATATTAAATGATATAAAAGAAAAGAAACATAATGAATTGGAAATTGAATTTGATATAAAAGCAATTATAGATTTAATACCAGAAGATTTATTAAATAAAAAAATGGTAACAAAAGATATAATTGATTATATTAAAATGCTTACATTTTTATATAATTACAATGAAGAGACTGTTGATAAATTAATAAAAAATTCTATTAATTCAAAAAAACAAATTGATAAAGAAAAAATAAAATCAAATTTTAAAAAATACTATCAATTTGAAAATAATGGTAAAATGCCATCAATACTATATAAAAATCAACCTGAATTTTTAAAAAGTAAAGACGAAACTGTTAGTAAAAAAGCAAAAATAATTCATCAATTTGAATCTATTTCACCAATTGATTTTCTAACTGCTAAAAATAATGGCATTAAACCTTCTAGAAGTGACATTAATATACTTGAATACTTATTAGTGGAATTAAAACTAAATCCAGGCGTTGTAAATGTTTTAATTGATTATTGTTTAAGAATAAATGATAATAAATTGACTAAATCTTATATAGATACGATTGCATCTCAATGGGTTAGATCTAAAGTATTAACTGTTACGGATGCGATGGATATAGCAAATCGTGAATATAACAAAAGAAAAAAACCGGTAAAAGCAAAAAAAATAAATAAAGAAATAAAACCAGATTGGTTTGATAAAGATATTAAAGAAGAAGTAGCGTCATCTAAAGAATTAGAAGAAATGGATGCTATATTGAGTCAATACGAGTAGGTGAATTATGAAAAAGATAAGTGATACATTAGATGTTAAAAAGGAATTAGATAGAAATTTAAAAGAAGAATTTCACAAATCATTAAAAGAAAATGAAGCATTTAAAAATTTAGTTGCGAAATTAAAATTAAAAGAAGAAGAACTTATGAAATATACTTCAACCTTAGAAAGCAGTGCGATAGAATATAACAATTGTATGAATTGTGATGGCTTAAATAGTTGTAAAAATCAAATAACAGGTTATGCATATTTACCAAAAGTTGAACATGGTAAAATAAATTTTCAATATCAAGCGTGTAAATATCAGCAAAAATATAATAAAAAATTCAAATATGCAGATAACATATATTATTTTTCGCTACCAAATGATTTAAAAAATGCTAGCATGAAAAATATTTATAAAGAAGATAAAAAGAGACATAATGTAATTAAATGGTTATCAAATTTTATAACTGAATATAAAAATGGTAATAAACCAAATGGATTATTTTTACATGGTAATTTTGGTTGTGGTAAAACATATTTAGTAAGTGCAGCTTTTAATGAACTTGCTAAATTAGATTATAAAAGTGCAATTATTTTTTGGCCAGAGTTTTTAAGAGAATTAAAAAGTTCTTTTCAAACTGATTTTAAAGAAAAATATGATTATGTAAAAAAGGTTCCACTTTTATTAATAGATGATATTGGGGCTGAAAGTAATACTCCATGGAGTAGGGATGAAATCCTTTGTCCATTAATTCAATATAGGATGCAAGAAAAATTACCAACGTTTTTTACTTCTAATTTTGATTTGAAAAGTTTAGAGGAACATTTTTCATCTACTACTAGTGGTATGGAGATAATAAAATCAAGAAGAATAATAGAACGTATTAATCAAATGACTGATAGTATTGAAATGATTAGTAAAAATTTAAGAAACTAATTGACAAGTAAAAAATAATCATGATAGAATTAATATGTAAAGCGATGAAATAGGACATGGTTATAAATGATTATTTTAAAGAGAGTTAGTGCATGGTGTAAACTAATAAATATTATTTATAATTACTACCTATGAGTGGTTTAATAAAACCCGGGTAAAACCGTTACATTAATTAAGCAAAAGGTAGGATGGTACCGCGTATAAACGCTCCTAATATTAGGGCGTTTTTTTGTTTTTAAAGGGAGTTTTTTTATGGGATTAAGAGATTTAAATTTAGATAAGAAGTATGTTATTTCAATGGAACATTTTTTGGTACGTTATTATGGCATTTATGATTTAAGGGAATTAGTATTATTAAGTGGTTTAACGCATTCATTTTTAAAAAGTGATACGAATATTAAAACAAAATGTATTTCGTTTGATGAAATAGATAAAGATGAAATATATATTGGAAATGTTATTCTTGTAAAAGATGTTGCAGGCAATATTGCGCCTTATAAAAATCCACTTAGATATCAAATGGATACAATAAAAGTAATGACTGAAAAGTCAGTAGAAGATAAAAAAGAAGAAGAGAAAAATGTGCAGAGTCTTATTGATTTAACCGAATTAAGTTATTCAAAATTATTGGAACTTAAAAATAAACATGTAGGTGATGATTTATATTCAGCTATTATGCATGAAATATATAATAGATTAGGTGGGAATGCTATAAACTCTCATTCAAAATCTCGTGAAGCGAAAATAAAACAAAAATCAAAACAAAAGGGAAGAAAAATATTAACATATATGTATGCGAAAAGTTTTAAGTAGGTGAAGTATGAATAAAGAATTAAATAATATAAATTTTACAATGACAAGTATACAATTAAATAAAGATACACGTGAAGTAACTATCTCTTCACCACATTCTAAAATTATTAGATGTTTAATAAACGCTACTGATGAAGAAATAAATAAAATTTTAGATATTTATAGGAATATAGAAAATGAATATAGGAATAAACAATATGTAAAAAAGGAGAATAGGTATGATCAATATAAAAGAAAATAAAGAATTAAATACATTAAACCATAGTTGCGCTCATTTACTTGCACAAGCAATAAAACATTTATATCCAGATGCACTATTTTGGGTAGGACCTGTAATTGAAGAAGGTTTTTATTATGATATTGATTTAGATGAAAAAATAAGTTTAGAAGACTTACCAAAAATAGAAAAAGAAATGAAAAAAATCGCAAAAGATGGTAAGAGAATTGTAAGACATGAATTATCAAAAGAAGAAGCTAAAGAATTATTTAAAGATAATCCATATAAAATTGAATTAATAGATAAAATGGATGAAAATACAGTTATTTCAGCATATACACAAGGTGATTTTACTGATTTATGTAGGGGACCACATGTTGAAAGTGTAAAATTGTTGAAAAATTTTAAACTATTAAAAGTTAGTGGAGCATATTATAAAAATGATTCAAATAATAAAATGTTACAAAGAATTTATGGAGTATGTTTTAATACACCAGAAGATTTAGAAAATCATTTAAAAGAACTTGAAGAAGCAAAATTAAGAGATCATAGAAAAATTGGTAAAGATTTAAATTTATTTATGATGAATGATTTAGTTGGAAAAGGACTTCCAATGTATTTACCAAATGGATATATAATTTATGAGCAATTAGAAAACTATATTAAAACTAAAGAAAGAAAATTAGGTTATAAACATGTATTAACTCCACCACTAGGAAATGTTGAATTATATAAAACTTCAGGACATTGGGATCATTATAGAGAAGATATGTTTCCTAAAATGGAAATTGATAATGAAGAATTTGTATTAAGACCTATGAATTGTCCACATCACATGATGATTTATTCTTCATCTATTCATTCTTATAAAGATTTACCAATTAGAATAGGCGAAATAGCGCGTGATTGTAGATATGAATCAAGTGGATCTTTAAAAGGTATTGAAAGAGTAAGATCTTTTTGTCAAAACGATGCTCATTTATTTGTAACGTTAGATCAAGTACAAAGTGAATTTAAATCTGTAGTTGATTTAATACTCGATTGTTATAAAGATTTAAACATTAAAAATTATAGATTTGAACTATCTTTAAGAGATAAAGAAGATAAAGTAAAATATTATAATGATGATGAGATGTGGGATAAAGCTGAAAATATGCTTAGAAATGTACTTGATGAAATTGGAGTAGAGTACATAGAAAAAACAGGAGAGGCTGCTTTCTATGGACCTAAATTAGATGTTCAAGTAAAACCTGCTGTAGGTAATGAAATTACACTTTCAACTTGTCAATTAGATTTTTGCTTACCTATGAAATTTGATTTATCTTATGTAGATAAGGATGGTTCTAAAAAAACACCTGTTGTGTTACATAGAGCTGTATTTGGTTCAATTGATAGATTTATTGCATATTACTTAGAAGAAACTAAAGGAAATCTTCCTACTTGGTTAAGTCCAGTACAAGTTTGTATAATTCCAGTTAATAATAATTACCACTTAGAATACTCAAATAAATTATATGAGTTATTAATTAATGAAGATATTAGAGTTGAACTTGATTCAAGAGAAGAAAAACTTGGATACAAAATGAGAGAAAGTCAAGTTAAAAAAATACCTTATTCACTTGTAATTGGCGACAAAGAAAAAGAAAGCGAAACAGTAAGTTTTAGAAAACATGGTAGTGGAGAAACTACTACAGTAAAAATAGACGAGTTTGTAAAATTAATAAAAGATGAAATTGTTACACATAAGTTTTAAAAAATGGATATTAAAAAAATCATGTTAGATGCTGGTACTAAATCATTAGATGACACATTTTCCAATTTAATAGAATATTTATCAAAATCATATAATATACGATTTGAAGAAACAGATATAAAAAATATATTTAAAACTTATCAAATCTATTCTTCTTATAGATATAAATATAAATTAGAAAAAATAATAAATTCTTCTAATAATTTAGATACTAGTGTCATAAAAAAAGAAATAGAAAATATTTCAAATGATTCATCATTTATAGATTATCAAACACGTGTATTAGAAGACATAATGGAATATTTAAAAAAACTTAATAGATTTAATGATATTTTTAACAAAAATTATTTTAATGTAAAAAATAAAGTTTCAATTTTTGTAAAAGATAATTATAATAAATTTATAAATAATTGTCATAATAATTTAATAACTATAATTTAAAAATATATGAATTTCATATATTTTTTTGTACTAAAAAAATTTAAAACTAATATAATTAATTAGATTATACAGGAGGGATATTATGATAAATAAGAAAAATTTATGGTTTCTAACGTTATTTAGTTTAATTTTAGTGCTTAGCGTTTATTATGTAACAATGCCAAATGAACTACTACTTACTAATAGTAGTGCTACTGTAAGTAAAACAAAAGAAGAAAAAACGGTTGTAGAGGAAAGTGATATCTTAACTTCCCTTAGAGTAGAAAGTGATGAGAAAGTATCAAAAGAAATAGATGAATTAAAACAAGTTTTAACTGATTCAAATTCTAGTTTAGAAGAAAAAAATGAAGCATTTAGTAAAATGAAAGATTTAAATAATATAAAAGCTAAGGAAGAAGAATTAGAAAAAAAGATAAATGATGAATTTAAATTATCAGCATTTGTTAAAATAGAAAATGATCAAATAAAGGTAGTTATTAAAAGTGATAAGCACGATTATTCGCTTGCTAATAAAATTATGAGATCAATACAAAGTAATTATGATAAAAAAATGTATATTACTGTGGAGTTTAAGAAATAATGGATATAAAAATACTTGTTAATAAAGAGCATTCTTTAGAAAAAGATTTTGCACCTGAAAATCTAATAATAACTGATAATAATGAATCTAATTTTCACAAATACATTGATAGTTCTGTAAAACCTATGATAAGTAGTGAAATTTATCCATATTTTAAAAAGATGCAAGAGGATGCATTAAAAGAAAATATTCATATTATTGTAGATAGTGGATATAGAAGTTATGAATATCAAGAAAAGGTATATGAAGCACTTGTAAAAAAAATAGGAAATGAAAGTGCGATAAAAAAGGTGGCTTTACCAGGATGTTCTGAACATCAAACTGGTTTAGCAATTGATATAGCTTATATCAGAAATAATGTTTATACGGATGATGTAGGTGAGGATGATTTAGAAACTAAATGGTTATTTAATAATGCTTATAAATATGGGTTTATTTTAAGATATCCAAAAGGTAAAGAAAATATAACTGGATTTATGTTTGAACCATGGCATTATAGATATGTAGGTGATATAGCAAAAATCATATATGAAGAAAATTTAACTTTAGAAGAATATTATGAAAAATACGTATAACGTATTTTTTTTAGGCATTATTCTTTCACTTAAAAATCATATATTCATACAATAATATGAGTAAATATAAACCACCCAAAATCGGAAAGTGAGGGAATCATGAATAAAAGTATACTAACTAAACGTGAAAAAGAAGTATTTGATTTACTTATTTTAAATAAAACTACTTCTGATATATCTAAAATTCTTTCAATAAGTGAAAAAACTGTAAGAAATCATATTTCGAATGCTATGCAAAAACTTGGTGTTAAGGGTAGAGCAAGTGCAGTAGTTGAACTTTTAAAACTTGGGGAAATTTCGTTATAGACGCATTTATTTGCGTTTTTTTCATATAATTTAATGAGGTGGATCATGCTTAAAAAAAGGTCAATTAGAAAAATACTTGCGTCAACTTCAGTTTTAGTTGCAATGTTACTAGTGTATTTAATTCCTAAAAATCAAGAATATACTTTAAATACTAATAATGAAGTGGAATATGTGGATACTAATATGACTTTTCAATCTGTATATTTACTAGATCAAAATGATTTTGTAGCTAGAAGTAAAATTGTATCTAGTAATAATGAATATACTGTTATTGAAAAATCTAAGGAATTGCTTGAAGTTTTAATTTGTGATGGCCAAAATGAATCCAGTATTCCAAGTGGATTTAAACCAATAATTCCAAGTGATACAAAGATAATTGGAATTAGTTTTGAAGATGGACTACTTAAAGTAAATTTTTCAAAAGAATTGCTAGATGTTAAAGAAGAATATGAAGAAAAAATGATTGAAGCTATTACATATACTTTAACTAGTATAAAAGACGTTGACAAAATAATTATATATGTTGAGGGTGATGTTTTAACAAAACTTCCGAAAACGAAAATAAATTTACCGTCAACTTTAGATAAAGATTATGGAATAAATAAAGATTATGAATTAACTAAAACAGATAATTATCAAAAGGTTACGGTTTATTATGTGAGTAAATATAATGAAGAATATTATTATGTACCTGTTACTAAGTATTTAAATGATGATAGAGATAAAATAAAAATAATAATAGATGAATTATCAAGTAGTTATGTTCATAATTCAAATTTAATGAGTTTTTTAAATAATAATACAAAACTACTTGCTTCTAATATTGATAATGGTGTATTTGATTTAACATTTAATGAATATATTTTTAATGATTTAAATTCTAAAGAAATTTTAGAAGAGGTAATATATACTATTTCGTTGTCAATTAAAGATAATTATGATGTAGAAGAAGTAAATTTTCAAGTCGATGATCAAGAAATTTATAAAAGTGTATTAAAAACTCTTGAATAAATAATAAAAAAGTTGTATAATTTATTTGTCTTTATGACAAGTGTCTCAGTAGCTCAGCTGGATAGAGCAATGCCCTTCTAAGGCAGCGGTCAGGGGTTCGAATCCCTTCTGGGACACCACTTTAAAATATACGAGCTTATTGCTCGTTTTTTTATTAATATCTTAGTTTTAAAATAATGTAGTATATTTAATAAAAAATGATATAATTTGGAAGATGTTAAAAAATATTTTAAAGTATAAAATCAGAAATTGTATATGTTTTTGTGATTATAATTATGTTAAATGCATATAAATATCATAGATAATATAATAAATTCGTAAATTAAATAGTTAAAGTCACGAAATCGAGCTTGCGAGAAGTTAGCTCTTAACTTTTGTAGGGGAATATTGTATTATATGTATTTGTATTTTGGCTTAGTTGAAAGGATGTGTATTTATGTCTACTCCAAAATACAAA
>JAFUCZ010000001.1 GCA_017459425.1 Bacilli bacterium
AAAAAAACTACAACCCCACTAAAAGTTGTAGTTTTTTCTACCACGTGCCCCAATAAAACTTGTAGATTTAATATACTTATAGACCCCACTGAAGTTCGGAGACTATTCTTTATTTTTTCCCACTGAAGTTTTTAGAGCCGATTAATTCTGTATTTACTTTGTTTTTGGTTTTTTACTTAAATCTTCTTCTAAGAAATATAATAATACTTCTCTTTCAATAGGTATATCATACTTATTTCTATATTCATTTATGATACATAATTTATTTTGTATTGAAGAATTAAGAGCATAACTATATTTTTCTTTTATTTTTTTAACATCAAATTTATAATCTATAATTTTATCAATATCTATTTTAGTAGCATAATCATATAATTTTTCATTATAATTTTGACCTTTTAATTTACTCTTTATTGCATGAGCAATAGATAAATCTCTTCTAAGGACTTCTAAATATCTTAATTCATTAAATTTTAAATCACTTACTTTTGTTTCAAGTAATCTTTCAATTTCCCAATTTTCAGGAACATATTCAAGTAATTTAATTAATTTTAAAGATTTACTTAAAGATAATTCAAATGATCCTTGTAATCCATCCATCAATTTTTCATTTTTTATGTATATATCATATAAATAATTTGAATCTGGATCTTTAATTCCAATAAATTCCATTTCCCCCACTCCTTTTTTATAGAACTAAATTGTTTTGTATTATAACACTATTTTTTTATAAATTCAAGCTTTTAATATTTAATGCATTTATTTGATGTTCATAATTACCATTTGTTATAAATGATCCAACTACTACTATATCAGTATCACAATATTTAATTGTTTCATCTGTTATACCACCATCAACTTCAATAACGAAGTTATAATTTTTTTGTAATTTTTTTAAAATTTGTATTTTTGAAACTACATCTTTAATAAATTTTTGACCCCCATATCCTGGAAATACAGACATTACTAAAACTAAATCAACATCATTAAGAAGATGTGTTATTAAATTTATATCAGTATCTGGATTAATTGCTATACCGGCCTTTACACCATAAGAATGAATTTTATCAATATAATATTTATGATTGTCAGTTGCTTCATAATGAAAAGTAATAAATTTAGGTTTAATAATACTAAAATCATCTATATATTTTGAAACATCTGATACCATCATATGAACATCAAGTGGATGATTTAAATTTGAAGTAAATTCTTTTACTTCATCTATATTCCACGTAGAATTTTCTACAAACTCACCATCCATTATATCTATATGAAAATAATCAAAATTACACGCATCTAATTTTTTTATATTTTCTTTAAAATTATCTTTAATTGATAAAACAGATACACCTAATTCCATAGTACCTCCTAATATTTATTTGATTTTTCATTTATAAATTTTATATAGTTTTCATATCTTGTAGATAAAATATTATTATTGTTTTTTATGCCACAGTTTATTTCTTTTATATGCATACAATCACTGTACTCACATTTATCTTTATACAAATTAAATTCTATAAAGTTATCCCTTATATCTTCTTTTGTCATATTGTCAAAAGAAATTGAAGAAAATCCTGGAGTATCTGCAATTAAACCATCATTAAATTTTATTAATTCCACATGACGAGTCGTATGTTTACCTCTTCCAAGAGCATGAGATATTTCATTAGTTTTTAAATTTAAATTAGAATCTAATCTATTTAATAAAGTGGATTTACCTGCACCACTTTGACCTGTAAATACACTTATTTTATTTTTAAAAATATCTTTTATATTATCAGTATTTTTATATACTTCATAACCTATTTTTTTATAGTAATTCATTATTGTTTTTATTTCTTTTAATTCATCACTATTTAATAAATCTAATTTAGTAAAACAAATAATTGGTTTTATATTATTATACTCTATTATATTTAATAATTTATCAAGTAAATTAGAAGAAAAAGATGGTTCTTTACAACTAGTAACAATTATTGCTTGATCAATATTAGCTACCTGTGGTCTAATTAAACTATTTTTTCTTCTTTCTACTTCTAATATATAATTATTTTCTTCATCAAAAACTACTATATCACCAACTAAAGGTTTTATATTATCATTTCTAAATTTTCCTCTTGCTTTACAAACATATAATTTATCGTTTGATAATACTGTATAATCATTACTAATTAATTTGATTATTTTTCCTTTATTCATTAGTTTTTTCCTCAGTCTTTGTTTCTGTTTTTGTGTCTGTTTTTGTTTCTGTTTTTGTTACTGTTTTTTTAGTATCTTCTTTTGTTGTTTCTGTTTTTTCTTCAACTTTTGGTTTTGCTTTAGCAACTACTATTTTTAATGTTGAATTTGTAATAACTTCAGCCCCTGCATTTCTTGATTGACTTAATATTTTTCCTTCAACTTCATCACTTTCTTGTGTTTCAGTTGTTAAATTAATATTATATTTTCCACAGAAATCAGCTACTTCATCTACTGACCAATGTTCATTAACAAAATCTGGATATACTAACAATTCAGGTATTGTAAATGTGATTACATCTCCTTCAACAAGTACAGTATCAACTTTTACGTCTTGATCTAAAATTACACCTTTTTCATAATTATCTATTTTATTCGCACTCTTTTCAATTGATTTAACTACTATCTTACTTGCTTCTAATTTTGCCTTAACTTCAGAGAAATTTTGTCCTATATAATTTTCAACCGTAATTCCTTTTTTTCCTAATGAAACAACTAAAGTTATTTTACTACCTTTCTTTACGGTTCTATTTTTACTAGGACTAGTTTCTATAACTTTACCTTTTTCTATCTTATCATCATTTTTTTCTTTTGTTTCATTTGCAACATCAAATCCAGCTTTTTTCAATGCTTTTTCTGCTTTGGATACGGTCATTCCTGATACATCTGGAACTTTTATATCAGGTGTTTTTGAAGCAGATGGAATAATTAAGAAAATTATTATAAATAAAAGTGTTAAAGCTCCAACTATTGAACCTGTAATTATTAATGCTTTATTAATTTTTTTACCTTCCTTTTTATCTTCTTTGTTTATTTCTTTTAAATTAGGAAGTTTTTTTGTTTCTTCAAGTTCTTGTTCTGGATATTCATAAACTACTCGTTTCTCATCAATTCTATCTTCATCCATCGCAGTTTTTAAATCTTCATACATTTCATGCGCACTTTCATATCTGTTTTTAGGATTTTTAGCGCATGCTTTTAATATTATATTTTCTATTGATTGTGGTATTTCAGGATTAATTTTACAAACACTAGGTATTTGATCTTTCATTTGTTTTATAGCTATTTCTACTGCATTTTCACCTTTGAATGGGAGTTTACCTGTTAAAAGTTCAAACATTAAAATACCAAGTGAGTAAATATCACTTTTAATTGTAGAACCACTACCATTTGCTTGTTCAGGTGGTAAATAATGAACTGATCCCATTACAGAGTTAGTTTGAGTTAATTCATTACTATTTAATGCCATTGCTATACCAAAATCAGTAATTTTAACAATACCATCATCTAGTATTAAAACATTTTGTGGTTTAATATCTCTATGAATTATAAAACTATCATGTGCACAAGCTATACCAGAAGTAAGTTGAAGCATTATATCTATTACCTCAGGTATAGTAAGGCTTCCTCTTCTTTTTATTAAACTCTTTAAAGTTTTACCTTCTACGTATTCCATTACAATGAAATAAGAGCCATTATCTTCACCTACATCATACATTTCTACGATATTAGGATGTGATAAAGAGCTTGCTGCAATTGCTTCTCTTTGAAATCTTCTTACAAATTTCTCATCATCAGCTAAATCTCCACGTAATATTTTTACAGCTACATTTCTATCTAGAATTATGTCATGTGCAAGGTAAACATTTGCCATTCCACCTTCACCGATCATTCGTATAATTTGATATCGATCATTTATTTTTTGTCCTTTAACAACCATACTACTCTCCATCCTTTCTTAAATAAGCTGCAGAAATATTATCATTTCCACCTCTATTATTGCATTTATATATTAATTTTTGTAATTTTTCTTCAGCACTTATATTTTCATATAATACTTTAGCAATTTGTTCATCATCTAACATATTTGTCATACCATCACTACATAAAAATACACCCTCAACATCTGTTTCAACATCAAATATGTCCATCTCAACTGTAGTGTTTGCTCCAAGTGCTCTCATAAGCACATTTTTTCTAGGATGTTCTTTTGCTTCTTCTTCAGTTAATTCACCTGATTTGACAAGTAGATTAACTAATGTATGATCTGTTGTGATTTTATGAATTCTACCAGATTTTACTACATATCCAGACGAATCACCAAGATTACCAAATAGTAAGAAATCTTTTGTTAAAACTGCAAGTACTAAAGTAGTTCCCATACCTTTACTTTCTGGATACTCATCAGTATATTTATATATCAAAACATTTGCTTCACTTACTGTGTCTTTTATAAAATTAATTGCATCTTCTTTATTACCGATAGTGCTTATTTCTTTGAAACGTTTACCAATGTGAGTAATTGCAATAGATGAAGCTATTTCTCCACCTTTATGTCCACCCATTCCATCAGCAACAGCAAGTAATATTTCATTACTTTCATTTTTTACAATAGTCACGCTATCTTCATTATGATCCCTAACTTTGCCTGGATCAGTCAAATAATAATACTCCATATTGCCTCCTATTTCATATAATTTGCCCTTAGTTGTCCACAGGCAGCACTTACTTCACTACCAAATTCACGACGAACTGTAACATTTATATTATTTTTCTTTAATGTATCATAAAATATATCTATATTTTCTTTTTTACTTTTCTTATATTCGATATGACTTGTTTCATTATAAGGAATTAAATTGACATATGCATTCATTCCTTTTATTAATTTTGCTAATTCTATAGCGTTTTCTTTTGAATCATTAACATCATTTAATAATATATATTCAAAAGTTACTCTTCTATTAGTCATTTTGATATACTCTTTTAAAGTTTCTATCAATTCTTTTAATGGATATGCCTTATTAATAGGCATAAGTCTACTTCTTAATTCATCATTTGGTGCATGTAATGATATTGCAAGATTTACTTGACTCTTAAGATTCATAAATTCTTTTATTTTTGGAATAACTCCACAAGTTGAAACAGTTATATGTCTAGAACCAATGTCTATACCTTTACCACTATTTATAATGCTTATAAATTTAACTACATTATCATAATTATCAAAAGGTTCACCAATTCCCATAAGAACAACATGTGAAATTCTCATATTTAGATATTCCTCAATTTTAAGTATTTGTAAAACCATTTCATGGGTTTCTAAGTTTCGAACTTTTTTTAGTCTACCACTTTCACAAAATGTACAACTCATATTACAACCAACTTGAGATGATACACAAAGTGAATTACCATAATCATGAAGCATTAAAACTGCCTCTATTTTTTCACCATCATTTAATTCAAATAAAAATTTAATGACATCTTTACCTTTATTTTCAGCAATTATTTTAATATCACTAAAATTAAAATCAGAATTTAATTTTTCTCTTATTTCTTTTTTTATATTTGGCATATCATCAAAGCTTTTAACTCTTTTTTTGTAAAGCCAATCATACACTTGAGTGGCTCTAAACTTTTTATCATTAATATTAGTAAAATAATCCTCTAATTGAGAAAAAGTCACTCCATAAATATTCTTCATATCTAACACCTAATTAATTATATCAAAAAATAGTTATAATTACTATAACCATTTTTAAAAACTTAATATTACACATAGAACAAAGAAAACTGTTCCTAAAACCATTGTAGTTCTAGTAATAAATAATTCTCCGCCTCTTTCTTTTCTGTTTGCAAATAAGCTATCATTAGCACCAGTTAAAGCATTACTTGCACCTTCTGCTTTTCCACTTTGTAAAAGTACTATTGCAATTAATAATACTGAAATAATCATTAATAATATTTCCATAAATCCTCCTTGACAATATATAATTTATCATAATTTCTTTGTAAATGCAACTAAATATGCATGTGTTTTTTTAAAGTATTTGGTTGATAATAATTTTCAAGTACTACTTGCAATCCTAATTCATTTAAATATAAATTCATTCCAGGTTTTAAATCATTTTTTAAAATTGTAAATCCATCAATATCTTTATATTCATTTAAAATGTAATCTCTAAAACTCATATACCACTTTTCAAATTGTGGTCTATTACAATTTTTTTGAAAATCAAAGCTAACATAATAATTAGTATTTTCACTTAATATGTACGCAAAAGCTTGGGCTTCACCATTTAAAATTATATAATATTTATTTTCTAAAATTTTACCTATTCTAATATTATCCATATTATTCATCCACTTTCTTTACTTGATTTATATTTTCATAAACTATTTCTAGTTTAAAGTCATTTGTTTTTTCTAATTCTATTTTAGTAATATAATTTTTTTCGATAGTTAATGTAATTAAAATGTTTTCTAAATTACTAGTTGTATTATTATACCAATTATAATATTCATTACTAGTTATAGTATATATTTGTTTTTTGTAATTACTATAAGTTATTGTTTCATTTAAAATAGATTTTTTTATTAAATTATAAATATCGGTATTATTAAATCTTAAAATATCTAAAAAAAGATCATTTCTATTTATAGTGGTATTATTTTTATAAAGCATATTATTACTATATTTATATATGTCACTATCAATTACAAAATAATAATTGTTATTGCAATATGTACCTGTAACAGTTTTATTAATATCTTTTGTATAACTTAATTTATAATCATAACTTTTCATATTTTCATATAAACTTAGCGAATCAATATTTTTTTCGTATACTTTAGGTTGAGTTTTATTAAATGAAAGAAATAAAAATATAAATAGAAAAAAGATTGCATAAAAGCCTAATATTATTATTGAATGATATATTTTATTATTCCATATTTCTTTAAATTGTTTTATTTTTGCTTTCATTAATTAAGTATTTTTCCAATCAAAGCTTGTTTATCTATTCCATTAATATAATCAGCTGCAAGCATTTTTCTTTTTCCCTCAGGTTGAATTTCAGTGAGAACTATTTCTCCATTTCCTACTTTTACACCTATTCCATCCAAATAAATATTTGTGATTTGTCCATCAAATTTTTCTGGATAATAATTATCAGTAATTCTTGAACTCCATACTTTTAATATTTTACCATCCATCATGCAATAAGCACCTGGAAATGAATTAAGTCCACGTATTTGATTATAAATTTGTCTTTTTGTTTTGCTAAAGTCTATTTTTTCATCTTCTCTTTTAATATTTAATCCAAATGTTACTTCACTTTCATTTTGTTTAGTTCTAGTACATGTTCCATCTATTATCTTAGGTAATGTTTCGACTAGTAATGATGCACCTAATTTGCTTAATTTGTCATGTAATGTTTCTGCAGTATCTAAATCAGTAATTTCAATTTCACTTTGAGTAATTATATCTCCATCATCCATTCCCTCAGCCATATACATGATTGTAATTCCTGTTTTTTTATAATCATTTAATATAGCTCTATGAATTGGAGCACCACCTCTTAATTTTGGTAAAAGTGATGCATGTACATTAATACATCCGTATCTAGGATATTCTAGTATTTCTTTTGGTAATATTTGACCATATGCACATGTTACTATTAAATCAGGATTTAAAGATAAAATTTCATCAACTGAATCTTTTATTTTAGTTGGTTGTAAAACAAGCATTGCATGATCCTCAGCATATTTTTTGACCGGAGGTTTAGTAATTATTCCTTTTCTACCAACCGGTTTATCTATTTTAGTAACAACTGCTCTTACCTTGTATTTTTTGTTTAACTGATCAAGAACTTCTACACTAAACTCCGGAGTCCCCATAAATATTACAACTAATTCTTTTTTTATTTCTATATCTTCTATATTCATAATACCCTCCATTTTAATTATACCATTATTTACTTATTTATATCAATTCCAATATTTAATTTATTATTTATTTTATAGTGATTTATAAGTTCACTTAAATATGGCCAAATATATTTTGTAATTTTATATTTTATTATTAACTGTACACTATATATATCATTTATTTTTGGAACATTTGAAATAGATGGTCCAAGTATTTTCTCATTATGATTTAAATTTTTTATTAAATAATTTTGTATTTTCTTACCTTCTTGTAATAAGTAATCTTGATTTTTTCCTTTTAATTCAATCATACATAAATTTTGATATGGTGGATATCCTAATTTTTTTCTTAAATCTATTTCTTTTTTATAAAAGAAATCATAATCATTGTTTTTAGCTGCAATTATACTATAATGATCTACATTAAATCCTTGTAATATAACTTCTCCTTCTTTATCAGCTCTACCAGCTCTACCAGAAACTTGATTTAAAAGTTCAAAAGTTCTTTGACCACTTCTAAAATCAGGGATTTGTAATGTTGCATCACAGTTTAATACTCCAACTAAAGTTACAAGAGGAAAATCTAGCCCTTTTGCGATCATTTGAGTACCTAATAATATATCATATTCATGATTTGAAAATGATTTTATTTTACTTTCATAAGCTCCTTTAACTCTTGTAGTATCATTATCCATTCTTAATACTCTAGCTTTTGGATATTTATTCTTCACATATTCTTCTAATTTTTGAGTCCCCATACCAAATTCATTTATGTCTTTACTTTTACATTCTGGACAAATCATCATTTTTTTTGTTGCATATCCACAATAGTGACACTTCATTGTATTAATTTTTTTATGGTACACTAGTGGAATATCACAATGTGGACATTTATGTGTATAACCACATTCATGACAAGAAATAATAGTTGAATATCCTCTTCTATTTAATAAAAGTATTATTTGCTCGTTTTTTTCTAATTTTTCTTTTATTTTTTCATCTAACATTTTTGAAAAAATTTTATTTCCGTGTTTTATTTCATCTTTCATATCTACTAAATAAACTTTTGGAAGTTTATTAACTCTTTTTTTCATATTTAGCAACTGATAAACTTTAGTTTTTGTCCTTGTATAACTTTCAATTGATGGAGTTGCGCTACCAAGTATTACTGGGCAGTTATGATTTTTTGCTCTTTTAAGTGCGATGTCAATTGCATCATATTTAGGATTATTTTCTTGTTTATAAGTTGCTGAATGTTCTTCATCAATAATAATTACTCCAATAGTAGAAAGTGGTGCGAATATAGCGCTTCTAGCTCCAATTACAATAGATACTTCACCCTTTACTATTTTTCTATATTCATCATATCTTTCACCATCTGATAATCCACTATGAAGTATAGCTATATTTTCTTTAAATCTATTTTTAAATCTTGATGTTAGTTGAGGTGTTAAAATTATTTCTGGAACAAGCACTATTGCTTGCTTATTTTGTTTTATTACTTCATCAATTATTCGCATATATACTTCAGTTTTACCACTTCCAGTAACTCCGTGAAGTAAAAATGGTTGGAATTTATTTAAAGATTCTTTTATTATTTTTATTACATTTTTTTGTTCGTCTGTTAAAATTATTTTTTTATCAGATTCAAAAGTTTCTATATTTAATCTATATACTTCTTCTTTTATAACTTTTATAACTTCTTTTGTTAGTAATGTTTTATATGAAGATTTAGAAATACTTATAAGATCATTTTTTAATACTTTTTTATTCTTTATTAAATCTATAATTTGTTGTTGTTTATTTGATGTAGCTTTATAATCATAATTAACTAGTGTTACATATATCTCATATTTTTTATTTATTTTATTTCCGGCTTTTACTTTTAATGCTTTTGGAAGCATTGTTTGATATGCACTTATTTTAGTTGACATTGTTTTTTTACTTATATAATCGCCTAGTTTTATCATTTCTTCATTTAAAATTGGATATTCATCTACTACATCAATAATATTTTTACATTTATATTGTGTATCTTCATTATGAACTCTAAGTACTATTCCTTCTATTTTTTTATTTAAAAAAGGAATAAGTACTCTAATACCTACTTTAATTTTTTCTTTTAGATTTTCTGGTACTAAATACGTAAAAGTTTTATCTATTTGTTTTGAATTTAATTGAGTTAACACTTCTACCTTCATAATTACCACCATCTTAATTATACTTTAATTAAAACAAAAAAGGAAGTTATTCTTCCTCTAGTTGTTCAATTTCTTCAATTGATAGCTTTGTTAAATCACTTATTTCCTGATAACTATATCCACCATTTAACATATTTAATGCGATTTTTTTAATACGCGAATCTTCTTCTATATCTATAATTTCTTCATCCGATTCATCTTCCATTTGCTTTCTAACTTCTTCACTAGCTTCTATTATAGCTTTTACTAAACCATTTTTTGTCTCTTCATCTATATGTTCTTCATCAAGATATTTTTTTAATGTTTCAACTGTATTTGATGAAATTATCCTGCCAAGTCTTATTAACTTTTGTTCAACTTCATTATAAAATTTAAATTGATCGCTATTCATGCATTCGTTACATGCATCTACGTTTACATTAAATATAGTTATCCTGTTTTTAAGTGTATTATTATCTTGGTCTTTTAAGGTAAATTTTTCAATTACATTCTTACTTTTTTCATTTATATAGAAATTACTAAAACTAATTTTTATTATTTTTGTTTTTGAATTTTTTCTATAGTTATATATTTTTCGATAAAAATCATCAAGTTTATAAAAAAACTTATATTTTTGATCATTTACGTCTACCACTATTACTTCGTTTTTAGAATCAATTGGTAAAACCATGTTTACATATTCTTCTTTCATGTTGCTCCTTTCTTTTTTTTAATATTTAAAGCTAATATATTTTTAAATTATAAATCATTTTACTACCTCCTTACTTATAATATTTAGTAAAACTTTTTAAATCCCTTTTTAATTACAAAAAAAAATATACTTATCGTATATTTTCTTCTATTCTCATTAATTCATTATATTTACAAATTCTATCTGTTCTTGATAGTGACCCTGTTTTTATTTGTCCTAAATTTAAACCTACTGCTAGATGGGCAATTGTTGTATCTTCTGTTTCACCACTTCTATGTGAAATAATTGTTTTATAATTATTTTCTTTAGCAAGTTGTATTGTTTCTAATGTTTCAGTTATCGTTCCAATTTGATTTACTTTAATTAATATTGCATTACCAGAATGATTATCAATTCCCTTTTGTAAATATTTTTTATTTGTTACAAATAAATCATCACCTACTAGTTGAATTTTATCACCTAATTTTTCAGTTATTAATTTAAATCCTTCCCAATCATTTTCATCAACTGGATCTTCTATTGAAATAATTGGATAATTATTAATTAAATCTTCATAATAACTAATTAATTCATTTGTATCTAAAATTGCTTTTTCACCGGCTAAATTATATTTACCATTTTCATAAAACTCTGAAGCAGCTACATCAAGTCCTAAATTAACATCAATTCCAGGTTTATACCCTGCTTTAATTATTGCTTCAATTATTAAATCAAGAGCTTCTTTATTACTATTTAAGTTAGGGGCAAACCCACCTTCATCGCCTACACCAGTTGATAATCCTTTTTCTTTTAAAACAGTTTTTAAATTGTGAAATACTTCAGCACCTATTCTAATTCTTTCTTTTATTGTATTAGCGCTTGGTATAATCATAAATTCTTGAAAATCAAGTAAATTATCTGCATGTGCACCGCCATTTAAAATATTCATCATAGGTACTGGTAAACTCTTACCATCTCCTACATATTCATATAATGGTTTATTTTTATATTTAGCAGCTGCTTTTAAATTTGCCATTGATACTCCTAATATCGCATTAGCCCCAAACTTACTTTTATTTTCAGTACCATCTAAATCAATCATGGCTTTATCTAGTTTTTCTTGATCTAAACAGTCCATTCCTACAACTAAATTTTTAAGTTCATTATTTACATGACTTACTGCCTTTAATACACCTTTACCCATATAACGAGATTCACCATCTCTAAGTTCAAGTGCTTCACGAGTTCCAGTAGATGCACCAGATGGTACGATAGCTCTACCAATTATACCTGATTCTAATATTACATCTACTTCTACAGTTGGATTACCTCTTGAATCTAATACTTCTCTACCTATAACGTTTTTTATTTTTGACATTTTATCACTCCCAGTAAATTATATCACTAAAATTTATTCTAAGCACTATTCTTTATATATTTTTTTAATATTTTATGTTATACTATTTATAGTAAAGAGGTGATTTTATGCATTTAAAAGAACTAACAAATGAAGAATTTTTAACTTTTACAAGTAATTTTAAAATGAGCTCAATTTATCAAACACCTGAATATGCTTTCATTATGAATAAGCAAAAATTTGATAGTTTATTTTTAGGTTTAATAGATGAATTTGATAACATAGTATGCGCAAGTTTAATACTAATTGAAAAACTTGGACTAGTTAAATATGCATATGCCCCTCGTGGATTCTTAATGGATTACACAAATTATTCTATTTTACAAGTATTTACATTAGAACTAAAAAAATATTTAGGTAAAAAAGAAGTAATTGCTATCAAAGTAAATCCAATGATTATAAGAAACATATATGATTTTGATGAAAACACAATTTTAAAAAATAATAATTATGATTTAATATTTGAAAATTTTAAAGCCTTAGGATATAGACATTACGGATATCATAACAATTTCGAAGGTTTAAAACCTAGATTTGAAGCAATACTTGATATCGGACTACCTTATACAACATTATTTCAAAACCTAAAAAAAGAATTGAGAACAAAAATCAGAAGTTCCGAAAAAAAAGGAATAAAAATACATAAAGGCACAAAAGAAGATTTAAAATATTTATATTTACAAACAAAAAGTAAATATCCTAGAGACTTAAAATACTTTGAAGATTGTTATGATTTTTATAGCAAAAGAAACATGGTTGAATTTTTTTACGCTAAATTAGATACAAAAAAATTCTTAATTGAATCACAAAAATTATATCAAGAATATCTTGATTTAGATGAAAAAATAAACACAAATTTTATTAATTTATCCGCTGAAGAGCGTCAACAAAAACTAAACAAAAAAATTGAAGTAGATAACTTATTTGATAAATATAGCAAACAACTTGTATATGCAACTAATTTGTTAAAAGATTATCCTGATGGAATAATTACATCAAGTGCTCTTATCATTAAAAATAATTTAGAAGTTTATATGCTTATGGATGGACTTGATCCTAGTTATAAAGAATTCAATTCAAAACAACTATTACTATGGAAATTAATTGAAAGATATTCTAAACAAAATTATAAAAAGTTTAATTTTGGTGGTATCACTAATCCTGATGATAAAAATCCAAAGTATGATGGACTTAATGAATTTAAATTAAGTTTTAACGCTAAAGCATATGAATATATTGGTGACTTAGAATTAGTTACAAATAATACATTATATTTCATGTATAAAAATTCAGCTCCAATTAGAAGTATATTAAAAAAATAAGTTATTAAAATTAAATAACTTATTTTTAATTTATAATAAATTAAAAAATTACTTTGTGACTACAAAGTAATTTTTGGACCTTTTTAACTTAACTGTGTCTATTAAGGCACATTAGGTTAAAGGAGGTCTTTTTATGTGTAACCTAACTATTAATGAATTACATAATAGAAATTTAGATAAATGCTATTTTGTTATTATGTGTTTCAAAACTAAAA
>JAFUCZ010000034.1 GCA_017459425.1 Bacilli bacterium
ACAATCCACAGTTATCTCAAGTATATTATATAAAATTAGAGAGAAAAATCAAAAGGAGTAATGATAATATACTAGTCAGTATTAAATACAAAAATCTCTCTTTGTAACTGACTATATATATCATACAAGGAATTATGAAAAAAAGAATACTTAGTGCAATTGTGGCACTTATTATATTTATACCAATTATTATAGATGGAGGTTTAATTTTTAGATTTGCTATTTATGTTTTATCTATTTTATCTGTAAAAGAATTACTAGATGTAAAAGAATCAAAAAAGGAAATACCTGCGTTTATTAAATTTATTTCTTATATTGTGATTTCTTTACTTGTTTTATATAACACTAGAAATAACGATTTGGTTTTATCGATTGACTATAAAGCTGTAGCAGCGCTTTTTGTGGCATTTTTAATTCCAAGTGTTTTATATCACGAAAGAAATACTTATAGTATTAATGATGCATTTTTTCTAATAGGTAGTTTGTTTTTTTTAGGTACTTCATTTTCATTAATAAATATTATTAGAAATATTGATTTAAATTTACTTATATATTTGTTATTAATTACAATTTTTACTGATTCTTTTGCGTATATTATTGGTAGTTTAATTGGTACTAAGAAATTAATTCCAAGTGTTTCACCTAAAAAAACAATTGAAGGAATGGTTGTAGGATCAATTATGGGTACTTTTGTTGCTGCAATGTTTTATAATACTGTAATTGATAGTGCGTTAAATATAGGTACACTTATTTTAATTACTTTATTCTTATCAATTTTAGGTCAATTTGGAGATTTAGTTTTCTCAGCAATTAAAAGATATTTTAAAACAAAAGATTTTTCTAATATTATGCCAGGTCATGGTGGTATACTTGATAGATTAGATAGTATAATATTTGTAGTATTAGGATTTACATTTTTTATATCAATCATTTAGGAGGATGTTATGACATTAATTTATTTTATTTTAGTTTTAGGCGTTACAGTATTTGTTCATGAATTTGGACATTTTATATGTGCGAAAAAATTTGGTATTTATGTATATGAATTTTCTATTGGAATGGGTCCTAGAATATTTAAATTTAATAGAAAAAATGATGAAACTGATTATTCAATTAGATTATTTCCAATAGGTGGGTATGTTCAAATGGCTGGAGAAGAAATAGAAGCAGATAAAAACATACCTAAAGAGATGCAACTTAACTCAAAAAAAATATATCAAAAAGCTTTAACTGTCTCAGCAGGTGTTCTATTTAACTTCCTTTTTGCTTTTATTATTTTATTTATTGTTGGCTTAATAAATGGATCAAATTTTGGAACGACTGTAGTAGATAGTGTTACTGATAATATGCCTGCATATACTGCTGGTTTAAAAGAAAATGATAAAATTATAAAAATTAATAATAAGAGTGTAAATACTTCAGATATATTGATGTTAGAACTTCAAGTTAATAATGGAAAAACAGTAACATTCGTTGTTGATAGAAATGGTACTGAAGAAGAAATTAAAGTTACGCCTAAAAAAATAAAAATTGGTAAAGACGAAAGTTTCCAATACGGTTTTTCTTTAGTAACTGAAACTGAAAATGGTCTATTTAGTGCTATTAAATATGCATTTTATAAATTTACTAATTTAATGGCTCAAATGATATTAATAATAAAATACTTGATTTTAGGTAAACTTAAATTAACAAGTTTATCTGGACCTGTTGGTATATTTAACATAGTTGGTCAATCTGCTAAAGCTGGATTTATTAATTTGATTTATTTAATCGCATATCTTTGTATTAATATTGGAATTATTAATATAGTTCCACTTCCTGCATTTGATGGTGGTAGATTATTATTTATAATTATTGAAAAAATAAAAGGAAGCCCAATTAATCCAAAAGTAGAAAACATTATTCATAGTGTTGGTTTTATATTACTTATGATTTTAATGGTGTTAATAACATATAACGATATAATGCGTTTATTGTAGGAGGAAAATATGTTAAAAGTAGATCACGTAACAAAGTATTATGACAAATTAAAAGCTGTTGATGATTTATCATTTACTGTTGAACCTGGTGAAATATTTGGATTATTAGGTGTTAATGGTGCAGGTAAAACAACAACTTTTAGAATGATTATGGGGTTACTTGATGATTATAGTGGTAGTATTACTTTAGATGATAAAAAAATTGATTACGATGTAACTGATACAATTGGTTTTTTAACTGAAGAAAGAAGTTTGCTTACAAAATTAACTGTTAAAGAACAATGCATATACTATGGTACTTTAAAAAATATGAGTAAAGATAAAATAATATCAAGAATGAAATACTTGCTTGATATATTTGAGATACCAGATTATGAAGATAAAAAAATAAAAGAGTTATCAAAAGGTAATCAACAAAAAATTCAATTTATAACATCTATTTTAAATGAACCTAAATTACTTATTTTAGATGAACCGTTTTCAGGACTTGATCCAATTAATGTTGAACTGTTTAAAAGTGTTATTGAAAAATTATCTAAAAAAGGAAGTATAATTATATTTTCATCACACAGAATGGAACATGTAGAATTATTTTGTAAAAAATTGGTGATTCTTGTTAAAGGTAAAACTGTCTTAAGTGGATCAGTAGATAAAATAAAATCTGATTATAGGAAAAAGAATATAATTGTTAAAGGTGATATTTCAATTGATGAATTAAAGTCAATGAAAGGTGTTATTGATGTAATTGATAAAAATACTGAGTATGAAATTAAAATTGAAGATGAAACTTATGTAGAGAGTGTATTTAAGAAAATTAAAAATTATAAAAATATAACTAAATTTATTTTAGAAGAACCTTCTCTTAATGAAATATTCATAGAGAAAGTAGGTGAATCATATGAAAAATAAATTAAAATTTTTAGTTGGTCAAAGTCTAAAGAAAAAAGTAAAAACAAAATGGTTTGTGATTGCTAATGTAATTATTTTAATTGCAATAGCTGCATTAATAAATATCGATCATGTAATTAATTTGTTTGGCGGAGACTTTAATGAATTACAAAAAGTATATGTAATTGATAACACTTCAAATTCATATGATGTTTTTTTAAAACAATTAAAAATGATCGAAGGAGAAAAAACTAGTTACGAAATTATTAAATATGATAAACAAGTAGAAGATGCTAAAAAAGAAATAAATGATGGTAATGAACCTTTTATATTTATATTTGATAATTCTTCTAATACAATTGATGTGACTTTTATAAGTAAAGGATATGTTGATTTAAAAAATTATCAAGTATTATATAATGCAATTAATAATACAAAGGTAGAACTTGCAATAATCTCTTCTTCAGTAACACAAGAAGAATTAAATAAAATATATAGTCCAGTTAATATAAAAAGAGAATATATAGATAAGTCAAAATCATCAAAAGAAGAAAATTCGAATATGATGATGAGTACTATTTTCCCTGTTATTATACTTCCATTTTTCATGTTAACTATATTTTTAGTTCAAATGATTGGTGCTGAAGTTAATGATGAAAAATCTACTAGAGGAATGGAAATAATTATATCTAATGTTTCTCCTAAAGTTCACTTTTTTTCAAAAGTAATCGCAGGTAATTTATTTGTACTTATTCAAGGAGCTTTATTATTTGTTTATGGAGGAATAGGACTATTAATTAGAAAATTATTAAGTAATAATTCAAGTAAATTAAATTTGGGAATTGATATTGATATTTCTAAATTTTTATCACAAAGTATCATTGATAAATTAATATATATTATTCCTATTACATTAATTCTTATGGTTTTAACATTTATTGCATACGGAGTTCTTGCTGGAGTACTTGCATCTATGACAACAAATACAGAAGATTTTCAACAATTGCAAACTCCAATTATAATAATTTCACTTGCTGGTTATTATTTAGCAATGATGTCTAATGTTTTTGAAGGTGCAATAATTATTAGAGTACTTTCTTATTTCCCACTAATATCTGCTATACTTTCTCCATCGTTACTACTTCTTGGACAAATCGGAATAATAGATATGGTTATAAGTATAGTAATAATGATTTTAACTAACTATATATTTATTAAATATGGTTTAAAAATTTATAAAGAAGGAATTCTTAATTACACATCAAAACATTTATGGAAAAAGATGTGGAGAGCTGTTAAAAATTAGAGAAATCTAATTTTTATATGCTGGAATAGCTTTAGTTGGTAGAGCAATTGATTCGTAATCAATAGGTCGCAGGTTCGAGTCCTGTTTCCAGCACCATTAGGAAATCTGTTCGAATGCTCGAACTTTTAGATAGATATCAATCAGAAATGATTGATTTTTTCGTTTTATAAGAAAAAATCATAGAAAGGTTGGTGTCTATGATAAAAATAATTAAAGAAGAAATTGAAATTGATGAATCTTTAGTTTCTAGATTAAATGTTATATGTGATTTTTGTAATACTACACCTATCATAGAAAATGATATTATGGACGAAAAAGAATACACTAGTTTTATTAATAAAAAAGAAAAAAATTGTGATGATTTTGAACGATAATGTTATGTTGAAATATTATATTATATTTATGCTATTGTAATATTTTGGATAATAGTATATAATAAACAATTAGTTAGGGAGGCTATGTAAATGAGTAATGTTTTAAAAACAATTTTTAATCACAATGAATTGAAACAAGTAAAAAGTATAGCTGCTTCTTTAAATTTAAAATTTAATCTTCATGATTTAAAAAGATTAAAGAAGGAACATGTTAATGCATTTGAAATATCTAATAATTTAATTTATTTCTATCCATTAAATGATGGAATGCCTACATGTGGTTTTGAATTTTATAAAAATGGTGAATTAGTAATTGATAATGATAAAGAATATAGTCAAATATCTAATTTAGATGAAATACTTTTGCAAATGGTTAGAATATTCAATCAATCACTTGATAATAAAATTGTATTAGACCCATATTATTTTATGTTAGAATTAACAGATGAACCTCGCAAAGATTATAAAGGTAATGTGAGTTTAGTAATAACTGAAAAAGCAATTAGAAATCAAAAATTAAATGACCAAAATTTTGATGAAGCAACTAAATATTTTATTAATCATTTTTTAGATCATTTTATTGGATGGAATTTTGGATTATCTGTTAATAGAAATGAAGATTTAAAAAGAGAATTAGAAGAATTAAATGAAAAAGTTATAGATATGGGTATTAGAGAATGGGCTGGTTCAGGATTTGAAGTATATGGTATTGATGATGAAGTATATGATGGATTACAACATTATAAATTACCTACTGAAAAAGCAAATGTTAAGAAAAAAGTATTAAATAAATAACAGGGTATCCTGTTTTTATTTTAAATTTTACCATAATTATTGAAAAGTGATTAATTATTTGGCAAAATGAATATAGTGATTGATATAAAGAGTCGTCTTTAGCGGGTGAGTTGTAAACAACTTTTTCATTCGCACCATTATAAAAAAGTTTGCTTTTTTATGTATAATGTATTTGGTGATAAAGACGATAAATATAAAGAAATGGCTGATAATTTATTTATCAATGGAATTATGGATGAAAAAGAATATACTAGTGTTATCAACAAAAAAGAAAAAAATCGTAATGATTATGAAAGATAATGACTATTATTTTTAATTGTGTTATAATATCTCGTAGGAGTGAAGTTATCGATGAAAAAAAGACGAGAACAAATTAAAGAATTAAAGAAAATGAGGGATTTATCTTTAGCTGCAAGAAGACAAAGATCTGTTGTACAAGAAAATAATCCCAGGAAATCAGAATTAATTAAATTAAGAAATGAAATAATGTCATATAGGGATTCTATAGATAAACAAGAATCTTTAAGACGATTAGAAAAACTAGAGAGACAATGCGATACTTTATCTGAAACTGAATTTCAAAAACGATTAAGAATGGTAAGACCTACAATTATTGTTATATATGAAAGATAAAACTAAAATGATTAATTAAGAAAGTGTGATGTTATTTATGAGTTTAAGAGAAGCAGGGGAACAAAGAACCCGAAGAAGACTAGAAGCAAAAATAGAATTATCAGAACAAGAAACAAAAAGTATAGAAGAAATGAGCCGAGAAGAGCTAATATTAGAATTGAAAAAAGCAAGAAAAGAAATTTTGATACAAAAAGGATTAAAAGAAAATGCAATAAAACGTGCGCAAGGACAAGCATTACAAGTATTAGTTGCACAAGGACAAGCTACGCAAAAACAAGATAATCCGAATGACATATATAAAATAGTTCCTTATACTTGTCCTACTATAGCTGGTCATCCAGGGGGTCTTTATATAATTGAAAAATCAACAGGAAGAATTGTGGGAAGTTTAGAGGAAAGACAATTCAAAAATAGAGGAATTCCTAATGCAGTGTGGGATGGTTATACATTATGGATTGGTGGGATAGCTTTTATAAAAACTAGATTGTTGGAAAGTACACGTCCACATGTTTATGTAAGATAGAATTATGTAGTTAATTAAGAAAGAAAGATGTTATTTATGAGTTTAGAAAATTCAGGAGAAGAAAGAATAAAACAACTAAAAAGACTTAAAACAACATTACAAACAGTTTTAGAATTAAGGAAAGAATTGGAAAAACAAGATGAACAATTGAAAATTGCAGAAAACCAATCTCAAGAACTATTAACACCAGCCAAACAAAGGGGGAGTTTAGATATGTTTGGAAAAAAATCAAAAAAAGACCAATTAAATTTTAAAAGTGATAATTATAAAATGAACGATAGTTATAAAACTGATGATTTAGTAGTTGCTAATTTAGAGTATACATCAAATGGATCAACTATAGATGGACCTATGGTTAAGCAAACAGTGCAAAAATATATATTTGAAATGTTAAATGAAAACGGGAAAACTAGATATAGGGAAATATTTACCGGTTTTATAGCTGATGCAGAGGAAAGTCTTTATTTTGATTTACCATATGTTGTAAATATTGTATCTTTAAAAGAACAAGTTTCGTCAGTTACAGATAACATACCAAAATATGGTTTATTATTGGTTTTAAATGAAGTAAATGCTAAAAAATCAGAAAAAAAATTAAAAAAATAATTCATCTTTATGTCAAAAAGTGTTAATAATGCTTAGACATGAATATGATACGAAAATAAATAATACAATATTAAATGAAGAATATATAAAATACGAAAGTAAATATTAAAAAACTCCGTTTCATATTAAAGAAATGGAGTTTTAATTTATATTAAAAATAACATTAAACAGCTGATAGAGTTTTGTAAAAAATGAACAAATATATTTGAACATATATTATTTGTTTTAGTGTAAATATAGGCAAGTGTAGCTCCAAATACAGCATATGGTAATCCAGATATAATTATATTAAATAGATTTGCTTCATGGATTACGTGCATGTATCCAAATAAAATAGAAGATACTAGAATAAAAAGAACATTATTATTTAAAAATTTTCTAACATTTGCTCTGTATATAATTTCTTCTACAATTGGTGCCCAAATAACTGCAAGTGGTAATAATTGCCAAATTGATATGCTCTCAAGTGTTCCTTGATTAACTGACGTAGCTTTTTTAGTTAGTAAAATTGAAATTAAATTTACTACTATAAAAATAGCCATTCCAATTAAATATCTTGGAATTATATATTTTAAATATGCTGAAAAATTATTTTTAAAAACTATAAAATCATTTTTTAAGGTATTAAAGTAAAATATAAAACACATAACAAACATTATTAAGTAAAATGAAATTTCATATATTATAATAATGGTTTTATCATTAGGTAAAAATTTACTTACGATAAATTGTGAAAAATAAAGTAAAAACAAAATTATACATTTAATAATATCTTTTTTATTACTTTTTTTATATTCGAGTTTTGGCATTTCTTTTTTAACTTTAATCATATTTTCTTGTTTAATTGTAGCAGATAAAATAATACTTATTAAATAAACTAGTTGCATTAAAACAAAATTAGATAAAACAAATGAAATAATTGATAATACGAGAAAAGTATTTTTTTTACTATTAATTTTATTTTTTAAAGAATAAATTAAAATAATAATACTAATAATTATTACTATGACAGATGATAGCCTTATAAAATTTAATCCACTATGAGATAAAATATTTATAATTCTATCTTGAAAATCTTTCGGAAATTTAGAATATAATTCTTTTGAACTTTCAATTAGATTATTAATAATATTTTTTGAATAGATTATTGTTAAAATAGAAACAATTACTCCAATTATTGATGTAATAATAAAATATATTTTTCTTTTCATAAAATCACCTATAAATATTTTAACACATATACAATATTTTATTAATTATTTGATATTTTGTTTACACCAAATTATGTAAAATTATTAATGTTTAGTAAAATATATGATATTATTTAAATAGGTGATACTATGAAACGTAAAAAGAAATCAAGAAAGATATTTGTCTTGTTTTTAATATTGATTTTAGGAGGATTAATATTTTATTATTTTAATGGTGGCAAAGAAGTATTAGAAAAACAAATTCCAAAAAAACAAGAAGTTAAAAAATTAAAAATCGTAAATGAAGATTCTAATGAAAGAAATATTGCTGTTATGATAAATAACCATAGTGCTGCAAATCCTCATTCTGGTTTAGATGATGCATATTTAGTATATGAAATAATCGTCGAAGGTGGTTTAACAAGAATGATGGCAGTGTATAAAGATAAAAATACTGATATTATTGGTTCAGTTAGAAGCGCTAGACATTATTTTTTAGATTACGCTCTTGAAAATGATGCTATATACACTCATTTTGGATGGAGTGAAAAAGCAGAAAGTGATATACAATCTTTAGGTATAAACAATATTAATGGATTATATGATGATGCTTTTTGGAGAGAAAAACTTAATTTAGCGTATGAACATACTGCATTTACTAGTATAGATAAAATTAAAGAATTAGCTAAAAAGAAAAAATATCGTTTAACTTCAGACGATGAATTGTTGTTAAACTATAGTGTTGATGAGATAAATTTAAATAACGAAGAAAATGCTACAGTAGCAAATGAAGTTTCTATTCCGTATTCATATCAACATACAACGAGTTATGTATATAATCCTGATACTAAAAGGTATTTAAGATATATGAATGGTATAGAACATACTGATAGAATTACAAATAATCAATATAGTGCTAAAAATATAATTATAGCAAAAATCAAAAATTATTCTATAGATAGTTACGGTAGACAAAATTTAGATAATATCGGAACAGGTGAGGGATATTACATTACAAATGGATATAGTATTCCAATTACATGGAGTAAATCCTCAAGAAATAGTAAAACTATTTACAAAAAATTTAATGGTGAAGAAATAAAAGTTAATGATGGAAATACTTATATACAAATTGAGCCAATAAATTTTGAACCAAATTTTTCATAAATTTTAAAAAAAGAATTATATTTTTTCTAAATTTATGGTATACTGTTATAGTATCAGAGGTGAGTTCATGAAAAATAACATAGATTTAGAATATGTTAGTATCATTGAAAATATATTAGATAATAAAGAATATCAAAAACTTAAACAAATTGAACATCACGGAATTACTAGATATGATCATTGTTTAAAGGTTTCTTTTTATTCGTACAAAGTAGCGCATGCACTTAGATTAGATTATGAATCTGTTGCTAGAGCTGGTCTTTTACATGATTTTTTCTTAAGTGATAATGAAAGAACATTTAAAGATAGATTTGTTTCTGTTTTTGTTCATCCTAAATTTGCTGTTGAAAAATCAAGCAAGGAATTTAACATTTCAGATAAAGAAAAGGATATTATTAGAACACATATGTTTCCAATAAATCCAGCTATTCCAAAGTATGCAGAAAGTTGGATAGTTAGTATTGTTGATAAATTTGTAGCGCTTAACGAATTTTCACATAAATTTAGTTATAAATTAAAATATGCATTAAATTTATATATCATATTTTTGATTAATTTTTATAAATAGACTACAAAAATGTAGTCTTTTATGTTAAAATCAAATTGTGTCCTCGTAGCTCAGTAGGATAGAGCGAGTGCCTCCTAAGCACTAGGTCGTTGGTTCGATTCCAATCGGGGACGCCATTTATAAAAAATTCAAAAATAGTTTGAAATAAAACTATTTTTTTGATATACTATATTACATTTAAAGGGGGAACTTTAAAAATGAATTATTCTTTAAAAAAAATGCTTGATTTGCGTGATTTAATGAAATTATATTCTATAGTTATAAAAGAAACACAAGATATAAAATTATTAAAGGAAATGTATGGCTTTTTTAAGGAATTAAATATGAAACACGGTTTAGCTAGTAGTGTGAATGATATATATAATTTAATAGTAAAATATATGCTTAATTCTGAAAAAGTTTTCAATAATAAACAATTACTTGATACTTCTTTTACTTTAGACATAAAAAAAGACATGGAATTAAATACGGATAGTGAAGAACAAGTACTCGAATACATTGTGTTTCAAATAAGAAAGAAACTTTTAAAGACAATATATTGGAATAGCATAGGTGCATTACTTAATGAAAGTAATACATGGAATCCAAGTTTAGTTAATTATTGCTATAACGCTAGTATCAATGTAAAAGAATTATGTAATAAACATAAAATAAAATGTTATTTACTAGAAATACATCCAGGTTATTGTAAAAAAGCTAAATTATTTAAAGGAAATGGATTTCATTATGCAAATATCATAAAGTTAAAAAACTATTATTTGTTGGATTTAACTTATTCTCAATTTTTTAATTTAGGTACAACTAATTTAGAACGAATCGGACTTGTAAACTATCCACTTACAAAAGCAGGTAGATTTATGATAATGAATGAAGATAGAAAAAAAACTGCATTAGAAGTGTTAAAAAAAGGTTATATTAAAATTGATGACAATTCTTTAAAAAATTATTTTGATGGATTTACAATTTCATATAGAAACGGACTATATTATGAACGAACTAAAGATTATTCATATACTACAAATTATACTATAGATGACTATTTTAATTTTATAATGAAAAAAGATAATCAAATAAAGCACGAAGGAGAAGATGTTTTAGGATACCAAAAGAAGTATCACCTATAACCAAATTGATTTTTAGCTGATTATGTGTTAATATTATAAAGTAAAAAAGGAGAATAAAATGAAAAAGTGTTACCTAATATATAATCCGAATAGTGGTAGAGAAAAAAGTAAAGAAATAGTAAATGATGTTAAAAAAATGTTAGAAGAGAATAGCTATAGTGTAATAATAAAATATACTGAATACAAAGGGCACGCTAGGGAGATAATTAAGTTAATTGATGATTGTGATTTAGTAATAGCCGCTGGTGGAGATGGTACTTTTAATGAGGTTATTTCAGGAAACATTGAAAGAAGTAACAAATTACTTATTTCTCATCTTCCAATTGGAACAACTAATGATGTTGGAACAATGTATGGTTATGGTAAAAATTATTTAACAAATTTAAAATTATTACTTGATGGTGTTGTAAAAAATGTAGATGTATGTCTAATTAATAATCGTCCATTTATTTATGTTGCGGGGTATGGTAATTTTATGGATATACCTTATTCAACACCTAGAAATTTAAAAAGAAAATATGGAAGAATTGGTTATTTTATACACGCTATAAAAACAATGCCTGGAAAATTAAAGTTTTCTAATATCAAATATAAAATTGATGGTAAGGAATACGATGGAAGATATTCGTTTATATTTATAACAAATAGTACTCGTGTTGCAGGGGTTGACGGAATATATCAAGATGTAAAATTAGATGATAATAAATTTGAAGTATTGTTGTGCAACATAAAATCAAAAGCAGAAATCATAAAAGACTTAATACTTATTAAGAATAAAGACATTATAAATTTAAATGGATTTGAATATTTTAGAACTGATAATTTTGAGATAGAATTCGAAGATGCATTAGGATCTTCTTGGTGTTTAGATGGTGAAGAATATTCTACGATAAATAATAGTTTTAAATTTAGCGTTAATAAAGATTGTAAAATATTATTGCCAAAGAAAAATATTGAAAAATTATTTGTAGATTAAAAGCAGGTGGGGGTTATGAACGAAAAGAAGTTAATTGAAGAATATATTTCATCTTCAAAAAATAAAAATAGTTTATCATTTTTGTCAGGGTTATTTAATTATTTAGAAAAGAATTCGGTTATTATTGAATTTAATACATATGATTTGTTACTAAAAGAGTTTAATCAGATTAAAGATGTATGTAAATCAATAATTGGAAATATTAATAAAATAAATGAGTCTATGCTTCGTTCGTACAGCAGAAATAATCATGTTTTTAAACTATTATATTTGTTTTGCGAAATAAATAATATAGAAATTATCGAAGAAAACGTTAAAATTGATTCAACTTGTTCAAATAACTATATCAGCAATGTTAAAAATCTTGATTTAAGAGTATTAACTAAAGAAGAAGTAAAAGATTTATTTATTAAATATAAAAATGGTGATATAAAAGCTAGAAATAAAATAATAGAATCAAATTTAAGATTAGTTATGAAAATAGCAAAAAAATATTCTAAAGGCGAATTAAATCTTGATTATATGGATGTAATTAGTGCGGGTAATGAAGGATTAATTAGGGCAATTGAAAGTTTTGATCCAAATTTAGGTTACACATTTTCAACATATGCGACATGGTGGATTGATCAAAGTATAACTAGATTTATAACTAACGAATCAAGAACTATACGATTACCAGTCCATTTATATGAAGATATATTAAAAATTAAAAAATCAAAGGTTTATTTATTTAGTTTATATAATAGAGAACCAACTATTGAAGAAATTTCTGAAAATACCGGGCTATCAATTAAAAGAATTACTAATGCAGAACAGAATAATTATTCAATAAAAAGTCTAGATGAGCCTTTAAACAATGAAGAAGAATATAATTATGCATACATTTTAGAAGATAAAAATGCCATTAATGCTGAAGAATTTATTGTACAAGAAGATAATAAAAAATACTTGTTAGGATTAATAGAAAATTTAAACGAACGTGATCAAATGATTTTTAAACTAAGATTTGGATTTGTTGACGGTACATGTTGGACATTACAAAGCATTGGAGATAAATTTGGATTAACTAGAGAAGGAGTTCGTTTAAGAGAAAAAACAGGCTTACAAAAATTAAAAAAATTAATTGAAATTGATAGAAAAAAACAAACAAGAAAATAAGCAATATAGACTTATTTTCTTTTTTTTGTTAAAATTAAATAAGGTGAGATTATGAAGTTAGAAGAATGTGATATAAATAAAGTTACGCCTATGATGAGGCAATATATGGAAATAAAATTAAAAAACAAAAATATAATTTTATTTTATAGATTAGGCGATTTTTATGAAATGTTTTTTGAGGATGCTATAATTGCAAGTCGTGAACTAGAACTTACATTAACTGGAAAGAATGCTGGGTTAGATGAAAAAATACCTATGTGTGGCGTACCACATCATGCTTCTTTTGTTTATATTGAAAAATTAGTTGAAAAAGGATATAAAGTAGGAATTTGTGAACAACTAGAAGATCCAAAGGCATCAAAAGGAATTGTCAAAAGAGATATTACTCAAATAATAAGTAAAGGGACTATTATAAATAATGACTCACTTTTAGAATATGAAAATAATTATATTGGTAGTGTTCTTGATTTTAAAGATGATTACATACTTAGTTATGCAGATATATCAACAGGTGAAATATATACATTAAAAATAGGACATAATCAATCAAAATTAGTAAGTGAAATAGTAAGTATTGGAATAAAGGAAATAATTACATCTAGTAAATTAGATAAAAGTATAATTAGCTTACTTAAAAATCAATTTCAAATTATTACTTCAATAATCGATGATATAAAAGAATTTGATGAGTATAAAAATATATATGAACATATAACAGACACAAGAAATAGAGAAAGTATTAAACATTTACTTACATATATAAATGAAACTCAAAAAAGAAATTTAGATCATTTACAAAAAGCAATAATTATAGAAAACAATAAATATTTGAAAATGGATATACATACTAAGCGAAATCTAGAACTAACAGAAACTTTACGTTTAAAACAAAGAAATTATTCTCTAATATGGTTACTTGATAAAACTAAAACTGCAATGGGATCTAGAATGCTTAAAAGATTTATCGAATCTCCTTTGATTGAAATTGATGAAATTAATAAAAGATATGACATGATTGAAGTGTTATTAAAAGAATTTATATTAAAAAATGATTTACAAGAATTACTAGATTCAGTTTATGATTTAGAAAGACTAAGTGGTAGAATAGCATTTGGAAACGCTAATGCAAGAGATTTATTGCAATTAAAAGCGTCATTAAAAGTTTTACCTGAAATTTCAAATATATTAAAAAAACTTAAATTTTGTGATAATTTAGATACGCTTTCATCTTTATATGAATTGTTAGAAAAAAGTATTTATGAAAATCCTCCGGTTTCAGTAAAAGAAGGATATTTAATAAAAGAAAATTACAATGAAGAATTGGATGAATTAAAAAGTTTAAGAAAAGGTGGCAAAGAATTTATAGCCAAATTCGAAAATGAAGAAAAAGAAAAAACCGGAATAAAAAATTTAAAAGTAGGTTACAATAGAGTATTTGGATATTATATAGAAGTCTCAAAAGGAAATACTAATTTAATAAAACCAGAGTACGGATATGAAAGAAGACAAACTTTAGCTAATTGTGAAAGATATATTAGTCCTGTCTTAAAAGAAAAAGAAGCGCTAATATTAAATGCAGAAGAAAAAATAATTAATCTAGAATACAGTTTATTTTGTGAAATTAAAAATATAATTAAGACTTATATTCCTTCCCTTCAAAAAATAGCTAAAATAATTAGTGAAGTAGATGTTATTCAATCTTTTGCTACAGTTACAGAAGAAAATAATTATGTTCGTCCTATAATAAACAATAAAAATGTAGTTAAAATTACAGATAATAGACACCCGGTTGTAGAAAAAGTTATGAATAGTGAATATGTTCCAAATGATATAATAATGGATGAAAATACAAATATACTACTAATAACTGGCCCAAATATGGCGGGTAAATCAACTTATATGAGACAAATGGCAATTACTGTAATTATGGCTCAAATTGGATGTTTTGTCCCAGCTAGTAGTGCTACTATGCCAATATTTGATGCAATATATACTCGTATTGGTGCAAGTGATGATTTGGTTAGTGGTGAATCTACATTTATGGTTGAGATGAAGGAAGCAAATTATGCTATAAGTAATGCTAGTAAAAATAGTTTAATATTATTTGATGAACTAGGTAGAGGCACTGCTACATTTGATGGTATGGCTTTAGCTCAAGCAATAATCGAATATATACATGATTCTGTTTTAGCTAAAACAATGTTTTCAACTCACTATCATGAACTTACTGATTTGGACCAACATTTAAAGCATTTGCATAATGTACATGTAAGTGCACACGAAGAAAATGGAGAAGTTACATTTTTACATAAAATTAAAGATGGAAGTGTTGATAAAAGTTATGGTATTCATGTAGCAAAATTATCAAAACTACCTGATAATTTAATAAAAAGAGCGAGTGATATTTTAAAAATATATGAAGGAAATGAAAAAAAACGCGATATAAAGGTACAACAATCACTTGATTTTGATTTAGTTGAAAAAAAATCAAAGGTAGAAGAAGAGTTAAAAAAGATTAATCCTCTTGAACTTACACCACTTGATGCATTAAATATACTTTATAAACTAAAAGATGAAATAGAATAAAAAGGAGAAAATTATGAAATTATTAAAAAGAGAAAATTGGTGGGCATGGCTTTTATTGTTTTTCGGATCACAAGGTACAAGTGTTTTTATGCTAGGTGCTTTACTTGATGTGTATGATAAGAAATATTGGTATTCTAAATGGTATTATTGGGTAATTGGAACTATATTTTTCTTCCCATTAATCATAATGCTTATAGTGTTTTATATCCAAGTATTATCAAAAATTGCTGATAAATTAGATGTTGGTGGTAGTAAAATATATTTATCACCTTACACATATTTATTATGTTTAATAATTCCAATTATAGGCTGGATTATTTTGATTACTTTAATTTTATATTTAGAAGTATTAATTCTTATATCACTTAAACAAGGTAAAGCAGAAAAATATATATAAAAAAAATAGGATTATTTCCTATTTTTTTGCTTGTGATTTTAATGTAAGTATTTTACCATTTTCTAATTTTCTATTATCTAAATATGTGTTAATTTTAGTCCATGGATTATAATTACATTCACTTGTTTTAATTGTTTCATCAATCATATTAATAGTATACATTTTTTTAATATTTTCAAATGATTTACTATCATTTCCATTATCAATGATATAATTAATATTTTTATGATGATTGTAGTAACATAATTCTAAGCTTTCTCTAAATAGCCATTTTAAATCGTTATCTGTAAACGTTCTAAAGTTTTTTTCATTAAGTAAGTATCTTAGTAAATTACTATAGATATTATTAAAGATTTTATACTCAATTCTGTAAGGGTCTAAATGAATTTTTGACTCATTTTCACTTATTTGTAATTTTGATATTTTAAATGCCATAAAATCATTTCTAACTGGTTTTATAAAATCAGTATCAATTGTACCATAGTTTATTTCGTAAAATGCAGGTACAAAGTAGTTTAATAATCCGTTGTTTACATTTAAAGGTACCATTGTTTCAACATTGAAATCTGGTTTTATAATGTATTTAAAATCTTGATTGTTTTTATCAAGTAATAAATTTTCATATTGTCTATTGTTTAAGTTTTTTATAAAAATATTTAAATCTTTAATTTTACTTACATGTGTTAGTTTATTTAATTCAATATCAAAGCTATTTATTATACTTTTTTTATTCATAGTACATCTCCTTTTTAAAGTTACACTAGTTTATCACAATTAAAAATTAATGTCAAACTTAAACTAAAGTATTTGCAATAAATTATAATTATGTTATAATTTAAGAGAGCCTCATGAGTAACTCTCGTGAGTTTTTGTTTTATTAGGAGGTATTTATGACAAAATATGTTTTCGTAACAGGTGGAGTTGTATCAGGGTTAGGAAAAGGAATTACAGCCTCATCTTTAGCGCTTTTACTTAAATCTAGAGGGTATAAAGTATTTATGCAAAAGTTTGACCCATACATGAATGTTGATCCAGGTACTATGTCACCATTTCAACACGGGGAAGTATTTGTTACATACGATGGATGTGAAACAGACCTTGATTTAGGTCATTATGAACGTTTTATTGATGAAGAACTCAATTATACTTCAAATATTACTAATGGTAAAGTATATTCTAGTGTAATTGAAAAAGAAAGAAGAGGAGATTATTTAGGTGCGACCGTTCAAATTGTACCGCATATTACAAATGAAATTAAAAACAAAGTGTATGAAGCAGGTGTAACTTCAAAAGCTGATATAGTTATTACAGAAATTGGTGGTACAATAGGTGATATTGAATCACAAACATTCATGGAATCACTTCGTCAAATTAAATATGAATTAGGAAGTGAAAATACTTTCTTTGTTCATACTACATTAGTACCATTTATATATGGATCTAATGAATTAAAAACTAAACCAACGCAAAAAAGTGTAATAGAACTAAGAAGCTTAGGCATTCAACCAGATGCGATTGTATGTCGTGTTCCATTTTCAATGGATGATTCTATAAAAAATAAATTATCACTTTTCTGTAGTGTACCAGTTTCAAATATAATAGAAGCGGTTGATGTTAAAAATATTTATCAAATTCCAATTAATTTCAAAAATCAAAAAATTGATGAAATTATTTTGAAACAATTCAATTTAAATGCTAATAAATTAAATTTTTCAGAATGGGAAAAATTAGTAAATACTGTAAATAATTTAAAAGATGAAGTAGAAATAGCTTTAGTTGGTAAATATGTAGAATTACATGATGCATATTTATCTGTAGCTGAAGCTTTAAAACATGCTGGGTATAAATATAATAAAAAGGTAAAAATTAATTGGGTAGATGCTGAAGAATTAGAAAAAAGTGAACCAAGCAAAGTATTTAAAAATACAAAAGGAATATTAGTTCCAGGAGGATTTGGATCACGTGGAATAAATGGTAAAATTATTGCATGTAATTATGCAAGGGTAAATAAAATTCCATATTTAGGAATATGCCTTGGAATGCAAATTGCTGTTATAGAATTCGCGCGCAATGTATGTAATTTAAAAGATGCATCATCTACTGAATTTGATGAAATGTGTGAAACACCAATTATTGATTTGATGGCAGAACAAAAATCAGTAATTAATATGGGTGGTACACTTAGACTTGGTAATTATGATTGTAGTATTAAAAAAGATACTCTTGCATACAAATCTTATAAACAAACAAATATAAAAGAAAGACATCGTCATAGATATGAATTTAATAATAAATATAGAGAAATTTTAGAAAATAATGGAATGGTTTTTTCAGGAATTAATGAGGAAGCAGATTTAGTAGAAATAGTTGAAATACCTAAACATCCATTCTTTATAGCAAGTCAATTCCATCCTGAATTTAAAAGTAGACCAACTAGACCTCATCCATTATTCGATTCATTTGTAAAATCAAGTATAGACAAGAAATAAATCTTGTCTTTTTATGTGAAATAATAGTATAATATACTTGAGGATGATTGTATGAATATATTAAAAAAATACATTTTATTTATAGCTGGCATATTTTTATTTTTAATATCATTTTTAAGTAAAAATCTAAGCTTTTTAAAATTTATATCTTTTATTTTTTTAATTATTAATTTATATAAAGATAAAAAAATTAATTTGGATAAAATAATTATAACTGTAATTAGTATTATTTCATTTATAATTAACAAAAATGATTCGATTATTTTTTTAATACTTTATATAATTAGTATTATTTTAATAGAAAAATTAGATTTAAAAAATGACATTAGTATAAATCAGAAAAAAATATTTAATAAATCTAAAATTTATACTATATGTGTAAGTATTTTATCTATATTTATATTTATATTGTATTTAGTTTTATCCAATAAAATTTATACTTCTATAAGCAAATTTGTGTTGTTTCTAATAATATCAAATTTAAATTTATTTAGAATTTCTATTAAGTATTTATATAATAAAGTAAATAGATATTGTACTTTTAATAAAGTTAAAATTAAATCTAATAGTGTATTAGAAAACTTATATAAATGTAAAAATGTATGTATAGAAAAATCAAATATAATTACAACTGGTAATTATGAAATTACAAAAATAATTCCTTATTATAAAAAAGAAGAAGAAATCTTATTTTTTGTAGCGCACGCAGAATATAAATCTGATCATGGTATTGCAAAATGTATAAAAGACAAATATAAAGGCAAAATTGATGAAAATATAATTACAAAATTTAATGAATATAAAAATCTTGGAATAATTGCGAAAATAAATGACGATGAAGTAATTGTAGGTAATGAAAAATTATTCTCAAAAAAGAATATTCAATATCCTAAAGTAGAATTTTTAGATACAGCTATATTAGTTGCTTTAAATAATAATTATATCGGAACAATTGTATTAAAAGATGAAATAAAATTTGAATCATTTAATATTAACAATTTATTTAATGAGGTAAACATAGATAATATTATAATAATATCAAGTGATGAAAAAAAAGTAGTTAAAAAAATGGCTCAAAATTTAAATATTAATAAATTTTACTATAATTTATCTCAAAATGATAAGTTAAATATCATTTCTAAATTAGGATGTGACACTTTATTTATATCAGATACTATTGAAAATAAAAAGAATATATCTTTTGTTTTAGCGTCAACAAATAAAAATAGTGATTTAGTTTTATCTAGTTATGATATAAGTAATATAACAAAAACAATTAAAGCATCTTTTGACTTAAATAAAAAAATCAAAAGATATACAATCATAACGATTATATCTAAAATAATATTTGGTATTCTTACAATTTTAAATCTAATAAATATATTTATAATGTTATTTATTGAAATGATATTAACGTTATTTATTTTATTTAATATAAAAATGTGTTTTAAGGAGGTAAAATAATGATAATTATAGACAATGAATCAGGTAATTGGTATATAGAAACATCAGAAAATAAAACAACAAAAACAGATAATGAAATAAAAGAAATGTTTGATAGTTTATCAAAACTAAAAATAAGTAAAGCATATTATGTAAATAACATGAATGATTTAGTAATGGTATTTAATAATCAAAAAATAGTATTAAAAAATTACCCTAAAATTAAAAACAATTTAATTATGCTTGATTTAAATAAGCAAATAAAAAAGGGATTAATAAATACTGCTGTTAGTAAAATTTCAAAAAAGAAAACTAAATTAATTAAAAATGGGTTAATTGTAGCTGGATCAATTGCTGTATTTGCAACAGTAGCTAGTTTAATTAAAAATAGTGGTAAAGAAGAAAATAGTTCAAGTTCAGTAAGCAGTATAAGTGATAATACTAATGTAGTTTCACAAGAAAAAGAAGAAAAACACATTATTACTGATGAAGATTTAATACAAATGTATTTTAAAAAATATGGCTCAATTTTTGGAGTAAATGATACAACAAATTTATATAACCAAAATAAAAACTATTTATTAGCATCATCTAATAAAGAAAAAGAAGTCATTATTATTCTAAGAGATTATTTTTTTGAAAATTTATATTTAAAACAACCTATCACACTAAATACTTATACTGATTATGAACAACAAAAAATCATTTTAAAATACGCAAATATATTTGGAGTAAATGATGTTGATACATTATGTACTATGTTAGCTGTTCATAGACTTGAAAGCGGTAACGGAGAAGAGTATATCTGCATAAATCAAAATAATTTAGGTGGTATTTTCTTTAATAATCCTGACACAGGAGAGTTTGAAACAAAAGCATATCCTAATATTGATGTTGGTGCAATCGATTTTGTAGTTGAATTTTTAAATATTAAACAAGCTTGCCAAGAATTGCCTGAATATGATTCAAATAGACCATTAGAACTAAATATGAATTTAAAATATTGTACATTAGAAAATGATCCTTATACTCCTGATTGGAGATGGTCTGAACGTGTAGCTCCAATAAAAGAAGAAGTACTTGATAGTGGTATTTTAGACAACTATTTAACAAAAAAATACTAATTTTCACATTATTTACACAAATATATAGTACTGTAATAAAGAGGTGAGTTATGAAATTATTAGTAGTTGACGATGAAGAATTAATTAGAAATGTTATTAAAGAGTATTCTAGTATTGAAGGATATGAAGTATTTGAGGCAAGTGATGGAATTGAAGCAATAGAAATTGTAAAAAATAATGACATAGATTTAATAATACTTGACATTATGATGCCAAAGCTTGATGGTTTTAGAACTTGTGAAGAAATTAAAAAAATTAAAAATATTCCTATACTTATGTTATCTGCTAGAAGTGATGAATACGATAAATTAATTGGATTTAATTTAGGTGTTGATGATTATATGACTAAGCCTTTTAGTCCAAAAGAATTATTTGCGCGTATTAAAGCAATTTTAAGACGTATTAATAAAGTAACTGATGAATTTGTTTATGAAGATTTAAAAGTAGATTATACAGGTAGAGTTGTATTTATTGAAAATAAAGTTATAAAATTAACACCAAAAGAATATGAACTATTATGTTTCTTTATAAAAAATACTGGTGTTGCTTTATCAAGAGAAACATTGTTAAATAAAATATGGGGTTATGATTTTTTTGGTGATGATAGAACAGTTGACACACATATAAAAATGCTTAGAAATTCACTTGGAAAATATAGAGATTTAATTGTAACTGTAAGAGGAATGGGATATAAATTTGATGTACAAAAATACTAAATTAAATAAAAAAGTATGGATTTTTTTAACTATATTTTCTTGTCTAATATTAATTTTCTTGTGGTTTTTCCAAGTAGTATTTTTAAAATCATTTTATAAATTTGATAAAACTAGAGAAATTAATAAATTAATTTCAAAAATTAAAACCAATTATAATGAAGATGATTTTTCAAATTATATTGAAGAATTATCATTTAAAAATGATGTATGTATAATAATAACAGGTGATATTAATTTACAAACTAGATCTCATGCTTGTATGATGGATTTAGAAAATAAAAAAAACATAGAATACTATGAAAAAACTTTTGAATCAGCAAATAATGATAGTGATTCATATACTATGCTTAATCCAAGATTTAAAAATGAAACATTAATTAATGCTTTTAAATTAAATAGTAACACAAATTGTTATTTAATCACATCTTTGGAACCTCTTGATTTAAATATTAATATTTTATCTAAACAGTTTATTTTTGTGACAATTATTGTATTTTTATTGTCATTTATTATTGGATATTTTATTTCTAAAAAAATATCTAAACCAATTGTAAAAATGAATGAGCTAGCAAATAATTTAGAAAAACGTAAATTTGATTTTAAATTTGACGAAAATACTGGTATTGAAGAATTAAATGAACTAGCGCACACATTAAATAAAGCGGTAATTGAAATTTCAAAATCAGATGAACTACAAAGAGAATTTTTAGCTAATATTACACATGACTTAAAAACACCTCTTACAATGATTGAGGCATATGCTGAAATGGTAAGAGATATAACTTATAATAATACTGAAAAAAGAGAACAAAATTTAAATGTAATAATAGATGAATCAAAGCGTTTAAATTTACTAGTTAATGATATTTTAGAATTATCTAGAATGCAAGCTGGTATAAGCGAATTAAAAACTAGTTCTTTTGATATAGTAGAACTTATTAAAAATATAATCAACAAATTTGATATATTAACTCAAAAAGAAAATTATGAATTTATATTTGATGTAAATCAAAAAATAAACGTAATTGGTGATGAGCAAAAGATAGAACAAGTTATTTACAATTTAATTAATAACGCTATTAATTATACTGGCGATGATAAAAAGGTATACATATTTTTAGATTTAAATAAAGATACCATTAAAATAAATATAAAAGATACTGGTATTGGAATAGAAGAAGATAAAAAAGATTTAGTATGGCGTAAATACTTTAAAAGTGATAAAAAACATAAAAGAAATCAATATGGTACAGGCCTAGGATTATCAATAGTAAAAAGTATTCTTGAAGCACATAAATCTACATATGGTTTTACTTCTAAAAAAAATAAAGGAACTACATTTTATTTCACATTAAAAAGGGATGATTAAATGAACTATTTAATTTATGGATTAGATTCTTATCTAATAAAAAAAGAAATAGATAAAATTAAAAAAAGTAAAAAAATTTCTGATTTATCTATTTCTAAATATGATTTAGAAAATACATTAATAGAAGAAGTAATTGATGATGCTACTACAGTTTCTTTATTCGATGAAGAAAAAATGATTATATGTGATAACGCATATATGTTTACAGCTTCTACTAAAAAAATAATAGAACAAAATGTAAAAGTACTAGAAAATTATATCGAAAATACAAATAATTTATGTACAATAATATTTGTTGTAAATTACGAAAAATTAGATGAACGAAAAAAAATAGTAAAAAGTTTTAAAAAGAATTGTAAAATAATTGAATGTAATAGTATAGATAAAATAGAAAATTACGTTAAAAAAATGTTTGACAATTATTCTATTAATTTAAGTGAAATTAATTTACTTATTGATAGAGTAGGTAATGATTTATCTATTTTAGATCAAGAAATAGAAAAAATTAAAACTTATAAAAATGACGATTTACAAATTACAAAAGAAGATATAATTAACTTAACAGAAAAAAGTATTGATAATGATATATTTCATTTAATTGAAAATATTGTAAATAAAAATAAAGATAAAGCTCTTGAATCACTAAGAGAAATGATAAAATTAAAAGAAGAACCAATTAAAATAATAATAATGCTTGCAAATCAATTTAGACTTATATATCAAGCAAAAGGATTATATAAGCTAGGATATACTGAAGCTGATATTTCTAAAATGCTTAAAGTTCATCCATATAGAATTAAACTATCTCTTTCTAAAGGTAGAGGAATTACAGATGAATTATTGCTTAAATATATAGAAAAATTAGCAGACTTAGATTATAAAATAAAAAGTGGAGAAATTTCTTCTTCACTTGCACTTGAAATGTTTATTCTAGAAAACTAGATCATGATTTCAAACTATTTATTTTATCCATTACTTCTTTTAATTTTTTTTCATATTTAGAATTTTTTGGTTTAAAATAAACTTTATCTTTAATATTATCAGGTAAATATTGTTGGTCTACCCATGAATTTGGATAGTTATGCGGATATTTATAATCTGGAGATGTAGTTTTAATATGATTTGGAACATTTCCTGTATTTCCTTTATGAATATCATTTAATGCTTCGTCAAGCGCTAAATATGCGCTATTTGATTTTGGAGATAATGCTAGTTCAATTATAATGTTTGCTAAAATAATTCTAGCTTCAGGTAATCCAACTCTATCACAAGCATTAATTGCAGCATCTACTTTAGGACCCATACTAGGATTAGCTAACCCTATATCTTCATAAGCAATAACAGTCATTCTTCTATAAATGCTATCTAAATCTTCTTGTTCAATTAAACGAGCTAAGTAGTGTAAACTAGCATTTACATCACTTCCCCGAATAGACTTTTGAAAAGCACTTAAAACATCATAATGGCCATCATCACTAGCGTCACTAAAGAAAACCGGCTTAGAGTTAATTTGTTTTAAAATATCTAATGTTATTACACCATCAGTAGTTGAATAATAAGCTACTTCTAGTAGGTTATAAGCATATCTTAAGTCGCCACTTGATAAACTAGCTATATATTTAATAGATTCTGAATCGATTTTTAAATTTTCTAATATTTTTTTTGATTTTACCTTTTTTAATCCTGTTATTACATCATCACTATTTAATTCTTTTAACTCAAATATTTGACATCTGCTTCTAATAGCAGGATTTATTTTATGATAAGGATTAGATGTAGTCATACCAATTAATGTAACTAAACCATTTTCTAAATACGGTAAAAGTAAATCTTGTTTATCTTTATTTAATCTATGTATTTCATCCATTATTACTACAATAGATCCATACATTTTAGCTTCTTCTATTACTGTATCAAAATCTTTTTTATTATTAATTACAGCATTAAGCATTCTGTACCTTAAACCTAGCTCATTTACTATGGCAAGGGCTAAACTAGTTTTACCAATACCTGGTTTACCATAAAAAATACATGAAAATAATTTTTTATTTTTTACTAAATTTGTAAGTATTTTATCTTTTCCAATTAAGTGTGTTTGACCAATAATATCACTTAATTTTTTTGGCCTTAATTTAATTGCTAAAGGTTCGTTCATATTACCACCAAAGTTATTTTATCAAAAATAATAGAGTGTGTAAACTAGTGTAAATACGTTTGTTTTTTAATAAATAATAGTTTATAATTATATTAGTGATGCTTATGATTGATGATAGAATGAATGATTTTTTAAATTACTTAATAATTGATAAAAACTATTCTGAGAATACTAAATTATCATATTTTGAAGAATTAAAAAAGTTTAATACATTTTTAAATAAAATAAATAAAAATTCAATTAATGTAAAAAAAGAAGATATAAATAATTATTTTTCACAACTATATGATGAATCGCTTGAATCAAAAAGTATATCTCATAGTGTTTCTACATTAAAATCATTTTATAAATATTTAACAATAAACAAAATAATAAATTCTAATCCGCTTGATTCAATTAAATTACCTAAAATTAAAAAAACAATACCTAAATCATTATCAATGGAAGAAGTAGATATACTTTTAAATATAGAGGTAAATGACAAATATTCATCAAGAAATAAAGCTATGCTAGAACTCATGTATGCAACTGGACTTAGAGTCTCTGAATTAGTTAATCTAAAACTTCAAGATATAGATTTAAATAATTGTTTAATAAGAATTATCGGAAAAGGAAATAAAGAAAGAATTATTCCAGTTGGTGATTATGCACTTGAAGCAACTAAATTGTATTTAAATTTATATAGGGATTCTTTTTTAAAAGGAAAAGTAAATGACTATGTATTTGTAACAAGTCAAAATAAACCTATGACTAGACAACAGTTCTTTAAAATAATTAAAAAACTAGCTTTAGAATTAAATATTAAAACAGATTTTTCGCCACATACTTTAAGGCATTCATTTGCAACACACTTACTTGATAATGGTGCTGATTTAAGAAGTATTCAAGAGTTTTTAGGACACACTTCAATTTCAACAACACAAGTATATACATATGTATCAAAAGAAAAAATAAGAGAAAAATATAATGAATCGCATCCACATGCGTAAGGAGGAAATATGAAATTAACAAATAAAATAAATAAGCAAATTTTTAGAGAATACGATATTAGAGGAATATATGAGACAGATTTAAATATTGACGTAGCGTATACAATTGGTAAAAGTTTTGGAAGCTATGTACAAGAAAAATATAATGAAAAAACTGTAGTAGTAGGGTATGATAATAGATTATCTTCACCTACTTTAAATGAAGGTATTATAAATGGATTACTTAGTACTGGGGTTGAAGTAATTACTCTAGGTCTTGTTACTACACCAATGTATTATTATGCTAGAATATTATATAATGCTCCCGCTGGTATTATGATTACAGCAAGTCATAATCCAAAAGAATTTAATGGATTTAAAATTAGTTTTGAAAAATCAGGAAATGCATATGGAAAGTACATTCAAGATTTTTTAAATTATACATTAAATCTTAATTTTATTAATGGCAAAGGAAATATTATAAAAAAAGATATTAAAGAAGAATATATTAAATTACTTACTACAAGTGTAGATTTAAATTTAAATAAAAAACGTGTAGTTCTAGACTGTGGTAATGGAACAGGTTCTATAATTATAAAAGATATTTTTGACAAATTAAATGTTGAATATTACCCTTTATATTGCGACAGTGATGGAAACTTTCCAAACCACCATCCTGATCCATCTGTACCAAAAAATATGATTGATTTAGGTAAAAAAGTTAAAGAATTAAATTATGATTTTGGTATTGGAATAGATGGCGATGCTGATAGAGTAGGTATAGTAGATGAATGCGGCAATTTTATTGCAGCTGATTTATATATGTTAATAATGTATAGATATTTAAATAAATCATTAAATACACGTAAAGCATTATTTGATGTCAAATGTTCTAAAGCTTTAATTGATGAATTAAATAAGCTTTCAATTGAACCAGTAATGTATAGAACTGGTAATTCATATACAAATATGATGATGCAAAAAGGTAATTTTGATTTCGGAGGAGAATTTTCAGGACACGTATTTTTTAGAGATAAGTTTCCGGGATTTGATGATGGAATATATGGGGGTTTAAGATTACTTGAAGTTTTAAATCATACAGATAAAAAATTATCGCAGCTCTTAGATGGAATAAATAAATACTATTCTACTGAAGAAATAAAATTTAGTGTTACAGATGAAAATAAATTTAAAATAGTAGATGAAATAATAAAATATGCAAAAGAAAAAAATTATAAATTTACTGATATTGATGGTATTAGAGTCGAATTTAATGATTCTTGGGCACTTGTTAGATGTTCTAACACTGGCCCAAATATAACAGCACGATTTGAAGCTAAAACTAAAGAAAGATTAGATGAACTACAAAACGAATTTGTAAGTCTAGTTAATAAACTTAAAGATGAAATTAGATAGTATTGCATGGAATGAAGAAAATTATAAAAAGTTTGTAGATTATTTATATTCATTACAAGATTTAAATTATCGTGAATTTCATAATAAACTAAATAAAAATACATTAAATTTAATTGGTATTAGAACCCCTTTACTAAAAAATATTGCTAAAGTTATATCAAAAGGTAATTATTTAGAATTCATAAAAATCAATAAACATTCAACTTATGAAGAAATAATTATCGAAGGACTGGTTATAGGATACATTAAAAGCGATTTTAAGAGTGTTTTAGAGCTAGTTAATAACTTTATACCTTTGATTGATAATTGGGCCGTTAATGACGTTGTATGCGCTAATTTGAAGTGTTTTAAAAAATATCAAAAAGAAGGATTTGTTGATATCAAAAAATATTTATCTAGTTCTAATCCATGGAGTATTCGTTTTGGAATTGTTTTATTACTAGATCACTATATTAATGATGATTATATTAATGAATTAATGAAAATAATCAAAAGCATTAAAAATACAAATTACTATGTAACAATGGCTAATGCATGGCTTATATCAATTTGTTTTATAAAGTATCCTGATATTACTATAAATTTATTTATTAATAATGAACTTGATAATGAAACAAATAATAAAGCAATAAAAAAAATAAAAGAGTCTTTAAGAGTAGATAAAAAAACAAAATTATTTTTAAGTAATTACATAAAATAGATTTTAATCTATTTTTTTGTTATAATATTTTAAAAAAAGAGGTGATTTTATGAAGAATAATAATTTTAAAATCATTTTCCATTATTTAAAAGATGAAAAACTTTTAATTTTTATCTATATGTTGTTAGTTGTTATAAATTATGTTCCAAGCTTACTTTCAGCATATTTTTGGGGATTAGGTCTTGAATATCTTCTTAAAATGAATTTTAAAATGTTTTTAATTTTTTTATTAATATGGGAATCAATACACATTTTATGTTACACTGTACTAGCATATCCTAGAGATAGTATTTATAATTATTTAGAAATCAAATTTTCTAAAAATGCCTTAAAAGATTTATATCATAAAACATCTAATTTACCTGCAGTAGCTTTTGAAGAAAAAGGTGTAGGAGAATTTATAAATAGAATGACATCAGATCCAGATAGGGTAATGGATTTATTATCTAATTTAATTAGAATGATTTGTAAAAGTTTAGTTGTAATTGTTATAGTGATTATTTGTATAAAAACTTCTTTAATACTTACTCTTGAAATATTTATTTTTGGCTTAATTATGGGTTTTATTTCTAAAAAGTTTTTCCCTAAAATTAAAAAATCACAAGAAAAAATTAAAAAGCAATCAGATATTAATGTTAAAAAAATGACTGAAAACTTAAATGGTATTAGAGAAGTAAAAGCTCTTGGGATAAAAGAAACGCAAGAAAGACAGATGTTTTTTAATATTGATTCTTTATTTAAAGAATCTAGAATTCAGAAAAAGAATGAACTTAAATATTATAACCTTAATAATTTAATTTATTTTTTATTAGAACTTGTAATTCTTATTACATGTGGTAGATTATATATTATTCATAAATTATCTTTTGCAATGTTTATAATGATTGATTCTTATATTTGGAAAGTTGATGATATTGTTGAATCAATTAGTGAATTTGGAGTAAATTATAATAAAGTTTCTGTTTCACTTAAAAGAATTGATGAAATTATAAATAACAAATTATATAAAGATGAATCATTTGGTAGTAAAAACATAGAAAATATAAATGGTATAATTGAATTTAAAGATGTATATATGAAATATAAAAAAGATGAAAACAATACTTTAAATGGATTAAATTTAAAGCTTGTTCCAAATAAAAAAATCGCAATTGTAGGTAGAAGTGGGAATGGTAAAACTACAATATTTAATTTACTTTTAAGATATTTTGACGCTACTAAAGGTGAAGTATTAATAGATGGAATTAATATTAAAGATTTAAGTGAATCATCTTTAAGAAGTAGTATTTCAATTATCAGACAAAATCCATTTTTATTTAATTTATCTATTATTGATAATTTTAAATTAGTAAAAGAAGATGTAACAATAGAAGAAATTAAAAAAGTTTGTAAAAAAGCATATATTCATGATTATATAATGAGTTTACCAAATAAATATAATACAATAATAGGTGAGGGAGGAGTTAATTTATCTGGTGGTCAAAAACAACGTCTTGCAATAGCTAGAACTCTTTTATTAAATACTAAAATAATTTTATTTGATGAAGCAACATCAGCACTAGATAATGAAAGTCAGGAATATATTAAAAAAACTATTGATAATTTAGTATGTGATCATACTGTTGTTATCATAGCTCATAGACTTTCAACTATAATAGATGCAGATATAATAAATGTAATTGAAAACGGTACATTAGTTGAAACTGGAACTCACAAAGAATTAATAAAAGATAGTAAAATATATAAAAAATTATATAATACTGAATTATAAAATGTGCATATACTTTATTGGTGATATTATGAGCCAAACTGTATATGCATATTTTTTATCTACAATTGCAGGGATGTCTACATTAATTGGTACTGTATTAATTTTTATAAAAAAAATAAATAAAAATAAATTTATTTCTAAATGTTTATTTTTTTCAAGTGGAGTAATGCTTTATGTATCATTTTTTGATTTAATTCCAGAATCATTTAATATATTTACTAGTATTTTTTATTTATTTCCAAGTATTATCTTATTACTTATTTTCTTAGTACTTGGTATAATTACTTCTTCTTTTATTGAAAGAAAAGTTAATAAAAAAAATAGTTTATATAAAATTGGAATAGTTTCAATGATTGCAATAATACTTCATAATATCCCAGAGGGTATCATTACTTTTTTATCATATAATACTAGTGTTGGAACCTCATTATTAATAGCAATAGCCTTACATAATATCCCAGAAGGTATTAGTATATCAATTCCTATTTTTTACTCAACAAACTCAAAATTAAAAGCATTTTTTTATACTTTTATTTCAGGTTTATCTGAGCCGTTTGGTGCTTTAATAGCGCATATATTTTTATCTAACTTAAATACTAATATTATGTGTTACTTATTTGCATTTACAGCTGGTATTATGATTCAAATATCAGTTTTTGAACTAATTAAAGAAGCACATAAACTAAAAGAGAAGGGAAGTGTACTATATTTGTTTTTAGGTATATTTTTAATGTATTTAAGCCATTTAATAACAAAATAAGAGACTAATAGTCTCTTTTTTGGGTTATCTACAATCTGTTTGTGAATTATTATTTGCCTCATTTGTTCTTTGGCAATTATCACATTTTTTAGAAGTACTATTTGTTTTATTAGTTACTTTATTTGATTGCATCTTTTTACTCTTACTCATTTTTATCACCCAGTAATATTATGTGAAGAAATATTTTTTATATAAATGTTATTTTTTTACAGGAGTTTGATTAATTTTAAATAATATTATAATTGAGGTGATTTTATTTTAGATAATATATTGGATGAAATGAATGTAAAACTTGATAATTATCAAAAAGAAGTAGTATTAAATAGTTCTAAATCTATTTTAGTTGTTGCAGGTGCTGGAAGTGGTAAATCAACTACAATTTTAGCTAAAATTAAATATTTAATTAATATTAAAAACATTAAAAATAATGAAATTTTATTATTATCTTTTGGAAGAAAAAATAAAAATGAAATGAATGAAAAATTAAAAAATTTAAATATAAATATAGATGTATTTACTTTTCATGAACTAGGTTTAAAATTTTTAAAAAATGTAACTATTATAAATGATGATATGAGAAAAAAACTAATATCAGATATTATAAATAGTAGTTTAGATGATTTTAAATTTTATTTATATTCGATATTTTATTTATTAATAAATAATACAATATTATTATTTTCTAAAAAAAGAATTAAATACATTCTTAATAACACTTTAACAAATGATACATTAGAATTTATAGATAAAATTAAACTATATGATTTAAAAGTAAATAAAAGTAAAAATTTTAAAATTTTTTATACATTATTTAAAACAATATATAGTAAATATAATATATATTTAAATAAAAACAATTTAATAGAATTTGAAGATATTATAATTAAATCAAAAGATAAAATTAAAAGTAATTATAAATATATCATAGTTGATGAATATCAAGATATTTCTAAAAATAGATTCATATTTTTTAAAAAATTAATTGATTATAATAATTCAAATTTTATTGGAGTAGGGGATGATTTTCAAGCAATATATGGATTTAGTGGTTCAAATATAGAATATTTTACGAATATAGGTAATTATATACCTGATATTAAAATATTAAAATTAATTAATACATATAGAAATTCACAAGAATTAATAAATGTTGCGGGTAAATTTATTTTAAAAAATAATAAACAAATAAATAAAAAATTAATCTCTAAAAAACATATCACTTCCCCTATTATACTTATTTGTGATAGGGGAGTAGAATTTATAAAAATACTTGAATTTTTTAATAAAAATAAAGTAAAATCGGTAGGTATATTATCTAGATTTAATTTTGGGTTGAATAAATATATAAATTTACTAAAAAAAGAAGATGATCATTACATTTATAAAAATTTAAAAATATATTTTACTACAGTACATAAATCAAAAGGACTTGAGTATGATGAAGTTATTATTTTAAATTTAAATAATGGTACGTATGGTTTTCCATCTAAAAAGAAAAATAAAAAGATATTTTCACAATATGAAACAAATGATATATATGAAGAACGTAGATTATTTTATGTTGCGCTTACTAGAACTAGAAATAGAGTATATATTCTATATAATAAAAAAAATAAATCTTCATTTATAAAAGAAATAAAAAAAGAGATAAAATATCTCAATTTTAAAAAGTTAACATAATATACATTATATTGAATTTAATATATTTAAATATTATTTGATAAAGTGTTAATTTAAAACGTTTCTTGATTGAATTTCAGCAATCTTTTCTAGTACTTCTGCAGCATTCTTTTCGTTTATTTCAGTGTATCCTAATTCTTTTAACGCTTGTACTTTAGCAGAATTTAATTCTAAAGTTCTACTTAATTTTTCTTCTAATTTATGTTCTATTTGATCTACAAATCTTTTGTGTGACACAGCTAATTTAGTTTTAGATGCTGTACCATTATTATATAATGTCATTGCTGAAAACAATATACTTTCAAATATAAATTGTTCATTTTCATCAAATGCAAACACAAGTGGTTTTGTAAATCCAGCAGCTTTTGATACGTATCCTAGCATATATTTTAATTCTTTTGTGCTTTCTAATGCTTGGATAAAATGATGTAGATATGTAAATGTTGTATAAGCTTCTTTATCATTAGGATCTGATAATCTTTCTGAGATTAAATCAGAAATAGAGTGTAGTAACTCCCCTTCTCTCTTTCCTAATCCATTAAAAGATATTTTTACATCACTATTTTCTTTATTATCAGAATTATGGAATAATGCATCGATTCTTGCTTCAACATCTATTATATAATCAGTTGTAACTTTAATTTCATTAAGCTCATCAGCTGATTTAATTCCTAATAAATTAAATAATAATACTTTCTTATCTTTAGGCCATTTATTTATATCGTCAAGTTCAAGATAGTTATATATCATTTGTCTTGACACTCCTAAAAATTTTGCTAATTTAACTTTTGATATACCAAGTTCATGTAATATTTCGTTTAGTTTTTCCATTATTAAAACCTCCTACTATCATTTTACTACATTGTTGTCAAATGTCAAGTGTAAAGTATTAGTAAATATTTTTGTTTTTTCTAAGTTATATTTTTGCTTTAAAAAGCTTAACATCATTTCATAATCTAAATTAATTGAATAATGATTTTCTTTTTGTAAACTATTATACATTCGTAAAATAAATGTATTTAAAAGCAAATTACATAATATTTCAGTCTGAGGATCGTCTAAAATTTTTTTAGAAATATTATATTCAATATAAACATATTCTTTTAATGTTTCTTCATTAAGATTTTTATAGACAACATCTTTTATCAAATATAGATTGTGTCCATTAATTTTTTTAACATTTATTATTACATCAAATACACTAATCATAAATCACCTATAAATACCACAATTTTTTATTATTTTTTCTTACTTCTTTTATTATACCACTTCCAAGACATAAATCACCATCATAAAATACACATACTTGTCCTGGAGTAACTGATTTTATTTTTTGATCATATTTTACTAGAATTTCATTATCTAAAAATTCTAATTCAACAGGATTGTCTTTTTGCCTATATCTAAATTTTGCGTTGCATTTGTTTATTTTTTTATGATTCCAAACAATGTTATCAACTATACAAGAAGTACTATATAAATATTCATTTTCATCATTAAGTGCGACATATAAAATATTTTTATCTAAATCTTTACCAACAACAAATGCTCTATCGCTCATACCACCTATATCAAGTCCTTTTCTTTGACCAATTGTGTAATACATAAGCCCGATGTGTTTACCAATAATTTCATTTGTATCTATATTAACTATGTTTCCTTCTTTATTAGGTAAATAGTTTTTTAAAAACTCTTTAAAATTTCTTTCACCTATAAAACAAATGCCTGTTGAATCTTTTTTATTTGCAGTAATTAGACCATTTTCTTGTGCGATTTTCCTAACAGTTGGTTTATCTAAATCTCCAAGTGGAAATAAAACATCTTTTAATTGTTCACTAGATAATTGTGATAGAAAATAAGATTGATCTTTATTTAAATCATATGCTTTATAAAGTTTCCCATCTTTTACTTTAGCATAGTGTCCTGTTGCAATATAATCAGCGCCTAGTTTTTTAGCTTCTTTTATAAACATATCAAATTTTATATATTTGTTACACATTACATCAGGATTTGGAGTACGTCCTAGCTTTAATTCATCAAGGAAATATTTAAAAACGTAATCCCAATATTCTTTTACAAAGTCAACTCTATGAAGTTCTATACCAATTTTTTTACAAACTTTTAATGCATCGTTATAATCTTCTTCTTGTGGGCATATTTCGTTATTTAAATTGGGATTACCTAAATAATCATTATTTATAGAACTATCCCAATTTCGCATAAATAGGCCAATTACATCATAACCTTGGTTTTTAAGTAGAAGTGCAGCTACACTACTATCTACTCCACCTGAAATACCAACTACTACTCTTTTCACTTGAATCACCTTACATATATTTTAACACATATATATAAGTTTTAAACAAATTTTTTTAATAAATTAGGTATTACAAATGTATCATATAAACTAGATATAATTGTAATAATTATAGTTATCAATAATATTTTAAAATATTTACCTGTTAAATTTTTAAAATTTAAATTACTTTTATTCAGTAATGAATATATAATTTTAAATGAGAAAGTAAGAGAATAAAGTGTAAGTATTGTATACATTATTATATTTATTATTTGAGAAGGAAAAACGTAAATTAAGGCATATAAACATCCTTTTGTTTTATAGTTTAAAATGAATGAAGAAATAGAAAAACCTAATGTAAATGCTTTAGTAAAATAAATAAAAATAATTAATGGTATACCTATTACTGAAATACCAAGTAACCATATTATTAAAATAAAGCCCAGGTTATTTATTAAACTATTTATTAATGATTTACTATAATTTATATTGTTTACATTATCAATGTAATTTTTAATATAATCTTTTACCAACTCTTTATCACTAGAGTTTATCATAGTTATAAAAACAGTACCAAAAATGAAACCAATAGCGAGTAATCCAAATAAAAATATTAGTATTTTTTTGTTTAATTTAAAATTTGCTTTAAGTTTGTCCAATCTTTGTTTCATGTTATCACCCATAAAATAATATGTATAAGTAAAATAAATATTCCAAATTAATTAAAAATATATTATAATATTATTGGTGGTAATATGAAAAAGAAAAAACATAAGATAAGTGGTCAACAAATATTTGCAATATTTGCTTTAATTGCAACTATAGCAATGTTTTTAACTTCAATTCTTACTTATATGTTATAATCAAAAAAACTATAATGTATTTCATTATAGTTTTTATTTTCTAAAGAATAAAAACGATTTTTTATTAATTATATTTACTTCAACATTTTCATTATTTATTACTTTTAATCCGTTTTCATTCATAATTTCATTTGTATAGTTAATACCATATTTTTTATTTAATTCTTTTTTTAAAGAATCAATTCTACTATATGTAGTATGATTATCGTGATGTATATCACTTGATAAAAAACTAATTGCATGTCGTTTTAATAATTTATGAATTGTTTTTTTTGCTTCTTTACCGTATTTACCATATAAACTACCCAAATTTGATTGAAGTAAAGCTCCTAGCTCAATCCATCTAAATGCTTTTGTATAATCTTCTTTTATTTGCATATATCTTTCAGGATGCGCGATTATAGGTGTAATACCAGCACTTTTTAATTCAAATATTAAATCTTCTATATAATTTGGAATATCATTCATTGGTAATTCAAAAAGAATATATTTTGTATCATTTATAACACTAATTTCATCGTTTTCTATTAATTTAAGCATATCAGGAGTTATCATTACTTCATTTCCCAAATATAAATTAATATTAATTTTTTTCTTTTTTATTTCTTTTTTTATTAATTCTAATTTTTTTCTTTTTAGTTTATTATTTGCATTATATGAACTTCCTTCAATATAATGTGGTGTTAATACAATATCAGTGACTCCGTTTATATATGCGTTATTTATTATATTAATACTTTCTTGTAATGATCTAGAGCCATCATCTATTTCATTAATAATATGTGAATGTAAATCAACCATATTTCACCTAATTAATATAATATTTATCAGAATATGTCTTAGTATTTGCCGGAATTTTATTTACAACAACACCTGCAACACTAGCTTCAACATTTAATAATGCTTTTTTTGTATTTAATAATGCTTCAGATTCTGTTTCTTTAACAGCACATACAATAATTGTTTTATCAACTAGTTTTGACATGATTAATGCATCAGTTAAACCACTAACTGGTACACCATCATATATTATCATATCAAATTCGTTTTCTAAAATTCTCATTAATTTTTTACAAGAATCACTTGCAAGTAATTCACTAGGATTTGGAGGTACACTTCCTCTTGGCAAAAGAAATACGTCTTCAATGTTAGTGTATACAATATAATCTTCAAAATCTTTTTCCATTCTTGAATTGATAAGTAAATTTGATAATCCTTTACTATTATCAACTTCAAAAATTTTATGTTGGCGCCCTCTTCTTAAATCACAATCAACTATTAATGTCTTAGAGCCATTTTGAGCAAAAGCTAAAGCTAAATTAGAAGAAATAAAGCTTTTTCCTTCACCAGGCATAGAACTAGTTAATAAGATACTTTTTAATTTATCACCTGCAGCAGCAAATTGTAAATTAGTACGTAATGTTCTAATACCTTCACTGATTATTGATTTAGGCCTATTATATACAATTAAATCTTCTTTCATAATTTTTTTCTCCTTTTATTCTTAAGCGGAATTTGTCCAAGTATAGGAAGCTCAATCTTTTGTTCAACTTCTTCTACAGTTTTAATTGTTGTATCAAAATAATAAATAATAAATACTATTCCAATTCCTAAAACTATACCTAAAGCTAAATATATTATTAGTTGTTTTGTTATGTTTATATTGTAAGGTTTGTTAGCTACTACTGCAGTATCAACTATACTAATGTTTTCGATTTTATACATTTCTTGAATCTCACTACCAAATACAACAGCAGTTTCATCAGCTATTTTTTTAGCAGTTTCGGGTTTTTCACTAGATACAGTAATTTTAATTAATTCGGTATCTTGAATTGACGTAACACTTATATTTTTACTTAAACTTTCATAAGATATTTTTAAACCTAGATTAGATATAACTTGATTTATAACTCTTCTACTTTTTACTATTTCTCTATATGTAGACACTAATTTTTGGTTTAATGTAATATCATTTTGAGTGATAGTACCTGATTCACTATCAGATCTAGTTAATACAATAGTTGTAGAACTATTGTATAAAGGTTTTTGTAAAAATAAAGTATACGAACATCCTATTATAGCAACGATTAAAGATATCAAAATAATAATTACTGATTTTGATATAAAGTAATTAAATAATTCTTTTAAATTAATTTCTTCCACAATTTCATCCCTTCTATTCAATCGCTTCAAACACACATTATTTTAACATATTTTACTAATTTCTTCAATATAATAAAAAAAATTAATTAAATAATTATTCAATTTTTTCTTTACTATTAAAACATTCTATATTATCATCTATAGTTTTTTCTATAAATTCATCACTTATACTAGATATTTTTAACATACACCACAAAATAAATAATATTAATATTAAAAAAAGTACTAGATAAATCATACAACACCTCTAGTACTAGTATATACAATGTATTATTAATTATTTATTTTTTTTAAATATAATAATACTCCTAATGTCCCACCTAACGTATCAATAATAACATCTAAAAATTTTGATGTTCTACCTGTAAATGATTGATGAAACTCATCACCACATGCATATAAAAATATAAATCCAATTATAATATAAATTATTTTTACATTATTATTATATATTGCATACATTAATAATATACCAAGTATCAAATATTCTAATACATGTGCACATTTACGAATTGGATAATTTAAATTAGTTACAATTTTATCTATTTTTTTATCGCTTAAATTTAAATTTAGAACATTATTTGTAATATTAACAGCACCTTTTATTATTCCTTTACTTTTTCCATTTGAATTATTAGCATTCATAGAAGAAAATAAAAATATAATTATTAGCCATAATATTAATAAAATGTATACTAATTTATTTTTCATCAAATCACATCCATATCTAACATAATACACGTATATTAAAAAATTATCAAGTAAAAAGACAAGTTTAAACTTGTCCAATTAATCTCTTGCAAATAAATCTCTTGTATATACTTTTTGTTTGAATTCCTCTAAATTTTCATCAAGTCTATTAGCAACAATTACATTACTAATTTCAGTAAATAATTTCAAATCATGAACTACTTCTAAACCATTAAATGCATTTTCTTTAATTGTTGGTTCATATATTATAATATTTACACCTTTAGCTCTTAATTTTTCTATTACTCCTTGAATAGCACTTGCTCTGAAATTATCTGATCCAGATTTCATTGTAAGTCTATAAATACCTACTGTTTTTGGTTTTTTTGATAATATTTCATCAGCAATATGTTGTTTTCTTGTATCGTTAGATTTAACAATTGCTTCAATCATATTTTGAGGTACATCTTTATAATTTGCAAGCAATTGTTTTGTATCTTTTGGTAAACAATATCCACCATATCCAAACGATGGATTATTATAATGGGTTCCAATTCTTGGATCTAAACATACACCATCAATTATATCTTTAGTATTTAATCCTTTCATTTCAGCATAAGTATCAAGTTCATTAAAATAAGAGACTCTTAAAGCTAAATAAGTATTTGCAAATAATTTTACTGCTTCTGCTTCTGTTGGATTCATATATTTTATAACAACATCATCTTTCAAACATGATTCTTTTAATAAATTTGCGAATTCTTCAGCTCTTTTTGATTTTTCTCCTACTATAATTCTAGATGGATATAAATTATCATATAAAGCTTGTCCTTCTCTTAAAAATTCAGGGCTAAACATAATATTATCAATATTATATTTTTTCTTCATATTTTCAATAAAACCAACTGGAATTGTAGATTTTACTACCATTGTAGTAAAATTAGGATCACATATTTCTTTTACCTTTACAATTATATCTTCTACCATTGATGTATCAAAGAAATTATTCTCGTCATCATAATTAGTAGGTGTACTTATAATTACAAATCTAGCGTCTTTAAACGCTTCCTTATAATCTAGTGTTGCTTTTAAATTTAATTTTTTTTCATTAAAATATTTTTCAATATAATTATCTTGTATAGGTGATACCCTATCATTAATTTTATTAACTTTTTCCTCTATTACATCTAAGGCTACAACCTCATTTTTAACACTAAGTAATGTGGCTAGAGATAAACCTACATAACCAGTTCCTGCTACTGCTATTTTCATAAATAACTCTCCTTCAAAATAAACGAAACATATAATACTATAAAATTATAAGAATGTCAATGTGTATATAAAACGATTGTTTATTGACAATTCTATTTTTTTGTCAAAAAGTCAACATAATCAAAAAAATATTGAAATCCATACAATCCAGATATTTTTTTAAAATTATATCTTTTTATTTGCTTTTCTCCTATTTCATACCCATCTTTCAACTTATTGTTATGAGTTACAAATATTATTTTCTTTTTTGAATTAAATTCTTCAATTTTTTTTATTATTTTCTCATCAATACTATTCCCATGCTCATCTTTATTATCCATTATTACATATATTTTATCTTTGATAATTCTTTTTTTTCTTTTTTCCCAATTGTTAATTACAGTATCTTGATTATCGTCATGTATAAAATTAATATCAATTCTTTTTAGTTTTGGACTTTCAAGTGTTAATATTGGGTGTCCTTTTTTCATACTCAAAACTTTTGGTTTTATTTTTAAATATTCGTCCAAATTCAAACAAAAATCAATAAAATCAACTCTTTTCATCGATGAATTAATTAATGGTGAATTAAATTTTAAACCAAGCAAATTATATATTTCACCACCTATACAATTTGGAGATAATATTGTAATATTATCATCGCCATTGAGTTCTTTGTACTTTTTTCTTGCTTTATTTTTTGATTTTTGTAATCTATATTTAGGAATACCAAAATTTAGGAAATTTGCTTTAAACTGCTTTAATTTTTCTTTCATGTCTGTGTCTCCTTTTTAATGCGTTTTTAATTTTATTTCTGGTTTCATAAAAATCATTTTTGTAAAAAACAATTTCAAAAACTAACACAATTATAACTGCAAAAGAAGCAGTCGTGAATGATTTTAAAATCCATTCAAAAATGCTGTTAGCAATATTTAACTTAAATATTATTCCTATTCCGCTTATGGCTGATATTTCAAAAAAAGAAATAAGTATTCTTTTATAAACAAAAACCATACTACGTTTAATCAAATTTTTTGACATGTATGCTGCATATTGAAATGTCCTAAAAACAGTTGCAGAAAGCGTACCAATTGCAACCCCAACTAATCCTAAAAAATTGACAAGTACTACTGATAGTACAATATTTAACATTGCTTCAAAAAATGAACCATTTCTTGTTTTTTTAAAATGTCCTACTGCTTCCACTATTGACTGATATGGAATTCTATAACATCCAAATAAAGTTGCAATAATTAAAATAATGGCAAAATCTGGTCTAATATAGTTTGCGTCATTAATGTTGTGAGTGTATATATTGACAAACGATAAAATCATAACAATGGTAGTGCCAAAAAATATATTACTTAAAGAAAAAGTAACTTGCTCAAACACAAATAAATTTTTGTATATTAATTTTTCTTCATTTTTTGCAAACATATTACCAAATGCCGCACCTACACCATTAACAAATGTGAGCAGAATTTTTCTGATACCATTTGTAACCATATAATATACTGTATATACTGATACTTCGAAAACATTTGTAAAAATTGTTAATACAAACATATCTGTATTTGAATTAACAAAATTTGCTACCTGTAATCCAAAACAATCCCATCTTTCAGCAAGAGCATCTTTGTTTGGTTTAACTGTTTTGTCAATTTTATATTTTTTTCTAGCATACCAATTAATGATAATTGGGTTGAGTGAAAATACAATGGTGCTTCCTAATTTAACAATATGTATATTTGAACCAATTTTGATAAGAATAAATGCTACTAATGTATTTAAAATAGTAGAAAATATTTGTACATACGAAATTACACATTGCCTCTGATCAGCATTTAATAACAATTGATATGTTAAGCCAAAGTAGTATTGTGAAAAAGTGCTGATTCCAAGTATAATTACAAGAGAGAAAGAAAACCAATAATCAAAATTTTTAATTATAAAAAATGGATAAATTAGCGCTAACGCAATTAAAGAAAACAAAAAAATTATTGCAACTTTTTTTAAAAACTGTTCTGTTGCATTAACAACTGCACTTATTTTTTCTGTATTTCCTTCTGCTAAAGGCTTATACAAAGCAGCTCTTGTTACACCACCAATTCCAGCACGCATCAATGCTACATAACCTAAAAACTGCGTAATAGAAGATGTGACACCATTGTAATCAGATCCAAAAGCAGATAAAATTAATCTTGGTAATATAAATCCACAAATGACAGCAACAAATTCATATAATAGTCCTGCAATTGTATTATATAATGCTTTCTTGCTTCTCATATAACAACTCCTATTCCCAAATTTTAGGTTCCAATCTACATTTTTTTCTAAATAATTTATGTATTTTTTTTATTTTATTTATTAAATTAATAGTTTGCTTGTAAGAACCTTTTTTTTCGTTTAACATCCAATTTTTAGTTTTTTTTGAAAAATGGACTCCATTCGATTTTCCAAAACCAAATCGCCTTGCAAATTCCATAATATATTTGTTTGACTCACAAAAAACAGTACCAAAATTAGGTGCACTCATGTCCTGTACTTTTTTACATAATTCTATTCGCTCTTTTATTTTTTCTTTAGACTCATAATTCGACATCTTATCAAATTCAAATAAAGCTCCAATTATAATACATTTTTTATTTTGGAATATTGAATTTCTATAACTAAATTGGCATTCTTCCTTTTTTAATGAATGTATTTCACCATTTTCGATATAATCAACTTTAATAATGTAGTCACTTATTACTTTGTTATGCTTTTTTCCTCTTCCAGCATTCATATATATTGCACCACCAATTAAACCTGGGACAGAAAATAAATATTCAATTCCACCACAATTATGTTTATTTATTTCTTTAATAGCTTGCTGTAATCTAACTGATGCTCCAATATAAAATTTATTCTCATCAATTTTCTTAATTTCATTATTAAAATCTCTTAAACAAATAGCTTCTTTAAATGTTTTAGAATCATTTATAATTAAATTTGAGCCCCCACCTATTAAATAATTTAATGTATTAGGTTTATCAATAGATATTTTAAATAATTCTTCAATATTCTCAGGAAAGTAAAGTTTTTCTACAATTCCCCCCATTTTAAAAGTAGTATATTTAGCTAAATTTTCATTTTTTAATACTTTCATTTTTTTACACTCCTTATTGCGTCACATAAATAATTTTTAGAATGATCAATGTTATTGTTAATCTTATTATTTATTTTACTATAATCTATGATTTCATTAAATTTGTCCATTATGTTTTCGTTAGTAATATCTCTATTTCCCAAATTAAAAGAATCGAGTAACTCAACAATTTTATTTTTTCCTTTTGAATAAGTAATAAATTGTTTTCTATAATTTATTGCATATGCTGTCCCATGAAATGTATTTGTTATTACGTATTTAGCGTTTTTATATTCATAAAATGGCATTCCATTAATTGAATGAATACATTTGTCACACCAACTTATATATTGCCCTAATGAGACAAGCTTCATATTTTTACTGTGTGCAAAAGAAATAATATCGTTTATTTCTTGCTGTGTCAACGAGCCATAAAATAAATATACCGCGATAAAATTTTGTGTTTCAGAAGATACACTCATTGAATTTAGAAATGTTGGATCAACTACTACATCTATCGATTTATTACAATATGTCGATAAAGTTTTTTTTGAATATTCGTCACGTACACTTATACAATCAAATTTTTTTAGCAATTCAACATATTTACTATTTAAAAATAATTCACTTTTTGTTGTATTAATTGATGGAGCATACGAAATTTTTGGGCAATCAAAACCATCAGCCCAGAATTCATCTTTTTGGCACTCTAAACGTGAAATATTCCATATTTCGTCGCTTCCAACAACAACACAATCAAATCCTTTTCTTGAGCATGTTGATGGTAATGATTCCCATGCTTTTTTTAAAATGAAGTACTCTTTTAATTCGAAAAAGGTTCCTTTAATTATTTTAATAATTGATTTGTTTGTAATTATATTTTTTTTTATTTTTCTAGCACACGCTCTAAATAGTTTTCTGGATTTGCCATTGTAAAATACTGCATCATATCCTTGATTTAAAATATAATTATATAAATTTTTGGCTTGTAAAAAACTTCCAAAATTATAACTGTTATAAACTGTTACTATACATATTTTCACTGCGTATCTATCTCCTTGTTTTCACTATTTTGATGGCTAATCAGTGCAATAGTAAGAATATTTAAAATGCTAAGCCTACTAACGTAATATGTCACTTGCCAATACTCTAAAATTAACATACAGATATTTAAAATTAGAAATGATTTTAAAATTATTAAATCTTCATTTTTGTTTGTTTTATTTATACATTTTAACAGCATAACAATTATATATACATATTTACTATAATATATTATATAACCAATAATTCCACAACTATATAGTAGTTCCCAAATGTTACTATGAGAGTATAATCCATTACCATATAATTTCTTAAAAGTTGAAAGTCCATTACCTAAGAATGGCTCCTCTTTAAATTTAATTTTGGCGGTATTTTTTAAATTGTTTCGAATTGCTTCCGAATTATCTACAACATAATTTGAATTTAATCCGTTTATTGATCTCTCAATTCTAACTCCTAAAACATTATAAAACAATGGAATTTTAAACATTAAAACTCCGATACATAAAATAACAAAAATATATTTAAATATATGTAAAACCTTGGCATAATTTTTTGTATTCATAATTGGAACTAGAAAAGAAATAACAGCACATGGTAAAATAATTTTTCTGGTTCCTGAAAGAATTACCACTGTAAAAAATATTATTGAAGATAATAAATAAGTTTTTTTCTTTTTTAAAATAAACAATATCCATGCAATGCAAAAAGCAACCCCTGCAATATATCCAAATGTTGTTCCAACACCACTAAATTTTAATCCAAAAATTGATAAATCAACATTAGAAAAACTTAATCTAAATAATGAATTTTTAAAAAAACGAATATAAATAAAAATTAAAACTAACATTGAAAAAGTTACAGGATATACATATTTTTTTAAAATATCTTCTAAATTTTTTGATGTGACAAAGAAATTGTATATAATAATCTGTGTTACAAACTTGACGCAAAGCGTTATCACCATTTTTATAGATTCATTAGGAAGCTTTGAGAATAAAAACGAATGTAAAGCAGCAAATATAATAAAAGTCAATTCAAAGTAAAAGAATTTATTCCATTTGAAACTGTAATTATTAAATAATGAAATTAGAATAAACAATAAAAACGTCGAAAAAATTTCAAGCGTTTGATTATTCAAACATGTATTAATAAAAAAGTAAATAATAAAAGCTATATACATAATTTTTTCAGTTTTTATTTTCATACTTTCACCCCTTATTATTTTTCTAGGATATTTCTTATTTTTTCACTCCAATTAAACTCTAATTCTTTTTTTCTTTCTTTTTGTTCTTTTTTTATTTTTTCATTCCATTCTTCAGATAAATATTTTTTTATTGCATTTTTTAAACTAACCGTATTTAAATCAAAAAGCCAGTCATTATTATTTAAAATTTCAGGAATACCTCCCCTATTTGATCCAATTACGGGTACATTTAAATATAGGGACTCAAGAACAGTATTTGGACATGAATCAGCATAAGATGGTACTATAGATAATTTTGAATTAACTATTAAGCTAGCAGGATTTTTAATTCTACCTAAAAATACTATATTGTCAAATTTTTTATACATTTTTTTATATTTTTCTAATTCTAATCCATCACCTATTACTGCTACTTTAATTATAATATTTTCGTTATATAATTCTTCTATTGCCTTAAGTAAAATATTGTGTCCTTTTCTAATATTATTAAAATTTCCAACAAATACTAAATCATATTTTGAATTATTACTATCAATATTTTTTTTATTGTTTTCAATCCATGATGGATTAACATTGTTAATTTGTATACTAGTATTATTTATTATTTTGCTTTTTAAAAACTTATGTCTAATACATAATTGATCTAAATCATACTTGCATTGTACTATTATTTTTGATGATTTTTTTAAGCATAGAAATTCGCTAAACAGTAGCAAACGTAATGTTATAAATCTTTTTATGCCATTTATTTTTTGACTTTCTAATTGTATTTTTTTATATGAAAGAAGATCTTGTCTTAAAAAAAGATTAATATTTTTTATATTATATATTGCAAGTGAAATAGCAGCACGAATATCAAAAACAACAACTTTGTCAAAGTTTTTTTCTTTAATAAATTTAAATATCTCTTTGTTTTGTTTAATTACATTAAGACCATACATTTTATCAGAAGTTATTTTTAATGTTTTACCATTAATATTCATTTTTTTCATGTCATCAATTGAATCTTTTGAAACCAAAAATACTTCATAGCCTTCTTCAATAAAATAATTTGTTAATTCAAAAAATCTTTTTACTCCGCCTGTTTTTTCACCTATGACATTGTCAATTGAATACATACAAATTGATTTATTTTTTTTCACAAATCTAATACTCCTTTTTTATAATACTAGTGTAAATATCTTGCATTAAATTTACACATTTATCCCATTCATATTTTTTTATCACTAAATTACGTCCGTTTTTCCCCATATTTGTTCGTAACTTTTCATCACTTATAAGTTCTATTAGTTTTTCACAAATTTTATCTGGTGATTTTGATTCAACAACATAACCAGATACATTATTTTCAACAACTTCTGGCAAACCACCTACATTTGATACAATTACTGGAAGACAACACGAAGATGCTTCAAGAATTGCTACTCCAAAAGATTCACTGTCTAAAATGCTGGGTGCAACGTAAATATCAAATGAATTTAATGCATTTGGCACATCAGAATGAGCGATTTTACCGCAAAAAATAACTTTATTTTGAATTTTTAAATCTGCTGCTAATTGTATTAACTCATCAGTTTGATTTCCTGGACCAACTAGTTTTAAAAGTAATTTATCATATATTTCTATATTGTTTTTTTGGAAAAAACTTAAAGTCTGTGCATATGCTTTAATTAAATATTCAATTCCGTATTTTTTATCCATTTTTTTTACAGTACCAATGACAATTTTTTTATTATCTTTCATATTTATATTTTTATAAAATTTGTTACTGTCGATACCAAATGGTGTTACAAATATTTCTTTTTTTATCTTTGGGAATTCTTTAAGAATTTGTTTTTTCATACACTCACTTGTCGAACCAATATAATTATACCAATTTAAGATATATCCAACAATTCTTTTTTTTATTTTACTTTTAACTAAGTCATAAACTTCCCAACCATACACTGATAAAAAAGCCTTTCTTTTGTTCGAAAAAGTACCTAAAAATCCATATCCAAAAGCTTGATGAACATGTATAATATCTGGATTGATTTTTTTTGTTATTCTTTTTACAAATAAACCATTAAATATAAAGCCTAATTTGCCTTTGAATGGCAACTGATGAACTATAAATCTTGAATCAATTCCCTGATTAAAAGAATACTTGTTTTTAGTAAATGATTCTTGCGTCACAAAATGCACTGTATGTCCTTTATTACACATTGCGCTTGCCCAATTATTACTATGTATACTTCTTCCAGGTGCAATAAACATTATTTTCATTTTGTACCTCCACGTGACATTGATTTAATATAATCGAGAAATTTAATACCTGATTCTTTTTCGTTATTAATTGATAAGGATATTTTATTTTTTGGAAATTCTGTCAATAATTCGTCCACTTTTTTCATTAAATTTGACCAATTTATATCATTTTCGCATTTTGCTTCAAAATATAGTTCATCTAAATCTAAGCGTTTTAAAACATCTTCAACTTTTGATGGTACATCTTTTATTTTATATTCAGCACTTATTGCAATAACAGGTGTTAGATTTTTAAGTGATAGTAATGTCCCATGAAAATATTTAGAAAAAGTAATGTCAAAAAGCGAAAATATTCTACTCCATTCTAAAGGAGTTAAATCAGATATATATTTTATATCAGCATATTCACAATATGAATAAATTGAAACTATTTGATACTCATCCCCATATTTGTTTTTTAATTCATGTACTAATCTTTTAGCTAAATTACCATTTAGATTTGACAACATTAGTCCAATATGTTTCTTTTTTGTATCCCATTTGTATTTTTTTATTAGTTTTGTCTTTAATTTTTGTACAAATTCTTCGCCAATTTTATCTTTTTCAAAATCTAATAAAAAAGTCGGATCACAATTATGAATTGCTACATCTTTTTGTAGTATTTCATTAACCATTTTTTCTGTAAGTATATCTCTAACCCCAATATAATTAAAATCTGAAAGTGCTTTTTTTATAATTGCTTTTTGTTCAGGAGTAACTTTATCATATTTTAATCCGTTACAAGATGCGGCATATGAGATCTTTTTAGTGTTTTTAAAATCATCAAGCAAAAAATATGGATTAGGCAATCCTCTTTTTTCAAAATTCCATACTGCATCACTACCAACAATTATAATGTCATATGTGTTTTTTAGTTTTTTAAATACTTTTTTTTCGTCATTTGATATTATTTTATATTTTGATAAAGATAAATATTTTAAATCTTTTTTAAAAGATTTATACATTTCAATTCTATTTTTAATTTTTAAAATACTTTTTTTTCCTCTATATAACGTAAACATTTTATAATACCAATGCATATTACGTGACATATAGTCAATTATTTCTGCATCAACATTTTCTATTTCATTGAGTCTTTGTGATAGAGCATATGACTGCATAAATGCTCCATAATTTATGCTCCTATGATACGTTAAAATTCCAATTTTCATATTTTGCCTCCACTTTATTTTTTTAGATAAATTCTTTTTTTAACTGCATTAAATGCATAGCCGATAAAGCAATAGCAAGTTTTAAAAAATGGCAATTTTTCTATTTTTCTGTACCAATACCAATTCATTTTTATAGCTTTAAACTTATTGCTTGAAAGTGAATTAGGTACAACTCTATAATACGACAAATTATATGGGCACTCATAACAGTCATAACCACTTTTTAACAATTGACACCATGTTGCAGCATCTTGTCTTCTTCTAATGTTTGGCATAACTAAAACACCTTTACCAGTAATTTTTGTATCTACAATTACTCCAACCGTTTGAATTATTGTATTTCTTAAAAATAGATTATAATTAACTTTTGTTGGAATTTTTACTATTTTATTTAAACTTTTGCCATTAACATCTATTTTCTCATAATCTGTACATGTAAATGCATAATTATGTTCTAACATAAAATTTATTTGTTTTTCCAACTTTTCTTTTGCCCATAAGTCATCAGCATCTAAATATGCTATAAAACGTCCATTTGCTTCTTTTAAAGCTCTGTTTCTAGCAACAGCTGCCCCACTATTTTTTTCTAATTTAAAATATTTAATTCTATCATCTTTTTTTTTATATTCTTTTATTATTTCGGCCGAATTATCTGGTGTGCAATCATCCACTAAAATCATTTCCCAATTCTTATATGTTTGATTAATTACACATTCAATAGTTTCCGGAAGAATTTTTGAGCAATTGTAAACGGGTGTAATAATTGAAACTAATTCTTCGTTTTTTTTCATCTTTAAATCACCTATTATTTATAGTATTCATTGTACCAAGTAGCAAATTTACGTAAACCTTCTCTTAAAGAAGTATTAGGCTTAAATCCGTAATCTCTTTCAAGTGGTGTCGTATCAGCATATGTAACAGGTACATCACCTGGTTGCATTGGTACTAATTCCTTATGAGATTCAAAATCATAGTCACTAGGCAACACTTTTGCTCTTACTAATTCTTCTTGTAAAATACTAACAAAATCAAGTAAATTTTCAGGATTTGAGTTACCTATGTTATATACTGCATATGGAGCAATAGGAAGTTTGTCTTCCCCTATTTTTTTCTCAGGCGCTCCTTGCATTACCCTAATTATTCCTTCTACAATATCATCTATATATGTAAAATCTCTTTTACAATTACCATAATTAAATATTTTTATTGTTTCACCATTAATTAATTTGTTTGTAAAACCAAAATAAGCCATATCAGGACGCCCTGCTGGACCATAAACTGTAAAGAATCTAAGTCCAGTTGATGGTATATCATAAAGTTTAGAATAAGAATGAGCTAATAACTCATTTGACTTTTTAGTAGCTGCATATAAACTAACAGGATTATCCACTTTATCATCAGTTGAAAATGGAACTTTTTTATTACCACCATAAACTGAAGAAGATGAAGCATATACCAAATGTTCTACTGGATAATTACGACATGCTTCTAAAATGTTATAAAATCCGATTAAATTTGATTCAATGTATGCATCTGGGTTTGTAATACTATATCTAACACCGGCTTGTGCTGCTAAATTAACAACAATATCGAATTTATATTCGTCAAATATTTCATTAATTAGTTTTTTATCAGCTAAATTACCTTTAATAAATTTGAAATTATTGTATTTGTTTAAACTATCTAGTCTATATTCTTTTAAACTAACATCATAATAATCATTCATATTATCTAAACCAATTATATATGTATTCTGATAATCATTTAATAATCTTTTACATAAATTAGATCCTATAAAACCGGCTGCACCAGTTACTAATATTTTTTTATCTTCTAAAATTATTTTTTTCATATAATCACACCTATTTAGCACCATTTCTTTTAAATACGGCAGCAACAGTTTTAAATATACATTTAATATCTAATAGTATACTTGCATTTTGTATATAATAATATTCAAGCTGTAATCTTTTTTTATAAGTAATTGAACTTCTACCATTACAAGCCCACCAACCTGTTATACCTGGTCTCATTGCTTCATATATTTCATGATTACCATTATGCGCATCAAGTTCACCTTCAATTAAAGGTCTAGGACCAATTAATGACATATCACCTTTTAATACATTAATAAATTGAGGTGCTTCATCAAGTGAAGTTTTTCTTAAAATTTTACCCATTTTTGTAATTCTTGGATCATGTTCAAATTTTTGATTCAATTCCCATTCTTCTCTATACTTTTTATCTTTAAGAAGTTCTTTTAAAATTTCATCGGCGTTTGGCACCATTGATCTAAATTTCAAAATATAAATAAACTTTCCATCTTTACCAATTCTTTTTTGTTTATAAAAAATTGAATTAAAATCTCCAGTACAAATATTACATATTTTAACAACCAAAATTATAGGTAATAAAAATATACATCCAATTAAAGAAATTAAAGCATCAAAAAATCTTTTTATACATAAATACGCATAAAAACTAATTGATCTAGTAGTAGTATCAATTGCTATTACTTTTTCATCTAACATTATAATTCTCCCCTTTAAATTACTTTATTTAAGCATCAATAAAATAATTATACCATATAATAGCACATTTTTGATAAATTTCAAGTTTTTTTTTACAAAAAAAATAATATTTGAATTGAAAAATATACGGATTTTACATATAAATACTTAAAAGTATATTATATAGACTATATTTAACTTTACACAAACATCTAAAATTAGCAGTTAATTTTAGATGTTTTCATATTATAAATATTATCTTTATTAATACCTACATAATGTTCAATCACAAATGATACATTATAATTATACTTCTTTTTATACATGCAGCCATAAAAAGAAACCTCAAACGAAATGTAATATCTTTCAATTTCATTTTTATAATAATTAATTCTTTTAGGAAAAACAAACACAAATGATAATTTATCTAAAACTGATAATTCACTGCACTCTATTTTGCCTGAAAAAGTTACATTATTTTCTATATCTTGGAATCTAACATCAGGTTGAGTATAAAACTTAATATTAGAAAACTTAATATCATTCATTTCTCCCCTACCATTATTAATAAATAATAGTTTTGTTTTTGAAAAATCACAAACTTTTTTATTATAATATCGAGAATCACCTATTATATCAATCTCACTAAATGTTTCACTATCATCTATGCCTGATTCTAATTTAATAATTGGTTTATATTGATTTTCAATGTCATTAATTCGGTTTTTATCTTCATGTTTAAATGTAAAATATAAGCACAAAAATGTTGATATAGAACCAATTATTGTAGCACTATAATTAATTAATACATCACGAGTAGTATTTTTAAAAAATAAATTAATTAAAAATGGAATAGCTATAATAATTAATAATATAGAAACAACTAAAGTTATTTTCTTTTTCACACAATCACCACCTAAAAAAGAAACTATTTTTTCTTAGTTTCTTTTAATAAATCTCTAATTTCTTCTAAAAGTACAACTTCATCTGCTTTTTTAGGAGCTTCTTCTTCTTTTTTCTTTGTGAATTTAGAAGCAAGTTTAACAATAAAGAAAATACATAGTGCTATTATTAAAAAATCAACAACTTGTTGGATAAATGAACCATACATAATTCTGGCATCACCTATTTTGATACTTAAACTTGTAAAATCAAGTCCACCAATTAAACTTCCTACAATTGGCATTAAAATATCATCAACAAGTGATGAAACTATTTTACCAAATGCTCCACCTATAATAACACCGACTGCTAAATCAAGCACATTTCCTCTTGTTATAAATTCTTTAAATTCACTAGCGCCTTTACCTAATTTTTGTGCCCCTCCTTTTAAATTTACATTTTCAACTTTTTTCATAAACTAGTCCTCCTTTAAGTATACTTTATATATAATTTTAAAATTTGTCAATAATCTATTTACTTTTTTTAAAAATTAATTTATAATAACATCTACTTTTGGAGGAAATTATGAATTATTCACACATGATAGAAATAATACAAAGAAGAGAACAACTCGTATCTTTATTTAACAAAAATAAAGATACTTTAAGTGTATCTGAAAGTAAAAATTATATTAATTCTATTATGCAACTTGATAGTTTAATAAGAAAACTACGACAATTAAACTATAAATTATTATTTACTAAAATTACTCCATTTGATGTAAAACAATATTATGAAAAAGAACTTCGCGATTTTACATATGATGAAAAAATTATAAATACAATTAAAAAAGTTGTTGAATATATAGATGGTATGACATGTTACACAGCAGAAAACATTCCACTATATAATCGAAGTGAAAAATACAGTGTTAATTTAACAATAAATTCTAAAAAAATATTTGAAGAAATATATCCTTTTGCAATAGAAAAAACAGACAAAATATTTGATAATAAAAAAATATTTATATATAAAAAATCACTTCTATATAAATTATCGCAATATGATAATTGTATAGGTCAAACATTTTATGATTTTATTAATAAAATACCAAATATAATTATAGAAAAAACTAATACCATACAAGATATTCATACATTAATACATGAAGCAATGCATGCATATCACCTAGATACAACAGATACAATAAACAATTATGAATTTGCTGAAGTAATAGCATATTCAACACAATTTTTTGTAGATGATTATTTATTAAAAAAAGGAAAATATTCTGATGAATTAAATTTACATAACGAATTAGCCAAAGATTTAATTGTTTACAAAATTAAAAATTATTCTAAATATCTAAGTAACAACGAAAAATACAATTTTATTGTTTATCAAATGATTTTAGAAACTATTTTACCATACACCGTATATATCAATGATAAACAAAACAATAATAAAGATATAACTCAAAAATTAATAAATATTAGTGGTGATACTAATATGATGAATTTTGATTATAGTAAAATTAATATTGATTATGAAGATATAATTAAAAGCGTTAAAATGTTAAAAAAGTAAGGATTTACCTTACTTTTTCTGCTTCTTCTAACATATTAGTAATTATTATACCATATCCTTTTTTTGGATTTTCAACAACCACATGTGTTACTGCACCAATTATATATTCGCCTTGAATAATAGGACTACCACTCATTCCTTGCACTATTCCACCGGTTTTATCTAATAGTTCTTGGTCAGTGATTTCAAATAAAATATTTTTAGTTTTTTGATTATTGCTTTTGTTTAACTTAGTAATATTGATACTATATTCTTTAATACTTTTATCTTCAAGTACTGTTCTTATTTTTGCTTCACCTAATTTAATATCTGAAGCACTTGCAACTTTATATTTTTTTCTTGAAGAAAAATCAGCTGTATATTTTCCAAATATACCACTTGTAGTATTAGAGAAAACATTTCCAAAAACATTATTTATATCATTTTTAGTGTTTTTTTCACCAGGTACACCAGATTCAGATCTGTCAATGCCCACAACAGAAGAATCAAAAATTACACCATCTTTTATTTCAAGTATTTGCCCAGTTGTTTTTTCTATTATTTCGTGTCCTAAAGCTCCAAACGCAGATGATTCAGGATCTATAAATGTTAATGTTCCAATACCTGTAATATTATCTTTGACATAAAGTCCTGTTTTTGTAACACCATCATTATCTTTAAATAAATTTAATGATGTAGTATGTTTTTTCTCTTCTCTTAAATACTCGATATTAATTTTTTCTTGATTACTATTTTTAATAACGTCAACCATTTCATTAATAGATGATACTTTTGTATCATTAATTGATGTTATTATATCACCGATTTCTAAATTGGCGTCACTTCCTGGTGACTTATCGCCAATAGAATATAGTCCAACTATCATTATTCCTTTAGAATTAAGCTTAATTCCAATATTTTCTCCTCCAGCAATAACGTAATCTGAATAAGCAAAGGTAGAAAGTGGCATAATAAATAGTGAAAGAAGCATTAATACACATGTTTTTTTAAAATTTTTAAACATATGAGCATCTCCTTTGTAGTACCAGACTACATTATTATTATGGATTAAAAACAAATACATATTTTCTAAAAAAAATACCAATTAGGTATTTTTAACTAAATCAATTCGTGTTTATCTAAATTAATGATTTTACCATCATCTACTTGAACACTACTTTTGATAAAACCTTTTACTTTGTTCATAGGATTAATCCATGAATAACATCCAATATGTGTACCAGGATTAGTTACACAATTTGCCCCAATTCTAGAAGAATCACCTAAAATAACTCCAAAAAAGTCTGATTTTAAATAATAATAATTATTATCTATTTTAACTCCTACTTCTCTTTGATCAAATCTTCTATTTGAAATAATTGTACCTGAACCAATTCTTGATTTTTCACCTATTATTGAATCACCTACAAAACATAAACTACCAACTTTAGAATTTGGAAATAAAATACTATGCTTTATTTCACTTCCATGACCTATTACACAATTATCTCCAATTATAGAATAAGGTCTAATATAAGCATGAGAATTTATAGTTACATTATCACCAATTATTACATGATTATCTATTACTACATTCTCACCTATTTTACAATTTTTACCAATTTTTTTATCTTTAGTAATTGAATCAATATAATTATTTAAATATAGAAATGGTTCATATGTATTAGTACACTTACTAAATAAATCACTTAAATAATTTTTATTTTTAAAATAATAATCTAATTTAATCATTATTTAACCTCTAAATCTGATTCATTTCCATCTTCATCAATTATTTTAGCAATACGCGATTCAATATCATTTAATTTTTCATTACATTCATTTACTAATTTCATTGCTTTAGTATATTTTTCAATTGAATCTTCTAAATCAAGATTACCATTTTCAAGTTCATCTATAATATGCTCAAGTTCTAACATTTTATCTTCAAATTTAACATTTTTAGTTGCCATTTTTTTCCTCCTTTATATCAATTACTTTAGTATTAATAATTCCATCATTTAACTTTATTTTTAAAATTTCATCTTTTTTAATATTCTTAATTGATTTTAAAATTTTATCTTCTTTATATGTAACACTATAACCTCTTTTTAAAACATTTAGCGGATTAAATGCTTCAAGTTGTGAAATAATATGAATTAAATTTGTTTTTTTATTTTCATATAATACTTGAGGATTAGTAAATATAAAACTATTTTTAATATGTTCAAATTCAACTTTCTTTAAATTTATTTTATTTTTTAGTAAATTGTTTATTTTTTGAATATTCAAATCAAGTGTTTGTTTATTATTTTCAAATAGCATTTTTGGATTTTTTAATATAAATGAATTTTTTAAATTATTTAAAAAAACTTTTTGATAATTTAATTTTTCTTTTAATGAATTATCAAGTCTTATATTTAATTGTTCAATATGTTTTTTCACATCAACCATATTAGGCACTGCAACCATAGCTGCTCCTGTTGGAGTTGGTGCTCTCATATCTGCAACAAAATCTGAAATTGTAAAATCAATTTCATGACCTACTGCACTAATAACTGGTATAGTACAATCAAAAATAGCATGAGCTACAATTTCTTCATTAAATGGCCATAAATCTTCTATTGATCCTCCACCTCTACCAACAATTAAAACATCTAAATTATATTTTTCTGCTTGTTTTATTTTTTTTACTATATCGATTGCTGCTAATTCACCTTGAACTAACGCTGGAAACAAATAGATATTACATACTGGATATCTTGCATTTATTGTAGAAACAATATCTTTTATAGCTGCACCAGTAGATGCTGTAACTACTCCAATATTTTCAGGTATTTTTGGGATTTTTTTCTTATATTTATTATCAAATAAACCTTCTTTTTGAAGTTTTTCTTTTAATTGTTCATACGCCAAATATAAGTTACCGACACCATCTTCTAGCATTTCATCTACATAAATTTGATATCCACCTGTTGCTTCATAAACGCTAATTCTGCCACTAACTAATACTTTCATTCCATCTATTGGTCTAAATTTAATTTTAGCTGCATTTGTTTTAAACATTATTGCATTAATTTTACTGTTTTCGTCTTTTAAACTAAAATAAAAATGTCCAGTAGTATGTGCTTTAAAATTTGAAATTTCGCCTTTTAAATAAACAGTTCTTAAATTATCATCAATATCAAATTTATGTTTTAAATATCTTGTAATAGCACTTATTGTTAAATATTTACTATTCATATTAATTTACCTCGTGATATATTTTGTCTAATACACCATTTATCATTTTTCTAACATCATCATCACTATATAATTTTGCTAATTCAATTGCTTCATTTATAGCAACAATTTTAGGAGTGTCTGTATAAAGTAACTCATAAATTCCAATTCTTAGAATTGCTTGATCAGTAAATCCTAATCTAGATATAGTCCATTTATTTAAATATTTATTTGCTTTTTCATCTATATCGTTTTTATATGTTATAACTCCATACACAATGTCTTTTACAAATTCATTTTCTATTTCACATATTTGTTTTATAACTTCATTTACATCATATTCTATTTTATTTTGATCATAAACATTTATTTGATATAAAATAGTCATTATTTTTTTTCTTAATTCACTTCTTGTCTCCACAGTATCACCTACACTCATTTTATCAGATTTTTTCGATTAAATCTACGTTTAGAAAAATAAAAATGAGAATTATTTTCTCATTTCTTTCATCAAGATTTTATGAACATAAATTGTATTGTTTACAGGTTTACATGATTGATCAGATTTAATAGATGAAATATTAAGATTTTCATCAATTGTACTTACAGGTACACCACCTAATTTATCATAAGTTTTATTTTCAAATAATATTCCAGAATTTTGCAATTTGCCTAACATATTTAATAATACATATGTGTAATTAGCAAATATCTCGCTTCTTTCTTTATCATTTTTTAATGCATCACTTAACTTGTGTAACAAATAAAGTAAACTAAATTCAGATTTCTTTACTTTAACTCCAAGTTCTTTTAATTTTGAAGCTGTATAATCAATTAAAAATAACTCGAATTGTTCAGCTTTTTCTTTATCATCTAAACTTTCTAACTTTTCCAATTGTTCATTAATTTTTTTGTTAAAATCTCTTGTGCTTATCACTTTTACACCTCACAACGTTTACCATTATATCATACATTTTAAATTAGATAAACACTTTTTTATATTTTATGATAAAAATAATTTTTAAAATAATATAAATTAATCAAATATTTCTTTAATTGCACATATTTTATCTGAAATACTAACAATTATACTTTCTTTATATCTAGGTGGCGTAATATTTAAAGGAAACATGTGCTTTTTTATTATATCTTTTTCTACCTTATTTAGTTCATATTCATCACTAGCATTTTTAAGTGCTGTTTTAGCATGAGTAAATCCGTGCATTTTGTGAGTTTTACCTGATTTGTGCCAATCATATAAAAAATAATCGTGAAGAAGCGCTCCTCTAATAAGCGATTTTTTATTAACTTTAAGGTGCAATTTATTTGAAATTTTAAGTGATAGTATTGCAACATTAACGCAATGATGATATATACTCACATCACCATGTTGAATAAATTCTTTATTTCTTTGCATATTTTCTGATTCTATAATGTCTTTAGCGTAAAATAAAATTTGATTAATTTCCAAAAAAATCACTTCCCTAAAACTAAATACTCTTTTTCTATTCTACATTAATTTTAACATTTATATATAAACTTATCAATATTAAAAATTATCTTATGTGGTATAATAGTATTTAGGAAGGAAAATAGTATGAACGAATATATGAAAATAGCTAATGATTTAGCTCTAGATAATTTAAAAACAAATTACGGCGGTCCTTTCGGAGCGTGTGTTGTAAAAAATGGTAAAATAATTGGAAAAGGATCAAATCATGTTTTGTGTGATAATGATCCAACAGCTCATGCTGAAATAATTGCAATTAGAAATGCGTGTAAAAATATTAATTCTTATGACTTAAGTGATTGTGAATTATATACTTCTTGTTTCCCATGTCCTATGTGTTTATCTGCAATTATTTGGGCAAATATTAAAAATGTTTATTATGGAAATACAAAAGAAGATGCTTCTAAAATAGGTTTTAGAGATGATTTTATCTATAATTACATTAAAAATATAAATAATTCTAATGAAGATACATTAAAATTAATATGTATGGATAGAAATGAAACAATAAAAACTTTTAATAAATTTGAAGAAAAAAATGATAAAACAATATATTAAAATAGTAGGTATTATACCTACTATTTTATTTTGATGATTTAGCTTTTTTATCAGAAACTATTTTTAAAACAGTTACTAAAAGCGCTAAAAGCAACCCAAATGATATCGGACTAATTATATATTCATTTATTGAGTAAACAAATTCTTTTTTTTCAACTACTTTGTAAAAAAACATATCTAATAGTGGCCAAATAATCATTGCTGCGATAGAATAAGCAACAAAACATACAAAAAAATATAAAACATTATTAGTGTTTATTTTTTCCATACTACATACTCCTTTCTCAATTGAATAAATTATATAATTGCAAATACTTATAGTCAATTATAGATAATAAAATTATATTTGTACATAAATAGCTAATTACTAAACATATTTTTCATAATAAAAATATCAAAAAATATTGATACTTTTATTTATTTTTTAAGAATTTTACAAATGATTTTCCTTTAGAATTACTAATATCCACTTTACTAGATAAATTAACTTTGAAAAAGGATTCTATTTTACTAAATTCGTCTATTGAAAGTGAATCAACAAAATTAAATTGAATTAACTCAATTAATTTATCGTAATATAATTCTATACCTTGTTGATTTTTGTTTAATTCTTTTGATTTTAATAAGTCCTTTAATTCATTTAGTTTTTCTTCCTTTTTAGTAATATCTTCAGGAGCAATTTTATTAAATTCTTGATTTATTAAATTTATTCTATCGTCTATATTTGGTTTAGTAGTAGTATCATAATTTATAATTTGATCTATAGCTTTTGAATTGTCATTTAAAAGTTGATTTATTAATTCAACTAAATATGGTGGCTTATACTCATCATAACTATATAAATAAATATCTCTTACTTCTTCAAAATATTCCTTTTGTTCTCCAGTACGAGTATATGTATAATTTTTTATAATTTTATTAGTAAATCTTGGGGGAAAATCACTTGCATACTCTACATGTTCTATAAAACTACAATTATTTATAATTTCATTTTTTAATTTTTCAAGTTCATCTTTATCAAAATCAATTTGATATTTTTCAATTATGTCGTCATTATTTCTAAAATAAATCATATAAACACCCTCCATTTTATGATTACACTTGTTTAATGTATTTTAAATATAGATTATATTCTTCTTTTCCTTCATCTCTTAATAAGTAATTTTTTCTTTCTTGAAACCATTTTTCTGTTTCAAAAAACATCTCTAATATATCTTTTAAATTATCGCACTAAGACTGTAAATCATATAAAATATTATCAGTTTTAAAGTTATTTAATTTTATATTTTATAAAATGTAATCTCTTTGATATTTTTTCATTATACTGCCTCTTCCCTATTCACATATTTTTAATTATAACTTGTTTATATAAATATATTATACAAAAAAATTATAGGTTTATCAATTAATTTATCACATAAACTAAAATACAAACTCGAACTAAGTTTGAGTAACAATTAATCTGGTATGGACAAATAGTATATCCATAAACTTAGAAATAGTTGATAAACAACTAATTCAATTTAATAATAACATAAATGTTCAAATATATATTGTGCCCCGAACATATATTTGGTATAATTGTTTTGGAATACTTAATAAGTTGGGTGCTACCACATTCTTGAAATGGAAGGTGGTGATGCATATGAGTAAGAAAGATTTTTTAATCTGTATCTTGCTATTTATCATCCTTTTACTTATAGCATTACTATTTGTAATACTAAAATAAGAGAAGCACCTAACTCAGCAATGAATTAGGTGCCAACCAAATTTTGGATAACACTCAACACTGCAATATTAAGTGTTCCTTTTTATTGTATGAAGTTTTTCTTCACTACATACACAATAACATAAAAATGACTTTTTTTCAAGTCATTTTATTTAACTCGAAATGTTCGAGCAGAATTCCTCTTGGTAGCGAGAGAGAGATTCGAACTCACGACCCCATGGGTATGAACCATGTGCTCTAGCCAACTGAGCTATCTCGCCATAAAAAAGTAAGGCAAAATAATAATATCATATTTAGCCTACTTTGGCAATAATTTTTTAAATTTATTTTGAATTTTTTAAATTATAACTTTTTAATGTATTTTTAAGTAACATTGTAACTGTCATTGGTCCTACTCCACCAGGAACTGGTGTTATTAAAGATGCTTTTTTACTTACATTATCAAAATCAACATCACCGCAAAGACCACTATTTATAGTATTTATTCCAACATCTATTACAACTGCGCCTTCTTTTACATAATCTTTAGTTATAAACTTAGGATTACCCATAGCTGCTACTAAAATATCAGCTTGTAAAGTCATCTTCTTTAGATCAGATGTTTTAGTATGACAAACAGTTACGGTAGCATTTTCATTTAAAAATAAATGCATTAAAGGCTTGCCTACTAAATTACTTCTTCCAACAATAACAACATTTTTACCTTCAATTTTAACTTCACTTCTTTTTAAAAGTTCAATTATACCAAGTGGTGTACAAGAAGTAAGTGGATCTTTATTTGTGACAAGTCTTCCGATGTTTCTGTCTGTAAGTCCATCTACATCTTTGCTAGGTAAAATTAAATTAATTAATTTTTTTTCGTTAAATTTATCTGGTAAAGGTAATTGAATCATTATGCCATCTACATATTCATCATTGTTTAGTTCTTTTATTTTATTAACAATTTCTCTTTCGTCTGCTGTTTCATCATAGTGATATAAATTGAAATTAATACCAACTTCAAGTGCGGCTTTTTGCTTTGCAGATACGTATTTATTACTATCTTCTCTATTGCCAATTTGTATTACACTAAGTCCTGGTTTAATAAAACAATTTTTTACTTCTGCTTTTAATTCTGCTTTTATTTCTTCACTTATTTTTTTTCCATCAATTATTTTCATATTACACCTCTATATAGGAAATTCTTGAGTTAAAAATTTTACTTCTTCCTTTAATCTTTCCATTAATTCAATATTGTCACTTTTTTTAAGTGCTGAACAAATTATTTCACCAACTTTAATAAATTCGTTTTCTTTAAAACCACGTGTTGTCATAGCGGGAGTTCCTATTCTAATTCCACTTGCTACATTTGGCTTTAAAGTATCATAAGGAATTGTATTTTTGTTTACAGTTATATTTATACTATCTAGTATACTTTCAGCTTCAGCTCCTGTTACACCAAATGTTGAATAAACATCAATTAAAATTAAATGATTATCACTGCCACCAGATATTATTTTTACGTTGTTTTTTTTAAAAGTTAATTCTAAAGCTTTACAATTAAGCAATACTTGTTTTTGATAAGTCTTAAACTCTGGTTTTAATGCTTCATAAAAACATTGAGCTTTTGCTGCAATAACATGCATTAAAGGACCACCTTGAATACCTGGAAAAACTTCTTTATCTATTTTTTTTGATATTTCATAATCATTAGTCATAATAATACCACCACGTGGACCTCTTAATGTTTTATGAGTAGTACTAGTTACAACATCAGCGTATGGTATAGGTGATGGATGTAACCCAGCTGCTACAAGACCTGCAATATGTGCCATATCAACCATTAAATATGCATCTATACTATCAGCTATTTCTCTAAATCTTTTAAAATCAATAATTCTTGAGTAAGCACTTGCTCCTGCAATTATTAGTTTAGGTTTTAATGATGAAGCAATATACTCAATTTCATCATAATCAATTTTTTGTGTATCTTTATCTACTTTGTAATTTATTATTTCATAATCTTTACCACTAAAACTTGCGAAATGACCATGAGTTAAATGCCCTCCATGACTTAATTCCATGCTAAGTATTTTATCGCCATTATTTAATAAAGCTCTAAGTACTGCCATATTCGCACTACTACCAGAATGTGGTTGAACATTTACAAATGATACATCGAATAATTCTTTTGCAAGTTTTATTGCTTCTTCTTCAACAATATCAACATTTTCACATCCTCCATAATAACGTTTTTTAGGATATCCTTCTGCATATTTATTTGTAAATACGCTGCCTTGAAGTTTTAAAATATCTTTAGAAACATAATTTTCAGATGCTATTAATTCAATATTATGAAGTTGTCTTTTTTCTTCTCTAATTAAGGCATCAAATAAAATATCATCCATAATATCATACCTTCCTAACCTCATTATATATCATATTAATCTAAAATAGACAAAAAAACAAAAAAATATACATTTCATTTACAGAAATGCATAAAAAATGTCTAGAGATATCTTAACGATAAAAACCTGATCTTCCAGGTGGGCATCACATGATAGACTTAAGGATCCTAAATAAATTAGTATTCAACACCGCCTATCAATTAGATTCCCAATCGTTATAATTAGTAGGTTTTTCTTAATTGATATCCTCTAGACACTTATATTATATCATATTTTTTTAAAATTATGCATAATTTTAAAAATAATTATAAAACTTTACACATTATGGATTTAATCTATTAGGTCCTCTAAATATAAACATTGATTCTTTAATAGTTGCTAGATTAAGAAGTAACATAGTAAATCTATCTATTCCAATACCAAATCCACCATGTGGAGGACATCCGTATTTAAAGAATTGTAAATAGAATTCTACATCTTTATCTAAGCCTTTTTCTTTTGCTTGTTCTTTCAAAATATCAAATCTATGTTCTCTTTGTGCACCAGTTGTAATTTCAACACCTCTAAATATTAAATCATATCCTTGTGGTATTCCATCTTTTCTCATATGGTAGAACGCTCTTTTTTCACTAGGAAAATCAGTTACAAATAAAAATTCACTATTGTATTCTTCCATCGAATATTTATAAGATAATTTTTCAGCTTCACGTGTTAAATCGTTTTTTTCTTCATCATCAACTTTATAACCATATCTTTTTTCAAGTTCATCATATAAATCATTTAATTTTATTCTTGGAAATTTAGTTGGTAATGATATAGTACTACCATACATATCAGATAAAATTTTAGAATGTTTTTCATTTATTTTATTCAATGAATATTTAATCATATTTTCTTCTAAATCCATTACATCTTCGTAAGAGTTTATATAACTAAATTCAACATCAAATCCTGTGAATTCTGTTGTATGACGATTAGTATTAGAATTTTCTGCTCTAAATACTGGTCCTACTTCAAATATTTTTTCAAAGCCTGATGACATTGCCATTTGTTTGTAAAACTGTGGTGATTGAGCAAGATAAGCTAATCTATCAAAATATTTTACTTCAAATACTTCGCTACCAGATTCACTTGCTGTACCTATAAGTTTAGGAGTATGAATTTCTAAGAAATCTAAGCTATATAAATATTCTCTAAAGTATTTTACAATATCACTTTGAATTATAAATATATTCTTATTAAAATCATTTCTTAAATCTAAAAATCTATAATCAAGTCTTGTATCTATTTCTTGAGCATCTTTATCTTTAATATTAATTGGTAGTTCATTTAATGAGATTGACGTTACAATTATATCTTCTGGTATTATTTCCATTCCATTTAATTTTACTTTAGAATTTTCTTTTACAATCCCTTTTATTTTGACAGTACTTCCAATAGATAAATTATTTACTATTTCAACTAATTTTGAATTACTTTCATCACTTTTTTCAATAGTTACTTGCACACTACCTGTAATATCTTTAATAATTAAAAATTGAACCCATTGTAAATTTCTGACATTATCAACAAATCCATTAATTTCAATTTGTTTATCAAAATTATCCTTTAAATCTTTTATTTTCATATTTATTCTCCTTCTATATTAGAGTCCAAAAAATAAATTAAGTTTTCATTTTCAACTTTATATTCTTCATGAGTTTCATTATTTTTTAAAGTTAAAACTCCACTATTAATTTCTTCTTCTCCAATAATCATAACAAATTTAGGATTTATTTTTTCTAAAGTTTTTAAATTGTTTTTTAAATTTCTACCTAGAAAATCCATATCAACATTAAATCCATTCATTCTAAGAACATTTAAATATTTTACAGCTTTTGTTTTTGCTTCTTCACAAATAGGTATTATGAATACATCTAAATTTATTTTTTCTGATATATCGATATTTTCATATTCTAGCGCTGTAAAAAGTCTTTCTAATCCAAGTGCGAATCCAACACCAGGTATTTCTGGCCCATCAAGAGTTTTTACTAAATCATTGTATCTTCCGCCGCCGCATAAAACGTTTTGAGACCCAAATCCTTCAACTTTAGCTTCTACTTCAAATACAGTATGTGTGTAATAATCAAGTCCTCTTACAATAGATTCATCTACTACATAGTTAATTCCCATTGAATCTAAATATTTTTTTACGTTTTCAAAATGATTCTTTGATTCTTCATTTAAATACTCACTTATTTTAGGCGCTGATTTGATACATGAGTGATCACAATCTACTTTACAGTCTAAAATTCTAAGTGGATTTTTTAAGAATCTATTGTTGCAGTCATCACATAATTCACTTAAATAAGGTTTAAAATGTTTTTTTAATGCTTCTCTATAATTATTTCTAGATTCTATGTCACCTAATGTATTTATATGAACAGTAATTTCTTTTAAACCAAGTAATTTAAACAGATTTACTGGAATACTTATTACTTCAGCATCCATCATAGGATCACTTGAACCAAATGCTTCAACACCAAATTGGTAAAACTCTCTATATCTTCCTTTTTGTGGACGTTCGTATCTATACATTGGTCCATAATACCAAAATTTATTTAATAAACTATTTGAATACATTTTATTTTCGATAAAACTTCTAACAACTCCAGCAGTACCTTCAGGTCTAAGAGTTAGATTTCGATCTCCTTTATCTTTGAAATCATATGTTTCTTTTGTAACAATGTCACTTGTTTCTCCTACTCCTCTATGAAATAAATCACTAGATTCAAATAAAGGTGTTCTAATGTATTCATAGTTATATTTTTCCATTAAACTATTTATTAATTTTTCAAAATATTTAATTTTTTTACTATAATCTCCATAAACATCATATGTTCCTTTTGGTTTTTGTATCATATAATCACTCCTATCATTTAAAATAAAAACGTCCTATAGTATAAGGACGAATAATCGTGGTGCCACCTTAATTCCACATAAGTGCTTTAAACATTTAACGCATGCGTACGATTACCACAAGATTTAGTGTCTTTCTATAAGTAGTTTTTAGTGTTTTCACCAACCACACTTTCTCTTAAAAAAACTTACTTAAATACTTTTCTAAATCAGCAATTAATATATGTATAGTATATTATTTTTTTAATATTTAGTCAATATTGTTTAATTTTTACTTTCTTTTTTATCTTGAAATTCTTCTATTTTATCAAGAATTTCTACTTTATAAAAGTTATAAGTTGCAATAATCATTATAGCAAGTGGTAAAGATAATACAATACCTTTTATTCCAAATAAAACCCCTCCAACAAATACACTTGATATTACTATTAATGGATGAACTTTATTTGTTTTACCATATACAGTAGGATTTATTACATACCCATCAACTGATGATAAAACTATAAATGTAATTACAGTTCTAATAAATAAGCCTGGGCTAATTACAAAAGCAGTAATAGACGCTATAATATTTGTAAAAATACCTCCAAAATAAGGAATAAGTGTTCCAACAGTTGCAATAAGGCCTAGTAACATTGCATTTGGATGACCAATTATTGTAAACGCTAAAGTATACTCAAATAATGTTATAATTATTACTTTAACATATCCATTTAGATACTTTTTCATTTCATGATCAAGTGTTTTTACATAATTAAAAGTACGTTTGTTTTTTCTTTTTAAATACATTTTAACTTCATATCTAATTTTTTCCATATCTATCAAAAAGTATATCATTACGGAAAATGAAATAAGAATAACAGAAAATAACCCAAGAGATGCACCAATAGCATTTATTGCACCATCAGAAACATATTTACCAATATTGTATAGCATTGTATCAAATGTAGCTGATAATGAAGTTGTAAATCCTCCTATATTTAAATCGTAATTTTTTGATAAATCTTTTAAAAATTCAATAATTCCACTAAATAAACTTTTTGATTGTTCGATTAAAAGTGGGAATGCTAATGAAAGCACTAAAATAAATATAAACAAAATTGTTCCAACTACAATTAAAATTGAAAGAGCTTTCGGTATATTTTTAGATTGTAACCATTTTACAGTTGGATAAAGTGCATACGCAATAATAAATGCAAACAAAAATGGTTCAATGATTGATAAGGTTTTATTAAAAAAACCTATCCATAAACTTCCTGTTTGGTATAATAGAAACAAAATAAGTACTATTAATGCCAAATTAATTAATTTAAAATCTGGTTTATTTTTTATCATATTATCTTATAATCCTTTCTACATTTATAACATCTCCAATATTTTGGATGCTACTAATAAATTTATTTAAATCATCTATATTTTTAACTAAAAGTGAAACTTCATACATAGTATTATTCCCACTTCTAATTGTATTCATACTTTGAATAATAATATCTGTATTACTACTCTTATTTACAATTTCAAGTAAAATATTATTTGTATGATTACAATATATCATAATAGAAGTTTGATATTTTTTTTCAAGATTTTCATTCCAACTTACATCTATAAGTCTATTTTCATCATCTTTAATATTAGGACAAATACTTCTATGGATACTGACTCCATTTCCCCGTGTTATAAAACCTACTATATTGTCTTTTGGAACAGGACTACAACATGAAGCAATATTTACTTTTATGTCATCAATTCCACTAACTATTATATCATGTTTATTAATTGCAACTTTCTTTAAGTTATTATTCATAACTTTTTTTAAAATCATTTCTTCTTTAGTAATATTATCAGATTCTATAACATTAAATATTTGATTTATACCTATCTTTTTTAATCCTAAATTAGTATATAATTCATCAATGTTTTTAAACTTAAAATAATCTAAAATTTGTTTTATATTATCTTCTTTATAAAAGTCACTATTAGAAATTTTTCTTTTTTTAATTTCTTTATTTAATTCATCAAGTCCGATATTTTTAGCTTCATCTTTTTCTATTTTATTAAAGAAATTTTTAATTTTATTTTTCGCGTGATTTGTTTTAACGATATTTAACCATTCACGACTTGGCCCATTAGAATTGTTATTTGTGTTTATTTTTATTACATCATTATCTTTGAGTTTATAGTCAAGTGAAACAATATTTCCGTTAACTATTGCACCTACTAAATGATCACCTATATTTGTATGTAGTCTATATGCAAAGTCAATCGGTGTTGAATCAATTGGTAATTCAATAACATCACCATCTTTTGTAAATACATACACATTTTCTTTAAATAATTCTTCTTTTACTATATTTACAAATGATTCATCATCTTCTTCGTTTTGAATTTCAATCATATTTCTAAAGAATTGTAGTTTTTGTTCCATTTCGTTTTGCATTGATGCTTTAATATTGCTTCCCTGTTCTTTATATGACCAATGTGCTGCGATACCATGTTCTGCTATTTTATCCATTTCGTAAGTTCTTATTTGAACTTCAAATAAATTACCGTCTATTCCAATTACTGTTGTATGAAGCGACTGATACATATTTGTTTTTGGCATTGCAATATAATCTTTAAATCTTTTTGGAAGTGGTTTATATATTGCATGAATAAGTCCTAAAGTTTGATAACATTCTTCTTTTGTATCTACAAAAACCCTTAGTGCGAGTAAATCAAATATATCGCTAAATTTTTTACCTCTATCTAATTTTTTATATATACTATATATACTTTTAGATCTACCTTTTATTTCATGTTTGATATTATTTTCATTTAAAATACTTGATACGCTATTAATCATTTCTTTTACACATTTATCACGTTCAAGTTTTGTTTGATTTAGTTTTTCTACTATAGAAAAATACGCATCTGGTTTTAAATATCGAAGTGATAAATCTTCTAATTCACCTTTTATATGACTCATACCTAATCTATGAGCAATAGGTGTTAAAATGTCGAGTGTTTCTTTTGCTTTTGCTTTTTGTCTATCTCTTGGTAAAACATAAAGGGTTCGCATATTATGTAATCTATCAGATAATTTAATTATAATTACTCGTACATCTTCAGATAATCCTACAAGAATCTTTCTATGGTTAGCAACACTTAAATTTGTACCACCTTTTAGTTTTAATTTATTTATCTTTGTAACACCTGAAACCAAAGATGTTATTTCTTCGCCAAATTTGTTTATTAATTCTTGTTTTTCAATTTCACCAACTTCAATTACATCATGAAGCAATCCAGCACATATTGTTTGATAATCTGCTTTTATTTCAGATAATATTAGTGCCACATTTAAAGGATGCGAAATGTAAGGATCTCCTGTTAAACGTGTTTGCCCTTCATACAATTTATCAACATAATTATATGCTTCTTTTATTAAATTTAATTGATCTAAATCTGTTATATATTCTTTTACTTTATTGTAAAGAACAGAATAATCATTATCAAAAATTTTCTTGGTCATAAAACCACTTCCTGTATAATTTTATTTTACCATATTTTTTTCTATAAAAAAATAGAAAAAAGACTAAAATTAGTCTTTTATGAATTTATACCTTTTACTGTAAGTTCTTCAATTTCTTTAGATGTATTTTTCTTTTGTTTCTTACCTATATTTTTTGATTCAATAAGTAACCATATTTGACTTGCAATAAATATTGAAGAATAAGAACCTGCAACTAATCCTATTAGAAGCGCTATATTAAAGTTAATTATTTCATGACTTCCAAATATTATTAAAGCAATTACTGGAATTAATGTTGTTATTGTTGTAATAATGCTTCGTGCAAAAGTTTGTTTTAAACTAACATTTACAGCATTTTCTAATTCTTCTTTTTTCTTTATTCTATTATTATATAATAATTTGATATTTTCTTTTATTCTATCAAATATAACTATAGTGTCGTTAATAGAATATCCGATAATTGATAATATAGCTGCAATAAATATAGTTGATACTTGAAGACGTAAAACACTAAATAATGCGATTACAATAAATACGTCGTGTAAAAGTGATATAATAGCCCCACATGCATAGCTAAATTTAAATCTAAATGAAATATATATAATTATACCTAAACTTGCAATTAAAAGTGATAAAATCGCATTTTTTATTAATTCTCTTTTAACTACATTTGATACTACTCCAATATCAGTAGATGCTTGATATTTATCTGAAAAATAATTCTTTGTTTCATTTATTTGATCTTTAGTTAAATTATCTTCTAAAACAATTGAATATGATCCATCTGCTTCTTTACTTATGCTATCCATTTTATAATTTAATTCTTTTATGTCACTTTTTAAATCTTTTATTTTAAGAGTATTTTCTGACTTAACATTTATTGATGTACCACCTTTAAAATCAATTCCAAGATTTAAGCCCTTCATTCCAAGTGCTATAGCACCAATAATTATTATAATGCATGAAAAACTTATGAAATATTTCTTTGTTTTCATAAAATTAAATTTTTGGAATTTTTCTTTTTTAGTTTTATAACCAATAAATAAATTTAATTTATCATCAAACATTTTTGTTTTAACAAATAACGATAAAACATATCTAGTAAGTAAAACAGTAATTAATAATGTAACAACAATACTAATTATTAACATAGTAGCAAAACCTTTAATACTACTTTCACCAAATATAAATAGTATTATAGCTACAATTAAAGTTGTTATATTTGAATCAAGAATACTTGATAATGCATTCTTATTTCCTAATTTATATGCCATTTGAAGTTTAGTACCGTTTTTAAGTTCATCTTTAATTCTAGAATATGTAATTACATTTGCGTCTATTGCCATACCTACTCCAATGATTGCTGCAGCAATACCAGGCAATGTTAATACGCCACCAATTACCCAGAACACTAAAAATACAGTAAACGTATAAACTAAAATACCAATGCTAGATATAAGTCCTGAGAATCTATAAAGTAAAACCATTACTAAAATTATTCCTATAATTCCTATAATACTTGCAAAAAATGTTTTATCTAGTGAAGATTGTCCAAATGAAGCTTCAACATTTTTTGATGAAATTTCAACAAGTTTTGTTGGAAGACTACCAGAATTAATTAATTCAACTAAGCTAGTAACTTCCTCTTTTTCAAAATTACCTTGAATTATAACATCACTTGAAAAGCCTTGTGAAACAGTAGCTACTGATAAACACTTAGAATTTGAAAGAGATCCACAGTTACTTTCTTCACTAGAAAAACTGTTAACGCCTTCTTCAAAATCAAGCCAAATAACTATTCGGTTATCATCCATTGTACTTACCTTTTTAGTAGCATTAAAAAATTCTCTTTTGTTTTTTACACTAAGTGATACTGCAGGTCTTCCTTTTTGATCAGTTCCAACACTTGCTCCACCTAGTACACTACTAGTCATAAGTAAGTTATCTTTTGTATCTCTAAATGTTAAACTTGCTGCACGACTAAGTAAATCACGTGCCTCTTCTTCATTTGTAACACCCGCAAGTTGTACACGGATTCTATTATCTCCTTCTACAGTAATGCTTGGTTCACTAACACCTAACACATCAATTCTTTTTAACATTGTTTTATATGTGTTAGTTACCATATCACTAGTAAGATCACCATCAATGCTTTCTACTTCATATAAAACTTCAAAACCACCTTTTAAATCAAGTCCAAATTTTAAATTTTTAAGTAATGTTGGAAAAAAACTACCAACTAAAAGTAAAAGTACTATTACATACATAATACCTTTTAAAATTCCAGATTTCTTTTTCATAACTCCTCCTAATTGTTTTTCTTTTTTAATTTTTCTTGTAAATAATTTGCAATTTTAATATTTTCGACATTTAAAATGTCTGTAACCATTTGATAAAGTGATAAATTATAATCATTTTTCCATTTAGTATTTTTTAGATAATTCCATATATCATCTTCTTCTATGAAAGGGTACCCGATTCTATTCATTTCTCTAACCTTTGTACTTAAAGCTGGTTTAATCCTAGTTTTTAATTCATCTAAAGAATTGAAATCATAGTCCATAACATCACTCCGATAATAAAAAAAATTTTGTTACATATATATTATATATGAAAAATAAACATTTTTAAAGGTGATTTTATGAAAAAAAACAAATTTATTAAATCGACTCTTATTTTAATACTGGGTGGTTTTATTACAAAAATACTTGGAATGCTAATTAAAATTGTGACAACTAGAGCTCTTGGAACTGAAGGTATTGGTCTTTATATGCTTATTACACCTACTTTTATGCTACTAATTACTTTATCTCAACTAGGTCTTCCTGTAGCTATATCAAAGCTTGTTGCAGAAGATAATAGAAATAATAAAAACTTAGTTTTTTCTATAATTCCAGTTACAATTATTATTAATATTGTAATTATCATAATTATGCTAATCTTTAGTAAATATATTGCCACTAATTTACTTCATGATAAAAGATGCTATTATGCATTAATATGTACTGGTTTAGTTTTACCATTTATAAGTATTTCATCTATTTTAAGAGGATATTTTTTTGGTAAAGAAAAAATGATACCACATGTAGTATCAAATATAACTGAAGATTTAGTAAGACTTATTATAATTGCAGTTGGTGTAAAACTATTTAATAAAATCGAATATGCTGTAGCATTTATAGTAATTTCAAATATTTTTAGTGAACTCACTTCTATTTTTGTTTTGTTTTTCTTTTTACCTAAAAAATTTAATATTAAAAAAACAGATTTTAAATTACATTTAAGTAACGCTAAAGATATATTAGAAATAAGTATACCTACAACTGGAAGTAGATTAATAGGAAGTATCAGTTATTTTTTTGAACCAATTATAATTACTTTTGTACTTATTAAAATTGGTTATAGCAATTCCTTTATCATAAATGAATATGGAATAATTAATGGATATGTTATGCCTTTATTATTGCTACCTTCATTTTTTACAATGGCTATATCACAAGCATTGATTCCTGAAGTAAGTAAACTCTATTCTAGAAAAAAATATAAAGAAACATACAAAAAAATAAAAGAAGCAATATTTTTTTCACTTCTTATTGGAATACCTGCAACAATTATTTTTGAAATATTTCCAGAGCAATTACTTAAATTTATTTATAACACAAACGAAGGTGTAACATATTTAAAAGTTCTAGCTCCTATTTGTATACTTCATTATATACAATCTCCTTTAACTAGCGCTATGCAAGCTATGAATAAATCAGTAAGTGCTATGAATGCTACTATTATAGGATCAATTATTAAAGTTATTCTTTTATTTTCACTTTCATATTTACATATAGGTATGTGGGGATTAATTATTGCAACTTCAATTAATATTATTTATGTTACACTACATCATATTAAGCACATAAAAAGGACTTAATAAAGTCCTTTCTACATATAATTTTAGATTCAAGATACTAGATACGCTCGGGCGAGGCCTACCCGCAATTCGCGTTGCCGTCACGGTCCATGGTGCAGTCGCGACTACTGGCATAGGTGTGAACACCGCCGGTACCATTCGCAAACACGTGGGAAATCGAAGACCCATAGCAGTTAGCGTAAGAACTACTAGAATCTGCATTACAACTTGGGAAGAAATGATTCAATATATCTATATTATCACTATATTTTGATCTATCATATCCTTCTAAGCAGAATGCCTCTCCATTTTCTATTCCACATACAAATGCTCTTTCTATTGTTGTTCCATTAAGTATATATCCCAAGAATGCTTCTCCATCACTATATCCAGAATAATTATTTGTTGTTTCTACTGTTAATGATTGTCCTATTTTTTGTGTTTTAGCATTTTGTGCAAACACACATCCTGGACACATTGCATCCATTGTATAATTTGCCAAATCTTCAACTTTAGGTGCTGATGGACTTGTTCCACTTCCTGATTTACTTGTTTCATCTTGTCCATATGTTATACTTGCTGTAATGTTTGTAAATGTTACATCACTTGTTGGTAATACTTGTTCTGTTTCTCTTTTGATGTATTGTATTGTTAGTATTAATTCTTTTTCTTCATTTTGTTCTAATTCATCATTATATGCTAAAGCTGTTTTTGATTGATCATTATATGTTAATGTTACTTGTATATCGCTTTGGAAAGATGTTCTTTGTTCTGCAGTTAATGTTTCTCCTACAGCATAAGTTATTTTACCTATTCCGATATTTGTTAGTTCATTAATATATCCTGTTATTTCTCCTTCGTTTACTACTTTAAATCTGTATTCTACTTTATCTCCTGGTGCCTTAAGTGTAACATGTGGTACTGTAACTGTTGTATCATTGTTACTTAAATCTAGTGTTCCTGTAGTTGTTGCATATTCATAATTCTTTACTTCGTTTGCTGTATCTGATATGTGTGCGAAATGAATATTCCAACTACTATCTAAATTTTGTACTTTTGCACGCCCATTAATATTTAAATTTTGGGATAGTGCTGCAAAGACTACTGTCATTGATACTATTCCTACTACAAGTACTCCTAGTAGGATGTTTTTGTTTCTTTCTCTCATAATTCCTCCTCTATTTTACAAACACATTATATCACAACCCCCCCCCTACTTGTCAATAGAAAAATGAGAAATTTATTAAACTTCGTAAAAAATTTATTTAACTTCCCGTTTTTCACAAAACGAGAGCTTAATTTTGGAATTCAAAAGGGGCCGTTTAGTGTTGAATTTAAACGAAAGGACGAACTTTAGTGAGTTCATCTTGATCCTTTTGTTTAAATTCAATA
>JAFUCZ010000035.1 GCA_017459425.1 Bacilli bacterium
AAAAAACTACAACCCCACTAAAAGTTGTAGTTTTTTCTACCACGTGCCCCAATAAAACTTGTAGATTTAATATACTTATAGACCCCACTGAAGTTCGGAGACTATTCTTTATTTTTTCCCACTGAAGTTTTTAGAGCCTATATTTTTATTGATTTTGATTAAAATTGTTTAAGATACCAAATGGATCAGGTATTGTATTGTTTTCTTGTGTTGTTGGTGCTCCAAATGGATTTTCTACTGGAGCAGCTGGCGCTGGTTCTACACTTGGCATTCCAAACGGATTTTCTACTGGAGCTGCTGGCGCTGGTTCTACACTTGGTGCTCCAAATGGATTTTCTACTGGAGCTGCTGGCGCAGGTTCTACACTTGGCATTCCAAACGGATTCTCTACTGGTGCTGCTGGTGTTGGTTCTACACTTGGCATTCCAAATGGATTCTCTACTGGTGCAGCTGGCACTGGCTCTATACTTGGTGCTCCAAATGGATTTTCTACTGGAGTTGCTGGCGTTGGTTCTACACTTGGTGCTCCAAATGGATTCTCTACTGGTGCTGCTGGCGATGGCTCTATACTTGGTGCTCCAAATGGATTTTCTACTGGTGCTGCTGGCGATGGCTCTATACTTGGTGCTCCAAATGGATTCTCTACTGGTGCAGCTGGCGCTGGCTCTATACTTGGTGCCCCAAATGGGTTTTCTACTGGAGCAGCTGGCACTGGCTCTACACTTGGTGCTCCAAATGGATTTTCTACTGGAGCAGTTGGCGTTGGTTCTACACTTGGTGCTCCAAATGGATTTTCTACTGGTGCAGCTGGCACTGGCTCTACACTTGGTGCTCCAAATGGATTTTCTACTGGAGCAGTTGGCGTTGGTTCTACACTTGGTGCTCCAAATGGATTTTCTACTGGTGCAGCTGGTGTTTGCATATCATTTATATTTGTTGGTTGAATTGGTTTAAAATCAAACGCGTTATTTGTTATATTTTGTTCATTATTTTGCATATTACTTCCTCCATTATTTGATTGTTGTTGGAAGCCAAAAGTATTTTGTCCTTCTTTTTCTTCGACCATACTTTGTACTTGTGCAGCATCTGGTATGTTAACCGAATTCAATGCTGGATTAACTGAATTAATTGGTTGTACACTTTCAACATTTTTTGTTGGTTCTACTGTTTGCATTTTTTCTTGTCTTTTTAATTTAGACGAAACTACAATTGCAGCAATAATATTTACAATTGGAATTATGCATAGTATTACCGGTTTTCCTCCTTTTTTAAAAATCCGATATGTTGTAAGAATTATTAAAACTCCTGTCAACGCTATCACAGCGATTCCACAATAATATACATAATCTGGCAATTCGCTTATTTTTTCTAATAAATTATCTACCATCTTTTTATTCTCCTTACTAGATACAACTATCTATCTTACATTAATATAATATCAAAAAAAAACACAAAAGTATATGTTTTTTTTAAAATAGAAAAAAATTATTTTTTAATTCATGCTCTAAAGTACTATTTTCACCATGTCCTGGATAAATTATAGTATCGATTGGCAATTGTTTTATTTTTGCTATACTTTTTTTCATTTGTTCTGCATCTGATGTTTCTAAATCTGTTCTACCAATTGTTTCTTTAAATAAAAAGTCTCCAGTAAACATAAAAGAATTTTCATAAAAATAAAATGTGACTGAATCTGAAGTATGACCTTCAGTATCTATAATTTTAAATTTAAAATCATCAAATTCAATTCTATTTTTGTGATTGCAAATTGGTATATTATATAAATCTTCAAATTGTTTTAATGCACCAATATGATCAAAATGGCTATGTGTTATAAGTATTCCTATTGGTTTTACATTTAATTCTTTTATTTTTGATTGAATTTTATCAAATTCACTTCCAGGATCTACAATTAAAATTTTATCTTTATTAATAACTAAATAACAATTGGCTTGTAATAAACCTACAGGTATTTTTATTACTTTCATTTTTTCCTTATATTTTTAATAGCATCTATTCTTGATTTATAATAGTTTTCTTGTTCAACAGGTTTATCATTTTTTGAAACATTACTTACAATATGCCCATTATTGTTTTTTAGTTTAATCATTTCTACTTTTATTTGTTCAGGGGTTTTTCTAATACTGTTAAATTTAACAGTATTTTTTTCTATATTTTCATTTTTTAAAAACCCATTTTTTTGAAAGTTATAATTCATTTTTATCACCTATTATTTCTTTTACTGGTCCATAAGTTTTTCTATATCCATCAATTAAACCATATTTCTTTATTGCTTCTACATGCTTTTTTGTAGGATAGCCTTTATGGGAAGCAAAACCATACATAGGATATTTTTTATCAAGTTCTATAAGTAGATTATCTCTATAAACTTTAGCAAGTACACTTGCAGCAGCTATACTAATGCTTTTAGAATCTCCTTTTATAATTGATGTTGATGGAATATCTAAATCTAGTGGCATAGCATCTATTAATACATGATCTAAATTTATTTTTTTTCTTACTTGGTTTATTGCATCATACATTGCTAATTTTGTTGCTTCATATATATTTACTTTATCTATTATATCTGGTTCTATTACACCTATTCCATAACAAATAGCATGTTCTTTTATATATTCATTAAATATATTTCTTTTTTTCTCACTTAATTTTTTTGAATCAGTCAATCCTTCTAAATAAAAATCTTTAGGTAAAACACAACATGCTGCTACAACAGGTCCTATTAATGGACCTCGTCCAACTTCATCTACACCACCTATGTATTTAATATTATTTGCATATAATTCATTTTCATACTTATATAAATCATTCATTTTCTATCCTCTTTATGATATCTCTTGCCGCAATTAATCCAGTTGCAGCTGCTGTAACAATATTGCCTGATTTACCTGAACCATCACCAATGAAATACATATTTAAATCTTCAAGTTTCATATTATTATCAGTTATAATTTCATTACTAAAAAATTTTATTTCAGGTCCATACAATAATGTTTCACCATTATTTACACCTGGTATTATTTTATCTAAAACTTCAAGTCCCTCTAATATATTTTTAATTATTCTATGAGGTAGAACAAGCGCTAAATCACCTGCTATACAATCTTTTAACGTAGGTTCGATAAATCCTTTTTTTATTTTATCCATATTAGATCTTCTACCATTTTTTAAATCTCTTAATGTTTGTACTATTGGTTTACCTGTACCTAATGTATTAGCAATTTTTGCAATACATTCACCATATTCCCTAGTATTTGTTGTAGGATCTGTTAAATTTACTTTTGATATAAATGCAAAATTAGAATTATTTGATTTTATATCTTTTAATGCATGCCCATTTACACATATATATCCATAATAGTTTTCTTTTGCAACAAATCCTTCTGGATTAGTACAAAACGTCCTAATTTGATCATTATATGTACTTGTTTTTATAAATATTGTTGGATCATAAATAACTGAACAAATGCTTTTTAGTATTTCTTTTCGTACTTCTACTCTAACACCTATTTCAATGCTTTGTGATACATACGGAATATTATATTTATCAGCTAATTGTTGAACCCATTTTGCCCCAGTTCTACCTGGTGCCACTACTACATATTTTGCTGTTATTTCTTTTTCAGTTTTTTTATTTTGATATTTTACTTTAAAAGAATTATTATTTTCTTTTTCTACATCTAATACTGTACAATTTTCAAAAATTGTAATATTTTTTTCTTTTAAATAATTAGTAAAATCTTCAATATATTTTGGTAATTTATCTGAACCCAAATGTTTTTGTTTAATTATTAATAAATCTGCCCCAACTTTTGCTATTTTTTCTTTTAGTTCATATGCTTCATCCATATTTGTAGGATAAACTTTACTATCCATTTTAAATTTGTTGAAAATTTGTTCTGTTTCATCTATTATTCTATTTGCATCAGAAATACTCAAATATTTAAATAAATCTGATTTACCTATTTTAGGTGTAAAATTCAATTTACCATCAGAAAATGTTCCGGCGCCACCAAAGCCAGATAAAATATTACAAGGACTACAATTTGCGCATTTACCAGTTTTATTCATTATACATTTTCTAGTACTTGAAAGAAATCCCTTATCAATTAAAGCTACTTTCAAATTTTTATTTTTAGTTATTAATTCATATGCTGTAAAAAGTCCCGCTGGACCAGCACCTACTATTACTACATCAAACATACCATAACCTCCAATTTAATTATACTATATTTTTAAAAAAAACCAATCTATTTAGATCGGTTTTTTGAATTTATATCAGTTTTTCCTAATATATTTTTACAAATTGTTTTTGTTGTAAAATCATAAACTGCATTACAAGTTTTATGATAATAAATAATTGATGAATTGGTTATTTCAAACATGATACATAATTTTTGATAATCAGTTAACTCGGAAACATTCATTTCTTTATCATATATTGTTATTTTATCCATATCAGACAAGAAATAATCACAGTCATTTATTAATTTATTATAAAATTTTTTGTTATTTTCATCTAACTTTTTAATGTCTCTTTTACTTGTAAGTTCATAATGCAATTGTTTTTGTTTTGATTGAACATTTTTACATTCTGCCAATTTTAACTCTAAATTTATAAGTTTATAAATGTTATTAACTATTATTTGGCCTAAATTATTTTTGTGAGCATAATTATTTATATAATCAATCAAATATCTATCATCATTTTTAAGTGTTCCATATATTATGTCATCACCAAGTATAGTACCTAAATCATTTACTATTTGACTACTATCTAAAATAGAATAATCATTTGGTTCAAAATATGCCGCTAAAATTTGTTTAAACATACTTTTCATTTGTACACCTCTTTTGCTGGAATATTATAACATATTTTTTTTATTTTACAACTATATTTACTATTTTTTTAGGAATTGTTATTATTTTAACTATTTTTTTATTTTCTATATGTTTTTTCACATTATCCAAACTTAAGGCTGTTTGTTCCATTTCTTCATTAGTAAAATCACTTGACACTTCAATTTTACCTCTTACTTTTCCATTTACTTGTACAACCATTTCGAATTTATCTTTAACTAATTTTGATTGATCATAAGTTGGCCAAGTATTATTGCAAATAGGATCATTTCCAATTTGTTCGTTTAATTCTTCAGTTATATGAGGCGCGAAAGGATTAAGTAATGTTAATAAAATAGAATAGTCTGCTTTTGTAATTGTTTTTTGCTTTTCATATTCATTTACCATGATCATAAGTGAAGAAATTGCTGTATTAAATTTAAGAGTTAAAATATCATTTTCTACTTTTTTTATAGTACTATTTACTAAAAATTCATCGGTATAATTATTTGAATCAATAATATTTTCTTTTAATTTAAATATTCTATCTAAAAATCTTTTGCAGCCTTTTAATGAATCTATATTCCATGCGGCGTCTTGTTGATAATCTCCTATAAACATTTCATATACTCTTAATGTATCCGCACCATATTCATTTACAATATCATCTGGATTAATTACATTACCTTTTGATTTACTCATTTTTAATCCATCTGGTCCTAAAATCATTCCATGACTTACACGAGTATCAATCATTTCACGATTTGGTACAAATCCATAATCGTATAACATTTGAACCCAGAATCTTGCATATAATAAATGTCTAGCTGTATGTTCCATACCCCCATTATACCAATTAACTTTGTTCCAATATTTCATTGCATCCATAGAAGCAAATTCATGATCATTATGCGGATCCATAAATCTCAAGAAATACCAACTTGAACCTGCCCATTGTGGCATAGTATCTGTTTCTCTTTTTGCGTCTTCACCACATTTTGGGCATTTACAATTAACCCAATCAGTAATTTTTGCAAGTGGACTCTCACCATTATCTGTCGGTTCATATTCAACAACATTTGGAAGTAATAAAGGTAAATCTTTTTCATCCATTGGAACCCATCCACATTTTTCACAATATATCATTGGAATTGGTTCTCCCCAAAATCTTTGTCTTGAAAAAATCCAATCTCTCATTTTATAATTATTTACTCTACGTGCGATTCCTTTTTCCTCTAAATATTTAGTAATTTCTTCTTTTGCTTCAATTACACTTAAACCTGAAAATTTATCACTATTAACAAGTTTTGAATCGGTTTTTAAATATTGATCTTTTTCATATGCAGAATTATCTAAATCAATACCTTCCCCGTCTATTACTTTTATCATTTTGATATTATGTGCTTTTGCATATTCATAATCTCTTTGATCATGTGCTGGAACTGCCATTACAGCTCCTGTTCCATAACTTCCAAGTACAAAATCGCCTAAATATATTGGGACTTCTTCTTTTGTTACAGGATTTATAGCTTTAATACCTTTTACTAACACTCCTGTTTTACCCTTATTTAATTCTGTTCTATCCATATTTGATTTTAGTAAAGTTTCTTCAATATATGCATTTACTTCTTCTTTATTTTCAACTCTTGGCATCAACTCTTTTATAAGTTTACCATCTGGAGCAATTACAAAGAAAGTTATTCCATATATAGTCTCAATACAAGTTGTAAATATAGAGAATTTACCACCACCAACTATATCAACATCTACTTCTACTCCGCTTGATTTTCCAATCCAATTAATTTGACCAAGTTTAACTTTATCAGCAAAATTTGTATCGTCTAATCCTTTTAATAAATCTTCGGCATAATTGCTCATTCTAAGCATCCATTGACTTTTTTCTTTTTGAACAACTTTAGAACCGCATCTTTCACAAACACCACCTTGGCTATCTTCGTTAGACAAAACTATTTTACAATTAGGGCACCAATTAACAGGCATTTTTTCTTTGTAAGCCATTCCATGTTTATAAAATTGTAAAAATTGCCATTGTGTCCATTTATAGTATTCAGGATCTGTTGTAGAAAATTCTCTAGACCAGTCAAAAGAGAATCCCATCTTTTTCATTTGTCCTTTAAATGTTTTGATGTTTTCTTTTACTGCTTGGCTAGGATGAATATGATTTTTTATCGCATATTGTTCTGCTGGTGCTCCAAAGGCATCAAATCCCATTGGAAATAAAACATTTTCACCTTTCATTCTTTTCATTCTTGCCATAGCATCGTGTGCTGTATAACTTCTAACATGTCCTACATGTAAGCCTGATCCACTTGGATATGGAAATTCAACTAAAACATAATATGGCTTTTTATCTGAACCGTTAATCGCCTTAAAAGTTTCATTTTTATCCCAATATTCTTGCCATTTCTTTTCAATTTCTTTAAAATTATACATTTCTCTTTTCCTCTTTTCTATACTCGTTACCTAAAATAGAATATACTATTAAAATTAGTACAATTAATATTATAAATCCAACTAATATTTGAAGAATAAAATTATTTATCAGTGTCATAAGCGCTAAAGTAAGCGAAATAATTAAAGCATTACAAAATGCTACATCTAATGCTATTTTTTTATTACTTATGCCATTTAAATTTAACTTATATCGTTTTTTTATAAACATTATTTCAGTACTTTTTTTAATTTTATTTTGTTTCTTTTTTCTAAATACAACAAATATTAAATATAATAAATAAATTAAAATAAATGTAATAAAAAATGTAAAAATTAGTTCTTTCATTTTTCCTCCTTTTTTAAAAAAAATTATTATGAAGTATAAGGACGAATAAATCGTGGTACCACCTTATTTCATAATAATTTCTATTATCTTAATACCTTAACGCGGTTATACGTCTTTATAGAAACTCCAAAGCAAGTTCATAACTAGTTAATGAAAGTTTACACCAAAACACTTTCTCTCTTTAATTAACATCATTATTACTACTCTTCTTCAACGTCTTTTAAGATATTATATTACACTTGTTTAACATATTCAAGTAATTTTAAGAATAATTTAACAAATTTTTTCTCTAAACCTTTTCTTTGGAGTTTTCGTATATTAATTCTTTTTTTATTAATTGGTAAATCACTAAACATTATTTCGTCAATCTTCATTTTCATCTCTGTTTCAATTTGTAAATCAGAAATAATTGATCCAATATCTTCGTTTATTAAACGAACTGCATCTATTTCTATGTCTTTACCTTTACAGTTAAGTGTAAGTTGTCCATCTGTTCTAATATTTTTTGCTTCAACAACAAAATCTGTTCCATCAATATATGATGTGCAATCAATTTTAGTTTCATTAAAGTATAAAATTACATCTTCTGCTTTTTTAGTATTTCTGAATCTAAATTTGTAATTTCTATTTTCAGGAACAATATTACTTCTTCCCTCAACTGCCCTAATTATAACTGTGTAATTATTAGGCAAGTAGTTATAATCTATAGAAGTTACTAAATAAGATCCTTTTTCATACATATTTGTAACTCCGTCATCCTCATATAAATTATAAGTATTGCTGTGGCCAGGAAAAATTTGTATTTCTAGATTCTTCGGAACATTTGTATCATTTATATTTTCGTTATCACCAAAGACTAAAATTGAACCACTTTTTGCGAATACTGGATAATCTTCATCGTTGAAAAATGATACATACGCTCTCCCTCCAGGAAATTTTTTACCTGTGAAAAAATCATACCATACACCATCTGGAACAAAAAACTTGTGTATTACTCTATTCATAATATATTCTTTTTTCTTTAAAATAGGTGCGACAAATAATTCAGATCCAAAATAGTATTCATTTCTATAATTTACATCATCATAAAATTCTTTATAGTTATAATATAATGGTTTTATAATTGGTTTACCATATTTATAATATTTGTAACTTTCAGTATATAAATATGGGATTAATTTGTGACGTAAAGTTAAATAATCCTTTACTATTGTATAAGTTTTTATTCCCCATCTCCAAGGTTCTCTTTTATAATACTTTCCACTATCACAACCAAGTTTCATAATCGGACTGAATGTACCTAATTGAATAAACCTTGTATACAATTCATTATCTTCAACACCTTTATAAAATCCACCTATATCATGTGCCCAAAATGATACACCATTATTTACCGCCATATTGTTAAAATATGGAATTAGTTTTAAAGTATCCCATCCAACTATTGTTTTACCAGAATATAATACGGGATATCTATGTGTTACTAATGATGAATTTCTAGATAAAGTCATTGGTCTTTTGTTAAAATCTTTTTTTGTATCTAAAAAGTGATAATGATTTAATCTTCCTAAATTCATTCTATCACTTATATTATCATAATCTAAGAAATAAAAATCTACTCCCATGTTATCAAGGGGATGTATTAACATCTTAAAATAAACATCTAATGTTTTATAATCAAGAACATCAAAAGGTATTACGCCATTCTTATCAGGCGCTAAATATTTTTTCATTTGTTCATAGTATTCTTCAAAATCATAAAATCCTTCAAAAGGGTTTATTGATAGTCCCATATGAATATTTACTTTATGCATATAATTTATCATGCTACTAGGATATTTAAAGTAATTCTTATTCCACGTAAAACCTGTTGTAATATTATTTTTCACGTTTCTTAAATGCCAATCATGACTTAATAACAAAATAGATACAGGTATATGTTTTTCATTAAATTTATCAACTAATCCTTTTAATTTTAAATCATCGTAAGCTGTATCTCTACTCCACCAATTTCCAAGTGCATATCTAGGTATTAATGCTGGATATCCAGTTATATTAAAGTAATCATTTAAGCATCCTTCAAAATCATTCATATACATGAATACATAAATATCAATTTCAGAATTAGTTCGTTCATTTAAGCACCCATTTTCATCAAATACATATGAATTAGAATCATCTAAACTTGTAAAACCATCTGGAGAATATAATCCTTTATCATAATTTTTATTATTGTTATCAAGTGAATAACCAGGAGATCTATAATTTCTAGCTTCTGGATGATTATAATACCAAAATTTTTGTGTATTTAATAAATCTATTTTCAAATTTTTTGTTTGATTAAAACTAGTGCCAGCAAACTTTCTTTCTTTTTCATATGTTAATTTAAAAAAGCTAGTTGTAATAATTAAATATTTATCATCTTCCTGAGCTTCAAATGCCACCGGTTCCATATTACGATTTAGAACTATTTGTGTTGGGGCATCAGTAAATTTACCATTCCCACTATATTCTAGACGTATTAGTCTTTCGCTTAGTACTGTAAATCTAAAAAATTTACCCTGAACAATATTTTTAGGATTTGCTAATGCATTACTCATATTTATTTTGAATTGTTCACCTAAATTATACATAGTATCACCTATTCATTAAAATCTTCAATTTTCATAAAATTGGTATATTTTGTGGTTTTAAATGGATAGCCCCCGGTTATTATTATTCTATCATCTATATCAATATCAAAAAGTGATAATGCAACCCCTTTTGACTCATTCATCATTTTATCAAAAGTTTTTAATTCTTGAATAAATACTGGATAAATTCCAAAATAAATGTTTAAATTTTTTATAGTATTTATATCTGGTGAAAGAGCTAATATTGGACAACTCGGTCTAAATCTGCTTATTTTTTTTGCTGTTTGTCCACTGATTGTAGGAGTAACTATCGTTTTACATTTCAATCTGTTAGCTGTTTCTACTACACTAATTGCAATACAACCTGTTGTATCTATGCTTTCAGATCTTATTGCTTTATCTAATAAATCAATATAATTTATATCATGTTCTGATGCATGTATAATTCTCTCAATTGTTTTTAGAGTATCTACAGGAAACTTACCTATTGTTGTCTCACCACTTAAAATAATTGCATCTACTCCATCAATAACTGCATTTGCTACATCACTTACCTCAGCTCTCGTTGGACTTGAACTATTTTCCATTGATGATAAAATTTGAGCAGCAACTATGCTTACTTTACCTACATTATGACATTTACTTACTATTGATTTTTGAATTCCTGGAACTCTCTCAAGTGGTACTTCAGCACCTAAATCACCTCTAGATACTATAATACCGTCACTTACTTTTATTATTTCATCTATAAATTCTACGCCTTTTTCATTTTCTATTTTTGCAATTATTCCTAAATGATCATTACCAAGTTCTATAAGCATGTCATTTACTAAAAGAACATCTTCCGATGAAGTAACACCAGAAAGCGCTAAAAAATCTACATTCATTTCATGTGCAAATACAATATTTTTTTTATCATTTTCACTTAAAAAAGGAATATTTAATTTTGAATCTGGAACGTTTACTATAGATTTATCATAAACAATTCCTTCTTTTACAACTGTACAAGTTAAATAATTTGAATCTTTATCTGTAATTTCTAATTGAACTGCTCCATTATTTAATTTTATTACATCATGACATTTAACGTCATCAATAAATCCGAAATAATTAACAGAAAATGTAGTACAATCACCTATAACAGGTGTTTTGCTAACCCTTACTGTTTCACCTAATTTAAAGTATGCAGATCCACCTTGAAAATTAAAAGTTCTAACATGTGGTCCTTCTATATCAAGCATTATAGAAATGTTTTTTTTCATTTCGTAATTTAATTCATCTATAATTGAAATAATTTTTTTACAAAAATCATATGAGCAAAAAGCCATATTTAATCTTATTATATCTACGCCATTTATAAAAAATTGTCTTAATGTATCCTTATCTTGGCTTGCTGGACCAACTGTAGCTATTATTTTTGTTTTATTCATATTACCACCTTATTATTCTACAACAATTATACAATTTAAAAAAAAGATTATACAGTATTTTTAGTATTTTTTATTTAAAACTAGTTATACTTACGCCTTTATAATAGTGTTTTAAAATATCTATAAAATTATATCCACTTTTTGCCATTCCGTTTGCGCCATATTGGCTCATTCCAACTCCATGCCCATATCCTCTAGTTGTAACGTTTATTCCATTTTCTAATTTTTCAATTTCAAAATCCGCACTACGTAATTTAAATAAACTTCTAAATTCAACGCCTGTATATTGCTTTTCACTTATTAAAATTGATGCCACTCTACCACCTGAGGTATATCCTTGTATGTTAAATTCAGTATTAATATTTATTTCCATTCCAATTTTATTTGATAATTCTTCATATGATATAAAAACTGTTTTTAAATATGTAGGATTAAATGAATCATATGGACTATCAACACTAACTAAATAAGGGTAATAATTTCCCCAAACATTTATTGAATCTTCAGTTTTTGTATTACTAGTTGAATGATATACTGCATCTATATATGTTCCATTATAAGTTAGGTACATGCCTCTTGTTGAATCTACAGATTCTTTTATTTTATCATAATACACATAATAATTATTGCCCCACAGATTTTTTAATTCATTATCATCTTTATAACTTTGAGTGGATTCATTATCAGTTAAAATTTGATTCCTAGAAATTGATTTTAAAGCATAAGTGCGAGCTATAACTGCTTGTGCTTTAAGTGCTTCTATGTTAAAAGATGCTGGCATTTCGGCACCTACTACTCCAATTAAGTAATTTTCTAATTCTATATTTATTACATCACCATTGCCTCTATTAACTGTGACATAGAATTGATTATTTTCTTCTTCGTAATACTGTGTTTCTTGATTATAATTATTTTCTAAATTGTTAATATTTTGATTGCTATCTATATTATTTGTTGATATTTTTTCATTATTTGTTATTTCTTCTTTAATATTTGTATTTTCATTTTGATCATTTATTTTTATATCGTTTTCTTCATTTAATTTTATATTTTCTACTATTTCAATTTGATTATTAAATGGTATATTTTTGATGTATGTATATCTAAAATCATCTTTTAAATTAATATTTCCAATTAATATTCCACTTGCTATTAAGGCAACTGTTGTACCCGTAAAAGCTATTTTATTTTTGTTAATAAATTCTTTTATATAGTCTTTTATATCAATCATTTTATTTTGAAAATTAAATGATGAAAATTCATAATTGAAATTTAAATAAAGATATAATACTTGTTTTCCATTTTCTATTTTTATCTCATAATCATTAATCATTTTATCACCAGTAATATTGTTTGTAATAATTTTATAAATATAATAAAAATCTAGTAAAACTAGATTTAAAATTTAATATCTCCTGTTAACATATCTTTTAAATATCTAAGATATAGATCAATTACATTTGCTTTTTTTATCTGCTCTTTTACTGTTAAATCGATTTTTTTATATTCTTTATTATTTAGTTTAACTATAATTTGACCTACTATTTCACCTTTTTTTACTGGAGCTTTTATTTTGTTTAATTTTACATCATATGTTACTTTGCCATCTTTTTCCGTATTTTTTCTAACAACATAAACATCTTCGATAGGCACTACTTTAGCATATTTAGTTTTTCCCGTATCTACTTCTGCTTCTTTTATTATTTCATCTTTTGATAACAGTTTTGTGGATTTATACTGTGCGAATCCATAATCTAACATTGAAGTAATTTCAGCATTTCTTGTTTTACTATCAGGTTCATTCATTGCTACAGCAATAAATCTTATATCGTTTTTTGTAGCTGTAGCTGTTAGACAATATCCAGCAGTCTTAGTATATCCCGTTTTAAGTCCATCTACTCCATTATAAAATCTAACAAGTTTATTTGTATTTACAAGCCATAATTTTCTATCAGTTCCTTCTCTTAAATAATCCTCATAAATTGAAGTATACTCTAAAACTTTTTTATGTTTTACTAGTTCTTTTGCAATCATTGCCATGTCATGAGCAGACGAATAATGATTTTCTTCATCCAATCCGTGTGGATTTTTAAAGTTTGTATCAGATAAATTTAATTCTTTTGCGCGTTTGTTCATCATTTCAACAAAGTTTTCAACTGTACCTCCGATTTTTTCTGCCATAGCTACAACTGCGTCATTACCACTTGCTACAGCAATACCTTTAAATAAATCACTTACACTCATTTCTTCGTTTTCTTCAAGTAATATTTGTGATCCTCCCATATCAGATGCACGCTTACTAGCTACTACTTTATCATCCCAAGAAATAGTACCATTTTCTATATTTTCAATTATTAATAACATACTCATCATTTTAGTCATTGACGCAGGGGCTAATTTCTCATGAGAGTTTTTTTCATAAATTATTTCTCCAGTTGATGCTTCAATTAAAATCGCACTACCAGCACTAGGGGCTAAATTTAAATCATCCGCAAATGCATAAATTGGAATACAAAGTAAAACAAAAAACAAAATAAATATTTTTTTCATAACACACCTCTAATTAAGATTATGAAAAAGATGTAGAATTATACAAAAAACAAGAATTAAATCTTGCTTTTTACTTTTTGTTTCTTTAGTTTAAATTTAATAACACCAGTTTCTTTATTAGAACTTTTTACAATTACGTTTATTTTTCTTCCTATCTTATATACATTTGAATCAGTTATTATTGCATTTGTTGAAGGTTCGTAGTAAGGATTACCATCTATTTCATCAACATTTATTTTTCCAATTATTAAATTATTTAATTTTACTGTTATGTGATTTGAACTAACGTTATAAATATATGCTTCATACTCTTCACCAATTTTAGTTTCCATGTATTCTGCAATTTTATATTTACAAACTTCTCTTTCTGTTACATCTGCTTGTCTTTCTTTTAACGATGAATTTTTACATGCATTTGACAGATAATCATATAAATCATTTAATTCGTCAACGTTAAAATCACTATTATATTTATTAATTAATGTGTGTACCATTAAGTCAGGAAATCTTCTAATTGGGGAAGTAAAATGTGTATAGTTGGAAAGTGCTAGACCAAAATGACCTATATTGTCTGCTGAATAGCTTGCTTTTTTCATAGCTCGTAATATTGCATCTGATATTATATCATATGTATCAAAATTTACTGCTTTATTTAATAATCCTTGAATTGATTTTGAACTACTTATATTACTTGGTATTCTAAAATTAACATTAAGTGTCTTAATATATTGTATAATTTCTTTTATAGAAGTTAAACTTGGACTTGGATGAACTCTATAAACAAATGGAAGTGTTGGATAAGTAGATGCCACCATTTCATTAGCTAGTACCATAAAGTTCTCTATCATTTCTTCTGAAGTTCCTCGATTTCTTCCTTTTATATCTACAACCAATCCATTTTCATCTGTTTTAAATATGATATCTTCATCTTTAAATCTAATATATCCTCTATCTTTTTTTATAGTGCTAAGTACATTTGATAAATTTCTCATTTTAAATAATGTATCTATAAATTCATTATATCCCTTTACAGAATTACCTTTATCTAAAATTGAATTTACTTCTTCGTAAGTCATTTTTTTCTTTGAATTTATTACACTATCAAATATGGCGTATTTTATTACTTTACCTGATGGACTAATTTCTATTAAACATGTTTTTGTAAGTCTATCTACGCCTTCATTTAAAGAACAAATCCCATTTGATAATTCATGTGGTAACATTGGTATTACAGAACCAGCTAAATAAAGACTTGTGCCCCTTTTATATGCATCATTAAATAAATGTGAGTTTGGTTTAACATAATGTGCGACATCAGCTATATGAACTCCTAATACATAATTCCCTTGATCATTGACATTTAAACTTATTGCATCATCCATATCTTTTGTATCAGAACCATCTATTGTAAAAATTTGCTTATCTCGTAAGTCTATTCTATTTTCTAAATCTTCTGTTTTTACAAAGCTAGGAATTTTTTTTACTTCTTCTTTAGTTTGCTCACTAAACTCAATATCAAATCCATTACATATAGCCTTCATTTTAATGTAACAATCCGGATCATCTTTATGTCCTATTATGTTATTTATTTTCGCACAGAATTTATTGTTTTTTGCTTTTTTAGATATTGATACACTCACTCTTGTACCTACTGGAAAATTATATTTGTTTTTATCAAATGTCATATCAAAATCAATATCAAAACCAATAGGCTTAAAAAAATACTGACCATTTAAATAAGAATATTCAAATAATAAATTATCATTTGCTCGTGAAACAATTTTATTAACTATTCCATATTGTTTAGATTGAATTTTATAATCTAATTTTTTAACAACTATTAAGTCATTAACTAAAGCACCATTTAAATATTTTGAATCAATATATGTACATATATTATTTTGTGAAACAAAATAACGACCTTTTTTATCAATTTTAAGTCTATCTTGAATTAAATTATCTGGAAATAAAGTATATAAATCATGTTTATCCGTATAAATTATTCCCTGTATTTCTAAATTTTGTAACACTTTAACCAAACAATTTTTTTCGTTTTCATCTAATTTTAATTTCTCTATCAAATCATTTAAAGAAATTTTTTTGTTTGATTTTGTAAAATATTCAATCAATTTTTGTTCTAAATCTATCATGCTATCCCCCTACAATTTAAATATACACTTATTTTATTTAAATGTAAATTAAAACTTTAAAATCAATAAAAAAAATAGTATAATGTGTGTAAGGTGATGCTATGAAAAAAAGAAAAATTAAAAAAATTCCATTTATTATTACAATAGTAATAATTATATTAGTATTTGTTATTTCATTTAAGATAGTTCAAACCATAAAATATCACAATACATATGATTATAAATTATCACAATTAAATTATACGGAAAAAGAAATTAAAAACATAAAAAAATTAAGTGATAAAAAAATTGATGAAATTCTAAAAAAAGATAAAATTGAAATATTATCTGACATAATTGTGCAAAAATATTTTTTGGAAAAAAATTTAAATACGTATATTAATTATTATAATGAAAACAAAGATAAAAAACTAAATGATATTATAGCCATAGTAAATGTAGGAGCTAATAATGAACCATATTCAAATACAAAAAAAGCTGATACTACAAAAAATGAATTGATTTTAGTAAATAAATACTATTATTTAGATAATACATTTATTCCTGAAGGAGTTATTGATGCCCCATTAAGTCTAGCATTTGATGACAATCAAACTACTGAATTAGTACTAGAAAAATTTAAAGAAATGGCACTTGCTGCTGACGAAGAAGATTTAACTTTAATTATTAACTCAGGGTATAGGCCTTATGAATATCAGGAAGAATTATACAGTGAATATGAAGCACGTGATGGTGTTGAAGGCGCTGATTCATATGCAGCTCGTCCAGGACATTCTGAGCATCAAACAGGATTAGCAATTGACATAATTACTTACGGTGCTAAAAATAATAGTTTTGATCAAACAGATGAATTTAAGTGGCTAGATCAAAATGCTCACAAATATGGTTTTATTTTAAGATACCCTAAAGATAAAACTTATTTAACTGGTTATGATTATGAATCATGGCATTTCAGATATGTGGGTATTGATGCTGCAACTAAAATTAAAAAATTAGGAATTACATTTGATGAATATTATGCATATTTTATAGAGAATAAATAGTTAATTTTAACTATTTTTTTCATATATTTTAGTGGTGATAATATGAAAAAAATATATAGTTTTATTTTACTTGTTGTCATCATTATTTTATTTTTTAGAGATTGTAGTATTAAAAAAAAAGAAATAAATATAATATCAAATCCAAATTCTTTGGATGTTTTAGTAAATAAATTTAATAAATTAAATAGTGAATATATACCCAGTGATTTAATACTAATGCCACTAAAAAACTCCAATAAAGATAAATATTTAAGAAAAGAAGCTGCAGATAATTTTATTAAATTAAGTAATGATGCTTCCCTTTTAAACTATAAAATAATTATTGCTTCAGCATATAGAAGTTATGAATATCAAACTAATCTATATGATGACTATAAAGAAAAATATGATTTCAAATATACTTCTAGTTGTTGTGCACAAGCAGGTTTTTCTGAACACCAAACAGGTCTTGCAATTGATGTAATGGGTTCAAATAACGATTACCACAAGTTTGATGAATCGCAAGAGTTTAATTGGATGATAAATAATTGTTATAAATATGGTTTTATTTTAAGATACCCCAAAGGAAAAGAAAAAATAACTGGGTTTAAATATGAACCATGGCATTATAGATATGTAGGAGTGAAACTAGCAATTTTTTTGCACCAAAAAAATATAACACTTGAAGAATATCATAAAAAAAAAGAGATTAAATAATCTCTTATAAAAATTGCGAACAACTACCACAATCATCATTGAAAACTTGATTTTCTTCTGAACAAGAATATTGTGGAGTGTATGTGTGCTTATAAATATGTTTATTTATTACATGTGTATGTATTGGACATACATGTGGTACATCATGACAAAATTCTTTTTCAATACATTTAGTAATAGTAGGTTCTACTATTGGTTGTTCACAACAAGATTGCATTGGCATTTGTGGCTGCATACCAAACATCATATTTTGTCTTTGACAACAATTTTTTTTGTTGAACATTTCTAAGCCCCCTTATCTACAATATAGTATGAGGAACTATTATTTTTGAATATGCATTTTTCCTAAAGAAAAAAGAATATTATACAATATTCTATTTTATTTTTTTACCACAATTTGGACAGAACTTTGTACCTGATTCTATTTTATTACCACATTCTGAACAAAATTTTGAACCAGAACTTTTTGTATTAGCTGTATTTGCAGTATTAGTTGTGCTTGTTGTTTTATTTAAGTTGTCAAATAATAAATCATTCATTGGTTTTGCACCTTCGTATTTACTATTATCTAAACCTAAAATCATATAGAATACTGGTGGTAGTAAAATAAGTCCTACAGCAAATCCGTCTGATTTGCCAAAACTTCTTGCAACACTTACACCTAGTAAAATTGAAAAATAAATTGAAATAGCAAATGAAGCAAGTGCACCAAGTATTGGTATAAAACCTAAAAATGGGCTTAAAACTGTAATCAATATCCACCAAGGATTAATTCCTGCAATTTGACATAACAAATATGTGTTATAAATTGGAATAATAGCCCCCCAACCTGGTTTATTAGCTTTAGATAAGACTTTCCATTGACCAATAATTTGTAGTATACATGCTACAATTCCAATAAGAATACAAATCCCTAAAATTATTAATAATACTACTGCAACTTCATCTGGTATATCATTCGTTGTTGTTCTGTAACCATACCTATAACCATAATTATACATAACTCACACTCCTCTATTAATATAATAACATATTTTTTGATTTATGAATATATTTTTTTAAAAAGGCATTTTTAAATTACCATTTTTCATCATTTTCATCATTTTTTTCATTTCTTCAAATTGTTTTAATAATTTATTTACTTCTTCTACACTTCTGCCTGAACCTTTTGCAATTCTAACTTTTCTACTAGCTTTTAATACTTCAGGATGACGTCTTTCATAAGGTGTCATTGATAATACTATTGCTTCGATATGAGCCATATCTTTAGGATTAATTTTCACCTTATTTAACCCCATTTTTGAAGCTCCAGGAATTAATTTAAGCAAATTTTCTAAAGGTCCTAATTTTTTTATTTGATTTAATTGTGTTAGAAAATCTTCTAAGTCAAATTTACCTTGTTGCATTTTCTTAGCTGTTTCCATCGCTTCTTTTTCATCAATTACACTTTCTGCTTTTTCAATCATCGACATAATGTCGCCCATACCTAAAATTCGTGTTGCCATTCTATCTGGATAAAATTCTTCTAATCCATCTAGTTTTTCGCTAACACCTATAAATTTTATTGGCACGTTAGTTAGGTGTCTAACTGAAAGCGCAACACCACCTCTAGTGTCACCATCTAGTTTTGTTAAAATTGCTCCAGTTAATTTTAATTTATTATTAAATCCTTCAATTACATTTATTGCATCTTGTCCTGTCATACTATCAACTACAAGTATTGTTTCTTCAGGCATTATACTCTTTTGAATATTTTCTAATTCATCCATTAGTGTTTCATCTATATGTAGACGTCCTGCTGTATCGATTAAAACATAATCATAATTGTTTTCTTTAGCGTATTTTAATGCATTATTTGAAATATCTACTGGATTATTATTTCCTTCATCATATACTTCAATATTAAGCTGTTTACCTAATTGTTTTAATTGATCAATTGCTGCTGGTCTATATACATCACATGCAACAAGAAGTGGCTTTTTATGATATTTTTTTCTTAGCATATTTGCTAGTTTTGCAATTGTTGTAGTCTTACCACTACCTTGAAGTCCAACAAGCATTAATTTTGCAGGGTTTCCATTTAAATTTAAATCTTTTTTTTCTCCACCTAATAGTTCTACTAATTCATCTTTTACTATTTTTACAAATAATTCGCCTGGTTTTAAACTTTTTTGAACTTCTTCTCCCAATGCTTTTTCTTTTACGTTATTTATAAATTCTTTTACTACTTTATAATTAACATCAGCTTCAAGAAGCGCTAACCTAATTTCACGCATCATTTCACTAATATTTTCTTCTGTTATTTTTCCATATCCTTTTATTTTATGTACAGCATTTTGTAATCTTTCGCCTAGACTTTCAAACATGTTATCATCCTTTCAAACATATTTATTTTACCAAAAGAAAATAGATTTGTAAAATACAAATCTATCTAACTCTCCAAGTATCCATAACATCACAGTTGCTACTAGATGGTTCAGGATTTGGCATTTGCATCCTAATTAACATTGGCACTTTAAATGCTTTACCAAACGCTACACAAGTACCAGGTTGAAGTGATTTTTGTTTTTCAACAACTTCAGCACTGATATTTGGAAGCATTTTTTTAATATAGTCTATATCTCTTGGATGGGTCATTTTAAATATAATAAAGTTACTGATTTGTGAAATAACTGTATCAGAAATTTCAACAGGTCTTTGGCTAATTAAGTCTAAAATTATACCATACTTACGACCTTCTTTAGCAACCCTTTCAAAAATATTATATCCAAGTAAATATTTATCATTATCGTTTTGTACATATCTATGACATTCTTCTAGGAATACATGAAAAGGAATTGTTGCTCTATTAGGAAGTGATTTGGCAAATCCAAATAACATTTTTGTATAAACCTTACATAATACTTTTGCGAATGAATCATCAATATCTTCTAAATTAAAATTGATAATTTGAGCTTTACTATTTCCACCATAAGAAACAAGGCTTGCAATATAATTATCCCTAGTAATATATTCAGGATATCTTAAGAATTTATTAGTTTCACCTATTGTTATTGAATGAAGTCTTACTTTTAATGTAATTGCATTATTATAAGCTTTATCATTACGAAGTAGTCCTTCAGAAATTAAAGTAAAATCAAGAGCTTTTTCTAGATCTTCTAAAGTATAATAATTATCTGCAGTTGCCTCATATTTATCTAACTCATCATTAATAAATTTTGAAATATATTCAGTTAATAAAACACTTTCAGAAAAATTACCGTTTGAATCTATTGTAAAACATTCTCTAAATTTTCTAGTATATCCAATTCCTTGAACAGGTGCTTCTAAGTTAAATTCTTCAGTTGAACAACTTGCAAGTATTGAAAATGCATCATTTCTTTTAGCAGAAGCAGTTTGATTTGTATATAAAATTGTCATTATTGCTTTTGCAATCAAATGATTTTTATAATCTCTTGATACTTCATCAGGTTGAGAAAAAATCTTAACAAGTTTTAACATTCTTTCAATTATTGTAAGTTGTGAATGTTCCCCGGCATCTAATAAAAGAGCCATGTCATCAGTATCAAGTAACCATATTGGAAGTCTTAGTCTTTCACCATCTGTATCAGTTTCATTAGTTGTATAGTATTTAAAGTGGAAATTTGGATTTATATTTTCAATAACTTTAAATGCATTATGATATTCTCCATATGCATCAAATATAAAAAAATTTGATCTATATGGCAAAATATTAGGATCACTAAATACATTTTGAAGTATTCTTGCTACTCCACACGATTTACCACTACCACTATTTCCAAAAACAGCTAAATGGTTACTAAACAAATCATTAACATCAATATAAATTGGACAATTATCATATAATGGAGAATAACCAAGTAACATATTTCCATCTTTTTGTGATCCAACTATTAAAGCTAATTCCTCCTGAGTTATTATTCTAATAACTGAATTTAATGTTGGTTTTCTAATAACCCCTCCAACAAAATGGCCATCAACTATTTCCCCTTGAAATCTTATTTTAATAATTTCTTGTCCAATATCTTCAACTTCACCAAGTATTTTTTTCTTGTCATCTTCAAAAATAACATGCATATTCATTAAGTTTGTAGAAACTTCACTATTACCAACTTGTACATGTGCTTCATTATCACTAATATACACTATTTTACCAAACATATTATCACCCTATATCCATTCTTTTATTTTATCTTGCAAATCTAAATCTAAATTTTTAATAAGTTTTGTTATATTTTTTGATTTTTCAATTAATTTCAGTTTTTCCTCATAATATTTTAACAATTCTCTGGTTTCTTTTAACATTTTATGTATAGCATTTCTGCTTATATTATAATTCTCACTTATCTCAGATAAAGACAAATTTGAAAAATAATAGTCTTCAAAATATTTTTGTTGTTTTTCAGTTAAAAGAGAACCGTAATAATCATAAAGTCTTATATAGTAATCATATTCTTCAAGCATTTATAATCGAAACTAAAATTAAAATAAAAGCTAAAATATAACAAATTGTCATGTACTTTTTCTTATAAATAAATGTATTATTTACTATTAAAATAAGCAATTCTAATAATACCAATTCTTGTAATGCCAATAAAAAAGGCCTACTATATGCAGAAATTATTGCAAATACAAGTATTGCAAATAAAGTAATTACCTGAATCAGCATTAATGAATTTTTTATGTTTTTATTCATTACTATCACCTGTCAAATCCTTAAATAATCCATAAATATATTTTTCAATATCAAATACGCATATATCGTTTATTCCTTCACCTAATCCAACATATTTTACTGGCAAATTTACTTCTTCTTTTATTGCAAGTACTATGCCACCTTTTGCTGTACCATCTAGTTTTGTTAAAACAATACCTGTAATATTTGTAATTTCTTTAAAACTTTTAGCTTGACTTATACCATTTTGCCCTGTTGTTGCATCAATTACTAGTAATGTTTCATGTGGCGCACCTGGTACTAAATTATTGATTACTTTGTTTATTTTTTCTAATTCATTCATCAAATTAACTTTATTTTGGAGACGTCCCGCAGTATCGACAAGCACTACGTCATAATCGTCATTTTTTGCTTTTTCTAAACCATCATATATTACACTAGCTGGGTCTGCATTTTCTTTGTACACTACTTCAGTATTTGCTCTATTTGCCCATTCAACAATTTGTTCTACTGCACCTGCTCTAAATGTATCACCCGCAACAAGTAATACTTTTTTCCCCTTTTGTTTTAAGGAACAAGCAAGTTTTCCAATTGTTGTAGTCTTACCTACTCCGTTAACACCCACAAAAAGTATTACAGTAGGACCACTTGAAGCATAATTTATTTTATTAACTAACACTTCGTTATTTACGTAGATTATAAACATTTCATCTACTATTATTTCTTTTAAGTCATTAACATCTATTATATTTTCTTCTTTTACGCGAACTTTTAATTTATCAATAAATTTAATTACTGTATTAACACCAATATCTGCATTTATTAAAATTTCTTCTAATTCTTCAAAGTATTCATCATCAATTTGTTTATGTTTTTTACTTAAAATACTTAATTTAGAAGAAAATTCATTACGTGTTTTTTCTAAACCTTTTTCATATGTTTTTATTTCTATATCTTCTTTTTTCTTGAACGTATTCTTAATTTTATCAAATAACCCCACTGGAATTCCTCCTATCATAGATAATTTTACACTATTATTTGTTTTTTTTCCATATTTTTTAAGTATTTTTTTAAATTCATGTTATAATAAATATCGTTTTAAAGGTGATTTTATGAAATACAAAATTAATAATCAAATTTATAAAATAGATTTAAATAGTTTAAATGTATTAGGAACTGGTACTGAAGGAAGTGTATATGAATATAACAATACTGCACTTAAAATTTTTAATCCTACACGAATAAAGTACGGTTATGCATTGTCTGAAAATAAATTTAAACTAATGTCTAATATATCACTAGATAGATTTATACTTCCTGATGAATTGGTATATGAAAAAAAACGTAATTCCTATAAATTTGTAGGTTATACAATGAAATTGTTAAAAAATAAACTTCCTATAAATCATTTGTTTTCATTAGATTTAATAGATGTAATTGATGAAATTAAATTACTTGAAAGTGATGTCGATGTGTTATCAGATTATGGAATTAAAATGTTTGATTTTATGAAAAATTTTTATTATAACGGTAAATTATATATCATTGATACAAGTTACTATGTTGAATGTGCAGATATTGAAAATGTCACAACTAGTAATAAAAAAGCAATTAATGAATTTTTTATATATAATTTATTGTTAAAACCCGTATCAAATAATCTTGATTTTGAAAAAACACCTTTTAATAGTAGTTTTTTACTTAGTTTATTTGATAATAATTTTGATATTTCAACCTTAGATTTTTCTTTGTTACTTAAGGATTTATCAAGCAATTCAGTAAATAATTTATCTGACATACAAAAAAAATATGTAAAAAAACATATAAAAGAATTTTTAAAATAAAAGAACAACTAATTTTGTTGTTCTTTTTTATATTCTTCACATTTTTTATCAAGTGCTTTTATTAAATCATCAACTTCGTCAAAACTATTAAATCTAATACCACTTGCAAATTTATGGCCACCGCCACCAAAATCAGCAGCAACTTCATTTATAATAGGTCCTCTAGATCTAATAGAGCCTCTTATTTTTCCTAAGTTTTTATCATATGAAAATATTGCCCATGCGTAAATATCTTCAATGTAATTAAAACTATTTACCATATTACTAGCTGTTGCAGCATCAATATCATACTTTTTTAAGATATCTTCTGTTACTTTTAAAGAAGCAAATCCATTTTCTGTAATTATTAAATGCGTAGCAACATATCCTTCAAAGATTACTTCCTTCATATTTCGTATATAAAGAGCATCATATAATTCAGTAAAATTTAAATCTGTTTCCTTAATTAAACGTGATACTATTTCAAAAGTCTTTGGAGTAGTGTATGAAAATAAAAATCTATTAGTATCAGCTACAATTCCAATATATATTTTTTCTGCAATTTCTTTGTCTAATTTTAATTTTGTATTAAAAATTAATTCAGCTATCATTTGAGATGCACTACTTGCAGTGTCATCAATCCATTCATAATTACAATATTTTTCTATAAAAGGATGGTGATCAATTTTTATTGAATTTGAAAATTTCTCAGGTTCTACACCATCTACTCTTTTTCTATCTGGAGTATCAGTTACTATAAGTAAAGATTTAGATTCAATACCTTCAGGCATTTTATCTAAAAACCCCAAATATTTGAACTTAGAAGCAGGGGCACCTACTGCATATACTTTCTTATCTGGAAAAGTTGCAAGTATTGAATCTCTTAACGCTAATTGACTCCCAAGTGCATCAGGATCTGCTCCAATATGTCTTGTAATTACAATTGTATCGTATTTTTTTATTTGTTTGAATATATATTTATATATTAAATTTTTCATGGTTCACACTTTCTATTTAGCAAAATTATAAGTATCACGTGCAATCATTACTTCTTCATCCGTTGGAATCACATAAGCTTTAATTTTAGAATCACTTGTTGTAATTAATGATTCTCCTTTTGCATTTTGATTTAATTCTTCATCTACTTTAATTCCAAGAACTTTTAATTTATTTAAAACGTCATGTCTTATATTTGCATTGTTTTCTCCAACCCCTGCTGTAAATACTATCGCATCGCATCCTTCAAGTTCAACATAGTATTTTGCAATGTAATCAGCAATTCTTTCAACATACATATTTCGCGCTAATATGCTTCGTTCATTACCTGCTAATCTGCTTGCTTCAATATCTCTATAATCGCTTGATACTCCACTAATACCTAGTAATCCACTTTCTTTATTTAGAGATTTTTCTATTGAATCAATATTTCTTCCAGTTTGTTTTACAATATATGGAAGTATTGTAGCATCAATATCACCTGTACGACTTCCCATCATTATACCAGCATTAGGTGTAAATCCCATAGAAGTATCGATACATTCCATATCTTTAATAGCAGTAATTGAACCACCATTTCCTATATGACAACTAATAATTTTTAAATGTTTATCATTTAATATATCAGCAATTCTTTCAGCTATGTATTTATGACTAGTACCATGTGCGCCATATTTTCTAACAGCATAATCTGTATACCAATCATATGGTACTGGATATAAGAATCTATCCTCTTTCATTGTTTGATGAAAAGCTGTATCAAATACTGCAACTTCAGTAGCATCTGGAATTATACTTTCAAACGCTTCAATCCCAACAATATGAGCAGGATTATGAAGTGGAGCTAAAGCTGATAAATTTTTAATTTCATCTTTAACTGATTCATTAATGATTACAGAATGAGAAAATTTATCTCCACCGTGTACTACTCTATGTCCAACACCTTCGATTTCATTTAAATCTTTAACTACTTTGTAATTAATTAATTCTTCAGCTAGTATTTTAACTGCCGATGCATGATCTTTTAATTCTATGTTTTTTTCAATCTTTTCACCATTGATTTTAATTGTATAAAAACTTCCATCTATACCAATTCTTTCAAATGTACCTGAAATTAAAACTTTTTCTTCTGGCATTTCATACGCTTGAAACTTCAATGAAGAACTCCCTGCATTAACTGATAATATTTTCATATATAACCTCTTTCTACACTATGTATTTAAATACTGCACAATTTGGAACATCTAATTTTAATAGATCGTCATTTTCATTAAAACCTTGAATAACATAATTAAGTGCCCTTACTGTAGCACCATGTGATACAATAAGTACTACTTTATCACTATATTTTTGTTTTATATCGTCAATAAAATTTTGACATCTATTAAATAAGTCCTTAATTGATTCAACATTTAAATCACTTTTATTTAATTTGTAATCCCAGTATAATCTAGCATTATATTTAGCAAGTTCTTTGCCTTCTAAATCTCCAAATCCACGTTCTATTATTCTATCATCAATCAAAACTTTTCCATCATAAATAATAGTCGCTGTTTCAACAGCCCTTTTAAGTGGACTTGATATACATATATCTACTTTATCTTCTATTTTATTTTTAACAAGTAAAGCTTGTTTCTTTCCAAACTCTGTTAAATCTATATCTGTTTGACCTTGTAATAATCCCTTTTCATTCCATAATGTTTTACCATGTCTAACTATGTATAAAATCATTTACTCACCTATTATTTTTTTATATGTAGAATTTAAAATTTCATATCTAATCATAATGATTTTTTTATAAAATTCTTTTCTAGAATCAGATATACATGACGTATTATCAATAAAATCAATAATTTTATCAATATCAATATTCAGAAAAACTCTTTTTAGAGCATTATTACATTCTACATTTTTAGTATTTTTTATATAGTCCATATAATTTATTTTTTTGTCATTTTCTTTTATACATGAGCAACAATTAATAGCTAAAGTTTTTATTTCTATATCATCTATTATATTTAATTTTTTATCAAAATTACTTCCTAATATAATTATTCCTTGTTTTCTGGTTTCATTAAAGGGAATAATACATTATCACGAATATTAGCAGAATCAGTTAAAACTTGAATTACTCTATCTATTCCCATACCCCAACCTGAAATCGGTGGCATACCATATTCCATAGCTTCAATATAATCCATATCCATTACCATTGCTTCACTATCACCTTGTGCGTTTAAATTAGCTTGTTCCTCTAAACGTTTTTGTTGTTCGATTGGATCAACTAATTCTGAATATGCGTTAATTATTTCAGCTCCATTTATTACAAGTTGAAATCTATCTGTAATATTTGGATTATCGTCATTAGCACGTGCTAGTGGTGATAATTCAATTGGATGTTCTGTTAAAAATACTGGTTCTATCATATATGGACGAGCTACTTTTTTATAAAGTAAATCTACTAGTTTTCCAAATCCTATAACATTGACTTCTTCTTCGCTTTCAATTTCAATATTTTTTTCTTTTATAATATTTAATAATTTTTCTTTAGTGTTATATATATTTATATCAATATCAATATATTTTTTAAGTAATTCTCTAAATGAAACTGCTTCCCATTTTTTAGAAAAATCTACTTGTTTATCACCTATTTTAATATTTAATGATCCATACACATTTTTAATAACAGTTTTTAACATATCTTCAATGAAATTCATATTGTCTTTATAGTTATAGTAACTACAATAACATTCTAACATTGTAAAATCTTGTAAATGAGTAGTATCCATTCCTTCGTTTCTAAAACATCTAGCAAATTCAAATACACGAGTAAAGCCACCAACGATTGCTCTTTTTAAATATGTTTCTGGGGCAATTCTTAAATACACATCCATATCAAGTGCATTATGATGTGAAATAAATGGTTTTGCAAGTGCTCCAGAAGGTTTATTAATTAATACTGGAGTTTCTATTTCAATATATTTTTTATCTTCTAAATATCTTCTGACTTGCTTTATAAATTCATATTTAAGTAAGAATCTTTCTCTTGTATCCTCATTCATTATTAAATCTACATATCTATTTCTATAACATAATTCGATGTCATTTAAACCATGGAATTTTTCAGGAAGTGGTTTTAAAGCCTTACCTAAGAATTCAAAAAAGTTTGCTCTTATTGTTTTTTCACCTGTGTGAGTTGTAAAAATCTCTCCTTCAACTCCAATAAAATCTCCTAAATCAAAATTTTCTTTGAAAAATTTGTATTTTTCTTCACCTACCATGTCAATTTTAATTGATACTTGAATAGAACCTTCTACATCACGAATATTTATAAAACTTAGTTTACCCATTTTTCTCATGAATACAATACGTCCTGCAACTCTTACATTAGTAGTTCCATCTTCTAAGTTTTTTGCTTCCTTTAAATCATAATTTGTTTCAAATCTTTCAGGATAAGGATTTGTAAATTCCTTTATACTTTGTATTTTTTCACGTCTTACTATTTCTTGCTCTGTTAATTCTCTCATAATTCACCTCTTATATTTCTACCACAGTAGTATGTGTAAGTATATCTTGAATTCCCTTTTTATCACTTCTATATATTACCATAAATCCACTTATTATTACTAGTATAAATTGAACAAAATTTAAAATACTTATTGTTATAAAATATGGCATACTTGGAAGTATATATATAAGCGCTAAAGATATCAGTAAAGTTAATAGTCCATTTACAATAAAATTTCTAATAATTAAATCATTAAGTGATAATTGACCATCATCTTTTTGTATTTTTATTTTTAATAATTTTTTGCCTAATGTTTGACCATCATTCAAAAATGGATATATTACAAAATAAATTAGTATAAAAAATCCATTAACTATACTAAGACCTACTTGTTCTTTATCAATATCATGTGCAATATTTGCGTAATTTGTAATTACTTGTTTAGTTGAAATTTCATGATTTAAATATGAATCAATATGTGTATCCCACTCTTTTTCTAAGTTAATTATATTAGAAGAAGTTGGTAAAATAATTGAAATAATACTTAATAGTATTGTTAAAATTAAACTATCTATTATGTATGCTCCTAATCTTTTTTTAAAACTTGCTTTCATTTTTACACTCCTTTATAACTATTAATTAAATCAATAAAATCCTGCTTTTTCGTTGTTTTAAAAATGTTTTGCTTTAAATTATTAACATTTGGAAGTCCTTTTAAATAATGTGCGGCATGAGTGCGGATTTCTAAAAGTGCAAGATGCTCATTTTTATAAGTTAATAAATAATTAAAATGTTTTAAAATCATATTTAATTTTTCATCAGTTGTAATTTCTTTAGGTTCTATTTTTTTATCTATGAAATCAATACATTCTTTAAAAATCCAAGGATTACCTAATGAAGCTCTACCAATCATCACTGCGTCACATTTTGTTTTATTAATCAAATCTAAAGCATCGTAACATGATTTTATATCTCCATTACCAATTACAGGTATATTTACAGCTTCCTTTACATCTTTAATTATATCCCAATTAGCTTTACCGCTATAACCTTGTGCTCTTGTTCTTGGATGAATTGTAATAGCACTCGCCCCAGCTTTTTCAATAGTTTTAGCGACCTCTAATGCATTTATATGTTCACTATCCCAACCACTTCTAATTTTTACTGTAACTGGAACATTTACACTTTTTACAACGCTTGACACTATTGTTTGTATTTTATTTACATCTTTTAAAAGTGCACTCCCAGCACTACTTTTAATTGCAACTTTAGGGACTGGGCATCCCATATTAATATCAATAAAAACGTTTTTATATAAATCAGTTATTTTTTTTGCAGCCTTACTTAAAGTATCTGGATTAGATCCAAATATTTGTACACCGACAGGTATATTTACAGTTTCAATTCCTTTTAACATTTCTAGTGTTTTGTTATTTTGTCTTACTATTGCTTCTGCGCTGATTAATTCTGTAAATACCAGTCCTACACCAAACTCTTCTAATATTTTAAAATATGCGGCATTAGAAATACCTGCCATAGGCGCTAAAACGACTCGATTTTTAATTTTTATATTTCCTATTTGCCACATAAAAATCACCATAGATATTGTACCAAATAAGTTAGATAAAATCAAAAAAAGAATTATCTATTTAATTCTTTTTTCAATTTATATTCTTTTGTTTTTTGTTTAACTAATGAAACAATTATTTTTCTTTTATTAATTCTTTCAATTATTTCTTGTTGCTCAACATATCTATTTGATTGAGATAAGAATTTTGTATGAATCATAATTTGATCATATAATTTGCTGTAAAATTCATGTTCTTTTTCCGAACATCTAACACTTGATAAATCTTTAATACGATCAATAAATCTTCTGATTGTTGTAGCATTAACTTCTAGCTCTTTTGCTATTTCAGGTACACTCATAATTTCATCAGTTTGGATTAATTCTAAGTAAAAACTTAAAATACTATTATACATACGTCTTGAAAAATTGTAATATTTCATAATATCCCCCTTTTCGAAGAGTATATTATACATTAAATTAAATATTTGTCAATATTTTTGCAATATAATACTTTTTCTTTCCTCGTCTTATTACTAATAATTCATTATCAATAGCTATGCTACTATCAACTAAATAGTTTTCATCAATCATTTTTTCACCATTTATATTTATAGCACCACTATTTATAAATTCACGAGCTTCTCTTTTGCTAGAACAAATATTATTATCAACTAACATGTCAATTAAAATAACATTGTCTTTTATTTCGAAACTTGGAACATCTTTAAAACCAATTAATATTTCATCGCTATTTAAGTTTTTGATGTTTCCACTAAACAATGCCTCACTTATTTTAACGGCTTTATCATATTCTTCTTTACCATGTAAATCAGTTATAATTTCACGCGCTAATGTTTTTTGCCCAAGTCTTAAATGTGGGGCTTCATTATGTTTTTTTACTACTTCCATAATTTCGTCTGGAGATAAAAATGTAAATATTTTTAAATATGATTCAACCATTGTGTCATCAGTATTTACTAAGTATTGATATAATTCATAACTTGATGTTTTATTTTTATCAAGCCATAATGCATTACCTTCTGATTTACCAAATTTTTTACCACTAGCATCTAAAACTAAAGGCATTGTAAAAGCATATGCTTCTTTACCTGTTTTTTTCTTAATTAAATCAATACCTGTTGTAATATTTCCCCATTGATCAGAACCTTCTGCTTGTAATATACAATTTTCATTTTCAAATAAATGCAGGAAATCATATCCTTGAATTAATGTATATGTAAACTCTGCAAATGTGATGCCTGTTTCAAGTCTTCTCCTAATTATATCTTTATCCAACATATAATTGATATTAATATATTTACCAACTTCTCTTAAAAAATTAATTAAATCAAATTTAGAAATCCAATCATAGTTATTAACAACTTGGGCTTTACCATCAAAAATATTACTAACTTGTTTTTTTATTCCGTCTAAATTCTTAGCAACAGCTTCTTTTGATATTATTTCTCTTTCACTTGTTGGACGTGGATCACCAATAAGTCCTGTTGCTCCACCTACTAGTAAAATTGGATGATGCCCAGCTCGAGCAAGTCTTTTAGCTGTAACTAATGATGAATAATGTCCTAAATGAAGACTATTTGCAGTGGGATCTGTTCCCCAATAAAATTTAATAGGATCACCATTTAAAATATCGCCTAAATTTTCTCCAGCAACATCTTTTATTAAACCTCTCCATTTAAGTTCTTCAAATAAATTCATATTAATCTTCCTCCTTTGGTGATTCATTTACGATTTTTACTCCATTACTAGTTCCAATTCTAGTAACACCCATTTCGATATATTTAATTGCATCTTCATAAGTTTTTATTCCACCACTTGCTTTTATTTCAAGTATTTCATTTTTAGCACTATTAATTAATTCAATATCATGAATACTTGCTCCTCTAGTTCCAAAACCAGTAGATGTTTTAATATAATTAACGAATGTTTCATTACATATTTCTGTCATTTTTATTATTTCTTCATCTGTTAGATAACATGTTTCAATTATTACTTTTAAAGTTTTACCATCAATAGAATTTCTAACTTCTTCTATTTCATGTTTAACATATTCATAATCTTTATCCTTTACAGCACCGATATTAATTACCATATCAATTTCAGTTGCCCCATCTTCAATAGCATTTATCGCTTCATATACTTTAGTTTCAATAGTATTTGCTCCAAGTGGAAACCCAATTACAGTACAAACTTCTACTTGAGTATCTTCTAAAATACTACTAGCAAGTTCTACAAAATGAGGATTAACACATACACTAGCAAAATGATTATTTTTTGCTTCCTCACATAACTTTCTAATGTCTTCTTCACGAGCATTCGCTTTTAAATTAGTATGATCAATATACTTATTTATTTCCATATTATTCCTCCTATCAAAAAAAATCCACTAGATGTAAGGACGAATAATCGCGGTACCACCTTACTTCATAATGGATTTATTATGCACTCATTTCTTAACGCGAATAACGATTTAGTTCCAAAATTGTAACTTCTAATTCAAACTTGGTTAGTTTTCATCAACCACTAACTTTCTATTTACTATTTAAATTATACTTTTATTTCTTCATCACTAATTAAATAAAGTTTACTATAACTAAATTAAATTGTCAATTATTTTATATACAATTTAGGTTTTTCACTTAATTGTGAGGCACCTAATAATAATCTATCAAATTCATTAAGAACAGCTTCTTCAAATGCATTTTTTTCTTTATTTTTAAGTACTTCAATGCATATGTGATACTTTTTATATATAGATAAATATTTTCTACATTCGTCTTGAATTACTTCATAATCAAATTTGTCTTTAATTAATTCGTCTATATTTATTTTCATTGCTGATTCATATAAATATTCATCATATTTATCTCCAATAATTTTATTTTTTATTGCTTTAGCAAGATCTTGTTCTTTTTTAAATCTATTTAGTATTTTTAATCCTTCTTGTGACTTATAAGTATTTGGATCTTTTAAAATAGTACCTATATCCCATTTTTCTGGTACATATTCTAATAACTTAATAAGTTGTTCTTCCTTCTCGTTGATATTACTTTCCATTTCTAACCCTCCTGATTATCTTTGTTATGTATTTCTTTTATTTTATTCTCAATATTTTTACCATATTCTATTGATTCATCATATACAAATTGTAATTCTGGAATATGTCTTACGTCAATACGATCAGCTAAAACTTTTCTTATATAAGAAGAAGCATTTTTTAAAGACTTCATTGTTTCTTTAATTTTTTCTTCATTAAATACTGTAACATATACTTTCGCAAAGCTTAAATCATTTGTAACATGTACATCAGTAACTGTTACAAATTTTATATCTGGGTCTTTTATTTCATTAGCAAGAATATAGCTAATTTCTTTAACCATATTACTTGCTATTCTATCTATTTTTACACTCATAAATTACCTCTTTATTTCAACCATTTCATAGCATTCGATAGTATCACTTGGTTTAATGTCATTAAAGTTTTCTATAGTAATACCACATTCAAGACCCTTTTTAACTTCTTTAACAGAATCTTTTTCTCTTTGTAAAGAATTAATATTTCCATCATATATAACAATACTATCTCTTATAATTCTAGCTTTAGCATCTCTTTTTACAATACCATCAGTTACATAAGAACCAGCTATTGTACCAACTTTAGAAAATTTAAATAATTGTCTAACTTCAGCACTTCCAATAACTTTTTCTTCATATTCTGGGTCAAGCATACCTTTCATTGCTGCTTCCATTTCTTCTACGGCTTTATAAATAATGTTATATAATCTAATTTCAACGCCATTTTCTTTAGCGTAATCTTTAATTGTATTATTAGGTCTAATATTAAAACCAATTATTAATGCATTAGAAGCCTTTGCAAGTACTATATCGCTTTCAGTAATACCTCCAACGCTACTTCTTAATACTTTAACTTTTACTCCCTCTACATCTATTTTTTCTAATGAGTTTTTTACAGCTTCGCTACTTCCATTAACATCAGCTTTAACTATTACATTAATTTCTTTTACACCTTCTTGAATCTTAGAAAATAAATCATCAAGTGTTACCGCAGTTTCTTTAACCATGCTTTTTTCTCTAGCAAGTTCAGCACGAGTATTTGCTACACTTCTTGCTTGTTTTTCTGATTCAAATGCCATGAATTTATCCCCAGCATCTGGAGTTTCATTAAGTCCAGTAATTGAAACAGGTTGACTAGGTAATGCTTCTGTAATTTCTTCTCCTAAATCATTTTTAAGAGTTCTAACTTTACCAAAAGATGTTCCAACTACTATAGGATCTCCAAGTCTTAGTGTTCCATTTTGAATTAATAATGTTACTACAGGTCCTACTTGTTTATCTAGTTTAGATTCAACCACAGTACCCACTGCATATCTACTTGGGTTTGCTTTATATTCTTGCATTTCAGCAATAAGAAGTATATTTTCTAAAAGTTCATCTATACCTTCACCATTTAGTGCTGAAATTTTGTTATATAATGTGTCTCCACCCCAGGTATCTGGCGTTAAACCACATTCTGATAATTCAGTCATAACTCTATCTGGATTAGCACCTGGTTTATCCATTTTATTTATTGCTACTATTATAGGCACACCAGATGCCTTAGCATGATCTATAGCTTCACGTGTTTGAGGCATTACTCCATCATCTGCAGCTACTATTATAATTACGATATCAGTTATACGTGCTCCTCTTGCTCTCATTTCAGTAAATGCAGCATGTCCTGGTGTATCAATAAATGTTATTGTTTTACCATTATGCTTTACTTGATATGCACTTATGGCTTGAGTTATACCTCCAGCTTCAGTTGAAACAACACTTGATTTTCTAATTGTATCAAGAAGTGTAGTTTTACCGTGATCTACGTGTCCCATAATAGTTACAACAGGTGGTCTTTCAATTAATGATGCTTCGTCATCTACTATTTCGAATTCTTCAAAATTCGCTACATCGACACTTTCTTCTTTTTTTAGTTCTTTATTATAATCAAGCACTAACACTTCAGCATTTTCAAAACTAATGCTTGTGTTTATTGTAGCAACTGTACCTAGCATAAATAATTTTTTTACTAATTCTGCTCCACTAACATTTAATTTTTTTGCTAAATCACCAATAGTCATTCCTTCAGTATATAAAATTATATTATCGGCAATATCAGTGTTAGATACTAGTTTTTCTTTATTTTTGTACATTTCTTTTTTCTTGTTAGCAAGTTCTTTTTTTAGATTATGACCATTACCTTTATTAATTGTGCTTTTCTTTTTTAATTTTTGTTTTTTTATAGTATTATCTACACTAATTTTTTCTTCTTCTATTATTTCCTCTACTCTATTATCTAATTCTTCTTCGCTTTCTTCATTAGATATTATAGAATCTAATATTGTAATACCTTCATCATCTAATAAATCTGACTCACTACTTACTTCAATTCCTGCTTCCTTACATTTTTTTAAAACATATTCCACAGTTCTATTTACATCTATAGCGTATTCTTCTACACTCATCATAGAATCACCTCTTTCTATAAATTTAAATTAATATCTATTTGGGACATTTCATATTTAACATACTCAATACCTGCAGTATCAAGCATTTTTTTTGATGCTACATTACCTGGAGTACCAGAATATTTGTCATCTAAATATATTATTTTTTTTATTCCAGATTGAATTAATACTTTAGCGCATTCATTGCATGGGAAAAGTGTTACATATAAGTTACATCCTCTAACATTAGTTTGACTATTTAATATTGCATTTAGTTCTGAATGACATACATATGCGTATTTTGTTTCTTCTAAACTTCCTTCTCTTTTATCCCATGGAAATAATGAATCATCACATCCATTAGGCATTCCATTATAGCCAACTGATATTATTCTATGAGCATCATTTACAATACATGCCCCTACTTTAGTATTAGGATCCTTACTTCTTTTTGCAGAAAGAAGCGCGATTCCCATAAAATATTGATCCCAAGTTATGTGTGCCATAGTTACCACCTACTTATAAAATATTTTTTAACTCATCAAAAATATTATCTGGTATTTCTACTTCTAACATTTTATCAAGTGTTTTGTTTTTTTTAGCTTTTTCAAAAACATTTATATCTTTTTTTAGATATGCTCCTCTACCATTTTTTTTACCTGTTAAATCAATTACAATATTACCATCAGGCATTCTAACTACTCTTACTAGTTCTTGCTTAGGTAATTTTTCACGTGTTACAACACAAGTCCTCATAGGTATTTTTTTTACTTTCATAATTCACCTACTCAACTATATTAATTCCAAGTTCACGTGCTTGTTCAAGAGTTTTAACATCTATTTTAAAATGTGTTAATCTGGAAGCTAATCTAACATTTAATCCTTTTTTACCTATTGCTAGTGATAAATTATCATTGTTTACTACTACTAATGCTTCATTTTTCTTTTCATCTGTAATAAATACGTGTAAATCTTTTGCAGGACTTAAAGCATTTTCAATAAATTTATTTGATTCCTTATCATATAAAACTACATCTATTTTTTCACCATTTAATTCTTTTATTATGTTGTTAATTCTAGATCCTCTTTCTCCTATACAAGATCCAACAGCATCTACATTGTTAACTTCAGAATAAACAGCTATTTTAGTTCTAACACCAGCTTCACGTGCTACACTATAAACTAATATTATTCCTTCATTTATTTCAGGAATTTCAAGTTCAAATAATCTTTTTACAAATCCGTAATGATTTCTTGATAATAATATTAAAGGTCCTTTACTGTTGTTTTCTACTTTTGTAATATACACTTTTATAGTAGAACCCATTTTAATTTCTTCACCTGGAATAATTTCACTTTTTGGTAGAATTCCTTGTGTTTTTCCTAAATCAATATAGTAATTTCTTACGTCTTCCATTGCAACTAATCCAACAGCTAGTTCTCCTTCTGAATCACTAAATTCATTCATTATGTTTTCACGTTCAGCTTCGCGAATTTTTTGAATTACAACTTGTTTAGCTGTTGAAGCTGCAACTCTACCAAAATCTTTTGGAGTTACTTCTTCTTCTATTGTTTCACCTATTTTTATATTTGGTACTATTTTTTTTGCTTCATCTAAAGTTAAATGAATACGTGGATCAAAAGTAATTGCTCTTACTTCTTCACTTTCTTCGTCATCTTCCTCGCTATGAGTAGCTTCATACTCTTCTATTTCTTTGCTATTAATTATTCCCATTTCATCTGGATCTTCTACTACTGTTTTAAATGAATAAACATGTATTTCTCCAGTTTCTCTATTAATGTCAACTCTTACATTAGATAATGATTTGTAATTTTTTTTGTATGCAGATGTAAGTGCAAGCTCCATCGCATTGTAAATATAATCTTTATCAATATTCTTTTCACTTGAAAGCACATCTACTGCTTTTTTAAATTCTTTACTATTCATAATTTTCACCTTTCTCTTTTGAACATACATCTAATATGTATGAATCATTTATAAAATCAATTGAATCCAGTATTGGATTAATAATATTTGTGACATTTACGCAATCATCTACATCTATAATTCCATTTTTATCAATGATGACTCTTAAAAAATAAATACTTCCTTCTTTTTCGTAGATTACTTCATCTAAACGATATCCACTTTCTTCTATCGGTTTTTCAATTAATTGTCTAGTTTTTTCTTCTATCATAATACCTCCACTAAATTTAAAGAGTGGGTTTAACCCACTCTCAGCTGAATACAAACATAGTATAACATAAAAAAATCATATATTCCAGTATTTTTTTAAAAATATTAACTATTTTTTTAAATAAATGTTATAATATTAATATAATAAGGAGGAAATATGAATAATTTCAAAAGTATATTAAAAGGTATATCAGTTATTTTAATTTATTTTTTAGCTAACATTATACTTCAAATACCAGTTTCAAATATAACTGATTCTCCACTATTTTTAAAAATTATTTATTCGCTTGCCAGTGAAATAACAATTCTTTTCTTAATAGTTTTGTTACTTAAAGATGATATTAGAAAAAATTGGGCAGACTTATCTAAGAATCATAAAGTATATTTTGATAAATATTTTAAATATTGGTTCTTGCTTATTGGAGTAATGATGTTAAGCAACTATGTGATTAATTTATTTTTTGCTCAAGCAGTTGCTTCTAACCAACAAGCAATAAATGATATGTTTGATAAAGCTCCAATTTATACTTTTTTTTCAGCCGTTTTTATCGCACCTATAACAGAAGAATTAGTATTTAGATTAGGTATTAGAAAAATTATTAAAAATAAGTTATTATTTATTTTCATATCTGGATTTATTTTTTGTGGATTACATGTTTTTATAACAATGAAAAGCAATGTTGAGTTATTATACTTAATTCCATATTGTACTCCTGGATTTATTTTTGCTTATCTTCTTACAAAAACAGATAATGTTTTTGTACCAACTTCTATTCATTTTTTCCATAATGGTATTCTTTTATCGATACAGTTTTTAGCGTTATTATTAGGTTAATATGAGTAAAGTTAAAAAAATTATAATTATTGTTTTATCTATTATATTAATTATTACTTTAACAATATTATATAGTAGATTTGTAGCTACAACAGGACTTAAGATAAAAGAATATAAAATAGAAGATAAGATTTTTAAAGATAATTTTCACGGTCTTAAAATTGTACATATTTCTGATGTACACTATCTAAGAACTGTGAAAAAAAATGAACTTATTAATATAGTTGAAAAAACTAACAAGTTAAATCCAGATATAGTAGTAATTACAGGAGATTTGCTTGATAAAGATATGAAATTAAATGAAAAATCAACTAATACAATAATAGAAGAACTTAGCAAAGTAAATGCAACTATGGGCAAATATGCTATCACAGGAAACCATGATGTTGTACATGAAGAATGGGAAAGTATTATAAATAATAGTGGATTTGTTAATTTAAATGAAAGCTATGACACCATATATAATACTAATAATGATATTATTTTCATAGGTGGTGTTTCTAGTTCAATTAATGATAAAAAAACAAAATTTGATGATAAAATAAATACTGTGTTAAACAAATTAAATGAAGAAATAAATAATAATCAAGATAAAAACATTTATAAAATTTTACTTATGCATGAACCAGATTATGTTAAAAATTTTGATTATAAGCAATTTAATTTAATTTTATCTGGACACTCTCATAATGGGCAAATAAATATACCAATTTTTAAAAATTTCTTTTTACCAAAAGGAGCTAGAAAATATTATAAAGATTATTACAAATTAGATGGTACTGATTTATTTATTTCTAGTGGTATTGGAACATCTAAAATTAATTTTAGGTTATTTAATAAACCTTCAATAAATTTCTATAGAATGACTAATATATAAAAAAATACAGTTCAAATGAACTGTATTTTTTATATTTCTAAAAATAGTTTATAAAGTTCCTCACATCTTTTTTCATCCATTGCAGGTACTTTATCTAATCTATATTTAATACCTAATTTTTCATATTTTTCTACACCTAATAAATGGTAAGGTAAAAATTCAATTTTTTCAATATTTTTTAATGGTTTAATAAACTCTTTTAAATTTTTTATGTATTCTACATTATCATTTATACCTGGAACTATTACTTGTCTTAACCACGTTTTTTTATTTAATCGTTGACATTCATTCAAAAATTTAAGTGATGCATCAATATTCCTAGTAGTTATTTCTCGATATTTATTTTTATCAAGTGCTTTTATATCAAATAAAACTAAATCGACATATTCAAGAAGTTCTTCATAATCTCCATCACCAAATCCACATGTGTCAAGTGCTGTATGTATATTGCAAGTTTTACATAATTTTAAGGTTTCTATTAAAAATTCTTTTTGAAGCAATGGCTCTCCTCCTGAGAATGTAACTCCACCATTATTATCAAAGTAATTTTTATACTTTAAAATTCTTCTAACTAATTCCTCACTTGTCATTTGTAAATTAGTGTTTGTACTCCACATTTCTGGATTGTGACAGAATGAACATCTCATTTTACAGCCCTGTAAAAATATAACTACTCTAATACCAGGGCCATCAACAAGACCCATAGTTTCGATTGAATTAATATTTCCTAACATTATAAACTTCCGTGGAATGTTCTACTGATTACTTCTAATTGCTGTTCACGGCTAAGTCTATTAAAGTTAACAGCATAACCAGAAACTCTAATTGTTAGTGTAGGATATTTTTCAGGATTATCCATAGCATCAATCAATGTTTCACGATTTAAAACATTTACATTTAAATGGTGTGCGCCTTGTTTAAAATAACCATCTAAAATGTTAATCAAATTATTTAATCGTTCTTCTTCACTATGACCAAGTGCACTAGGTGTTATTGAAAATGTATTTGAAATTCCATCTCTACAACATTTTTCATAATCTATTTTTGCAACAGAATTTAGTGATGCGAGTGCGCCGTTTGAATCTCTACCGTGCATTGGATTTGCTCCTGGTGCAAATGGAACATGTGACTCTCTTCCATCTGGTGTTGCACCTGTATTTTTACCATATACTACATTAGACGTAATTGTAAGAACAGATAATGTATGAGTAGCATTTCTATATAAAGGATATTTTCTTAATTCATTTATAAAATATTCTGTTAACCATTTTGCTATATTATCAACTCTATCATCGTCATTTCCATATTTTGGATAATCACCATCTATTTCAAATGAAGTAGTAATTCCCATATCATTTCTAATAGGCTTAACTTTAGCAAATTTTATAGCAGATAATGAATCAACCGCAACAGATAGTCCAGCCACACCAAATGCCATTAAGCGATCTAAATTTGTATCATGTAATGCCATTTGACCTCTTTCATAGGCATATTTATCATGCATATAATGAATTGTGTTCATAGCATCTACATAAGTTTTAGCAACTTTAGATAATACTAATTTATAATTTTTTAACACTTTTTTATAATCAAGTGTAGTATCATTATCAGGTTCAATACCTTCTATTACTTTTTTGTAACTTATTTCATCTATTCCCCCATTAATTGAATAAAGTAATGCTTTGGCTAAATTACAACGAGCTCCAAAAAATTGCATTTGCTTTCCTATTTTCATAGCAGATACACAACATGCGATTGCGTAATCATTTCCATATATTAGTCTCATCAAATCATCATTTTCATATTGTATTGCATCCGTTTTATTAGTTATAAATGCACAGTACTTTTTAAAATTATATGGTAATTTAGTACTCCAAAGTATTGTCATATTAGGTTCTGGAGATGGTCCTAAATTTATTAATGTATTTAAATATCTAAATGAATTTTTTGTTACTAATGATTTTTTACTATTTAACATACCACCTATTGATTCAGTAACCCATGTTGGATCACCAGCAAATAAATCATTATATTCTGGAGTCCTTAGATGTCTTGCAATTCGTAATTTAATTATAAATTGATCAATCAACTCTTGAGCTTCAGATTCAGTTATTACTCCGCTTTCTAAATCACGTTCTATATATATATCTAAAAATGTTGAAGTCCTACCTAAACTCATTGCAGCACCATTATTTTCTTTTATGGCAGCTAAGTATCCAAAGTATACCCATTGAACAGCTTCTTGTGCATTGCTTGCAGGTAATGATATATCAAATCCATATTTTAAAGCCATTGATTTAATAAGCCCTAAAGCTTTAATTTGTTCTGATATTTCTTCTCGTAGTTGAATTGTATCATTATTTGTTATATTTGAATTAGCTTCATAATCTTTTCTTTTTTGTTCAATCAAAAAATCTATTCCATATAACGCTATTCTTCTATAATCACCAATTATTCTTCCTCTACCATATGCATCAGGAAGTCCTGTTAAAAGATGCGCACTTCTTGCTTTTCTAACATCAGATGTATATGCATCAAATACTCCTTGATTATGTGATTTTCTATATTCATTAAAATATTTATCTACTTTTTCATCTAATTTATATCCATAGGCATCCAATTCTTGATAAACCATTCTAATTCCGCCATATGGATTTATAATACGTTTTAATGGTTTATCTGTTTGAAGCCCAAAAATCACTTCATTTTCTTTATCAATATATCCTGGTTTAAATGTGTCTATTCCAGACATAGTATGTGTTTCTACATCAAGAACACCATTCTTCAATTCTTTTTGTAATAGTTTTATACATTTATTCCATATTTTTTTTGTTTTAGTTGATGTTTTTTCTAGGAATGATTCATTCCCTTTGTATTCTTTATAGTTTTCTTCAATAAAGTTTTGTACATCTATTTTTTCTTTCCAAATTGTTCCTTTAAAATTATTCCACTGCTTCATAACTTCCTCCTATGATAATTTTACCATATTTAAATTAAAAATAACTGAAATTCAGTTATTTTTTTAAATTTTCTTGAATTATTTTTAAAACTTTTTCATTATCACTTGAAGAAATATATATATAGTATCCATCTATTTCTTTTTCTAAATGATTATTTAACATATTTAAACTTGCAGTATGTGCATTTTTTTCTTCTTCTGACATGCCTTCACTGCTTATTGGATCATCTTGAAATTTTAAAGCTAAATTACTAATATATGTGTCTATTGCTTTTTTTACTTTTTCTTTTGAAGAACTAGCTGGTTTAATAGCTATATAAAATTTTGAATCTAACACATATGGCAATGCTCCAACATAATTTTGTACATCATCAACTGTAATTCCTAATTGAGTATAAAGTGTATTATCATCTAAAATCATTAATCCACTAAAATTTTCAGTTTCAGTAATTTTAAGATCATTTAAACTTTTTGTAATTGTTTCATTTTGAGTTCCATATTTTGACTCAATTTGTTCTGATTTTGTTTTGCCACACCCCGTTAATAAAAGTGAAAATACTGCAGTTAATATTAAAACTTTCTTTTTCATTTTATTCCTCCTATCTTTTATAATTTTATCATATTTTTTTTATTATTAAAATAGGTTATTTAAAAATTCATCTTCATTCCAAATTGTTATACCTAATTCTACTGCTTTTTTATATTTACTACCTGGATCTTTACCGGTTATAACAACGTCTGTTTTTTTACTTACAGACCCTGTTACATTACCACCATTATTTTCAATTCTTTGTTTTGCTTCTTCTCTAGTTAATTTTTCAAGTGTTCCAGTTAAAACAAAAGTTTTATTTTTGAAGTTTTCATTTTCTATTTCAGTTTCACCTAAATATTTCATATTTACATTTAGTTTTTTTAATTTATTTATTAATTCTATGTTTTTTTCTTCTTTAAAAAATTCATATACGCTTTTAGCTATAATTTTACCTATATCCTTAATATTGATTAATTCTTCAAGTGATGCATTAATTAAATTATCCATTGTTTTGTAGTATTTTGATAAAATTTTAGCTGTTTTTTTACCAACATGTCTAATACCAAGTGCGAATAATAATTTTTCAAGAGACTCTTCTTTACTCTTTTCAATTCCATCTAATAAATTAGTGATACTTTTTTCACCAAAGCCCTCTAATTCCATTAAAGTCTCTTTATGTTTATACAAGTAGTAGTAATCTATTATACTTCTTAAAAAACCAATATTATAAAAATCTTCTACGATTTTTTCTCCAAAGCCATCCATATTTAATGCATCTCGGGATGCATAGTGAATTAAACCTTCAATATGTTTAGCGTCACAATATGGATTAACGCAATAATACGCGCTTTCATTTTCACGTCTTACCAAATCGCTACCACAAATAGGACATACTGTAGTCATTTTAAAATCTTTTTCATTACCTGTTCTTCTTTCAACTAATGGTTTAACTACTTCGGGAATGACATCGCCGGCTTTTTTTATATAAACCATATCTCCTATTTTAAATCCTTTTTCTTTAACGTAATCTTCATTATGAAGTGTTGCTGCGGATATTACAGATCCCATTAGTCGTACTGGTTCTAGTATTGCATTAGGAGTTACAGCGCCAGTTCTTCCTACACTAAATTTTATATCTTTTAATTTTGTAATTACTTCCATTGCTGGAAATTTATAAGCAGTTGCCCATTTAGGATATTTTACTGTGTATCCTAATTTTTTTTGACCATTTATGTCATCTAGTTTTATTACGATTCCATCTATTTCATATGGTAAAGTCTCTCTATTATTTGTCCAATAATTTATATATTCAAGTAACTCATCTATTGAGTCTACCTTTTTTATATTTGAATTAACTACAAATCCTAATTCTTTCATAAATTTTAGAGCTTCATAATGTGAATGTATATTATAATCTTCTGGATTTGGTAAATGATATATAAAGCAATCTAAATTACGACTTGCAGCTATTTTAGAATCTAATTGTCTAACACTTCCTGCTGCAGCATTTCTAGGGTTAGCAAATTCTTCTTGGTTATTATATCTTCTTTGTTCATTTAGTGATTCCAGAGCAACTTTACTCATGTATATTTCGCCACGAACCTCAATATCTATTGGCTTTGATATTGTAAGAGGTATGCTTTTAATTGTTTTTACATTATGAGTTATATCCTCTCCTATTACTCCATCTCCACGAGTAGCACCTCTAATAAGCTTCCCATTTTTATATAAAAGTGAAACAGATAAACCATCAATTTTTAATTCAACTACATATTTTGGATTTGGTATTTCTTTTTGTACTCTTTGATGAAATGATAAGATATCACTTTCGTTAAAAACATTACTTAAACTAAGCATTGGGATTTCATGTGTTACTTTGTTAAATGAGTCAATTACTTCGCCACCTACTCTTGTAGTTGGTGAATTTTCTTTTTTTAATTCTGGATGTTTTTCTTCTAGTTTAATTAATTCCTGCATGTATCTATCATATTCTTGATCAGTTATTGTAGGTTTATCCAAAGTATAGTATTCGTAACTTGCTTTATTTAATATTTCAATTAATTCTTCTATTCTTTTTTCTATCATATATTCTCCTCATAAAAAAATAGAATCTATTCTATTTTTCTTTTTGTAATGCTTGATATACCACTCCAAATAAAAGAAGTGCTCCAAAAATAATTCCTACCCAAAAAAATACATTTCTATTTTGGCTAAAAATCCATTCTTTAATTGGTTTTATTTTTTCTTCTAATGTGTCAATTATTGATAACATATTACTCCTTTCTTATACTTTTATGTCCTTTGATTAATTTTTGTATTCCGGTTGGATGTGGGAATGCCACGGTAAGAATTTTATCCTCTACTGTAATAATAACTCCGCTTCCAAATTTTTCATGCACGATATGATCGCCTGGTTTATATTCTAAGGATTTGTCAACCATCTTACTAAAATCTGTTTTAGGAGTTATTTTTGATTTTATTTCATCTTGTTCTATTAAATCACTACTTATTTCATTTATAAATCTACTAGGTTGATTCACATAATCCATTCCATATAATAATCTTTTTCTAGCATTTGTTAGATATAGAGTTTTTTTTGCTCTAGTTATTGCAACATAGCAAAGTCTTCTTTCTTCTTCTAATTGTTCACTTTCTAAAAAAGAATTTTTATGTGGAAATACACCTTCTTCTAAACCTATCATAAATACAGTATCAAACTCTAATCCCTTTGCTGAATGAACAGTCATAAGTGTTATTACATCATTATTATCCTTATGTTCTTCTATATCTGATACTAAACTTATTTCATATAAAAATTCTTCTAATGATATTATACCATTTTTTTCTTCGAATGAACGTGTTATTGATTTAAATTCTTCCAAATTTTCTAATCTAATTTCTGACTCTATTGTTTTCTCACTTAGTAATTCCTGTTTTATACCTGTTTTTTCTAGAACGTAATCGATCAATTCAGTAAGTGAATGTTTTAAATCATACTCTATGAAGTCAAAAATCATGTTTTTAAATTCTAATTCTTTACCTTTTTCAATCGATTCAAAAAGTGATTTATTATTTGCTGTAGCATTATCTTGTATTTTTTCAATAGTTTTAGTTCCTATACCTCGTTTTGGTACATTTAATACTCTAAGTAAGCTTATATCATCTTTTGCATTATGTATTAGTTTTAAATATGCTATTAAATCTTTTATTTCTTTTCTATTGTAAAAATAAAAGCTTCCTACAACTCTATAAGGTATATTATCTTTTAATAAGTATTCTTCCATTAAACGTGATTGAGCGTTTGTTCTATAAAGAATTGCTATTTCATCTTTAGGTATGCCTTGATTAATTAATTTCAATACTTCTTTTGTAACGTATTCCGCTTCATCTTTTTCATCAAAGCATCTATGATATTTCAATTTTGTACCATTTTCATTTTGAGTCCATAATTTTTTCTCTTTTCGTAATTTATTATTTTTTATAACATCATTAGCTGCATTTAAAATATTTTTTGTTGATCTATAATTTTCTTCTAGCATTATTACTTTTGCGTTTTTATAGTCTCTTTCAAAATTAAGTATATTTTTATAATTCGCGCCTCTCCATGAATATATAGATTGATCTGAATCTCCTACAACACAAATGTTTTTATTTTTTGAACTTATTAATTTTGATAATTTATATTGTGCTTCATTTGTATCTTGGTATTCATCAATTAATACGTATTTATATCTATCTTGATACACTTCTAAAATATCTTTATGTTCTAAGAATAAATTTATCGGTAGTTTTAATAAGTCATCAAAATCAATTGAGTTACTTCGTATCAATTTGTTTTGATATTTTTGATATATTTTAACAACTATTTTTTCGAATTCAGTTTGAGCGAATTTTTCGTATGTATTTGGATCCATTAATTCGTTTTTCGCACCACTAATAATATTTTTTATAGTTTTAGGGTTAAATTGTTTAGGATCTAGATTTTCTTCTTTGAGTATTTTTTTTATAATTGTTAGTGAGTCATCACTATCAATTATTGTGAAGTTTTTTTCATAGCCAAGTATATGTCCATATTCTTTTAATATTAGAAGTCCAAATGAATGGAATGTTGATATTTGGATTTTATATGCTTTAGATCCTAAAATTGAAATCATTCTATCTTTCATTTCACGAGCTGCTTTATTTGTAAATGTTATTGCTAGGATACTTCCAGGATTGATTCCTACTTCATCAATTAAATAGGCTACTCTATTTGTTAAAACTGTTGTTTTACCACTTCCAGCACCTGCAACTATTAATATTGGACCATTTACTGTCTTAATAGCTTGTACTTGTTGTTCATTTAATTTACTTAAGTCCATATTATCACCATATTAATAATACCATAAATTATGAATTATTTAAAAGTATTTTACTAATTTATGTGTTATTTACTCAACACAAAATACTATTCCCCGAATATAATACTATGGATGAAAGGAGAGAGTAATGAAAAAAATTGTATATTTAATTATTGCTATATTTATAATTGTTATCTTAGGCATTCTTTGTCTATTTGATAAGAAAGATAATAAATATAAAAAGGTAAAAGTAGCAGAAGTTGCTCATAGTATTTTTTATGCTCCACAATATGTTGCAAAGCAATTAGGATATTTTAAGGATGAAGGATTAGATGTAGATATTATTTTAACACCAGGTGCTGATAAGGTAAGTGCTGCAGTGTTATCAGGTGATGTAAATATAGGTTTTTGTGGAAGTGAAGCAACAATATATATTTATAATCAAGGTGAAAAAGATTATTTAGTTAATTTTTCTGGTCTTACGAAAAGAGATGGTAGTTTTCTTGTATCAAGAGAAAAATATGATAATTTTAAATTAGATAATTTAAAAGGAAAATACATAATTGGGGGTCGACTTGGTGGTATGCCTGAAATGACTTTAGAATGGGCATTAACACAAAATGGAATTAATCCAAAAAAGGATGTAAATATTGACACTAGTATTGCTTTTGCATCTATGGCAGGAGCATTTATAGGCGGAACTGGTGATTTTGTATCTTTGTTTGAACCACAAGCATTACAAGTAGAAAAAGAAGGTTATGGATATGTAGTTGCTTCTATTGGAGAACTTGGAGGAGTAGTTCCATACACTGCTTATAATGCTAAAAAAAGTTATATTGAAAAAAATCCAAAAGTAATCGAAAGTTTTACTAAAGCTATACAAAAAGGAATCGATTATGTAGATTCACATACAGATGAAGAAGTAGCTAAGACTATATTAAATGAGTTCCCTGACACTTCTTTAACTGATTTAACTAAAATTATAAAACGATATAGAGAGAATGATTCATGGTTTAAAACTACATACATTAGTGAAGAAAATTTTAATCACATACAAGAAATAATGGAAAATGCAGGCGAACTTGAAAAACGTGCTCCATATGACAAATTAGTAAATAATAGTTTTTCAAATGAAAAATAATGAAATTTTAAGTATAAAGAATTTAAGAAAAATCTATCACACCGAAACATCTGAAACTGTTGCTGTAGATGATTTTTCTTTCTCTTTGTCAAATGGAGAATTTATTGCAATAGTAGGACCTAGTGGGTGTGGAAAATCAACTATTTTATCAATTTTAGCTAACCTTGAAAACAAATCAAGTGGTTCTATTAAAATTAAAGAAAATTATAAATTGGGCTATATGTTACAAAGTGATTCGTTATTTGAATGGAGAAATATACTTGATAATTGTCTTCTTGGCTTAGAAATTAATAAAAATTTATCTAAAGAAAACATTAATTATGTATTAGGTTTACTAAAAACTTATGGCTTAAAAGATTTTATAAACAGTCATCCTTCAAATTTATCTGGAGGAATGCGTCAAAGAGTTTCACTCATTAGAACTCTTGCTACTAAACCAGATATACTCCTTTTAGATGAACCTTTTTCAGCTTTAGATTATCAAACTAGACTAGCTGTATCTGATGATGTATATAGAATTATAAAAAAAGAAAAGAAAAGTGTTATTATGGTTACACACGATTTAGCTGAGGCTATTAGTATGGCCGATAAGGTTATTGTTTTATCAAAAAGACCTTGTAGTATTAAAAAAATTATACCTATTAAAATAGAAAATAAATCAACTCCGATAGAAAATAGAAAATCAAAAGAATTTTCTAAATACTACGAAGAAATATGGAAGGAGATTGATTTAAATGTGTAGTAATGAACATATAAGTTATTTAAAAAAAATCAGATTTAATAAAATATTAATTAAGTTAATTCAAATATCAATTTTTATTATATTTTTAATAGTATGGCAGCTGCTTGCTGATTTTAAAGTAATTAATACATTTGTATCTTCGAGTCCAAAAGAAGTATTTAAGACTATTATTGAACTTCATAAAACAAATAATTTATATAATCATATTTTTATTACGTTATATGAAACAGTATTAAGTTTCTTAATTGGAACATTAATTGGTATATTTTTAGCAACTATTTTATGGTGGAATAAGTTTATTGCTAAAGTTGTAGATCCATATTTAACAATACTAAATAGCCTTCCAAAAGTAGCTCTTGGACCAATAATAATAATTTGGGTAGGTGCGAAAATGAATTCTATTATTTTAATGGCTTTATTTATTTCTACAATTATAACTATTATGAATGTTTATCAAGGCTTTATAGAAACAGATATTAATAAAATAAAGTTAATGAAATCTTTTAATGCTAAACCATATCAAATGTTTTTTAAATTGGTTTTACCTAGTAGCTTCCCAAATATTATAAGTGCACTTAAAATAAATTTAAGTATGTCATTAGTTGGACTATTACCCCCGGTGGGAGAAAAAATATTTTTTAATAAATGTTATAGTAGATATTGATTTCATTATCATTTACTATAACTTTGTCTATTAAGTGCTCAATGATTCTTCTTTGTTCATCAAAGTCCATATCAAACCAAGTTGCTTTTAAGTTCTTAATCATATTTAAAGATACTTTGTTATCTTTTTCTTTTTGTTCTGATTCAATCAATTTTTCTTCTATAGTTTCTTTTTCTTTTTCTAATTCATTTATTTTTTTATTAGTTTCTTCCACAGCTATACCACTTGCTATATTATTTAATAGATTATTTATTTGTTTTGTTATTTCTTCAAGTCTTGTTCTATATTCATTTTTTACATTGACAGTTGCTATATTAAATGTCTTCTTAAATAAATCTAAATCTAGACTCATTTTAAATAATTCTTCTAATACTGCATCCTCAACTTCAAATGTATCCCACCTTTTATTATTACAATTAGGATCTTTAATATATCTTGGTTTACTTTTTTGTTGTGAATAACAATACATTATTAATCTTTTTCCCCATTTTTGATATCTATATTTGGCTCCACAATGTCCACAAAATACTTTTCCAGATAGTAAATAATGTCTTTCATACTTTTCACGACTTCTAACTTTATTTACTCTTAATATTTCTTCATAAAGTTCATCAGATACTACTGCTTCATGTTGTCCATCATAAACTTCATCCTTATATGGAACTTTACCAGTATTAGTTATGGATAGTATTCTAGTTTCAACCATTGATTCATCCATTCCAACAATTTTACCAATAACATTAAAACTTTTACCACTAATATAAAGTGAAATCATTTTATGAAGTAATTCTACTTGTTCTGGAATTGGTATTAATGTTCCTGTATTTCTATCATAACGATAAGGAAATGGTATTTTACCTCCGCCTCTCCAAAGACCTGCTTCAGCTCGTTTTTTAAGTCCTATACGAGTTCTTTCTAATATTGTTTCTCTTTCAAGTTGAGCAAATACTGATAGTACACCAATCATAGCTTTACCAAATGGTGTTGATGTATCAAAGTTCTCTCTCATTGAAATAAAACTAACATTATATTTATTAAATACTTCTTCAATTAAATATAATGTATCTCTCTGGCTTCTTGATATTCTATCTAACTTAAATACAAATACAGCATCAATTTTATGATTTTTACAATCTTCAATTAATTTCTGAATTGCTGGTCTATTTAAATCTTTACCAGAATATCCACCATCAATATAGTATTCAAACTCTGTATAGTCTTTACTTTTTGCATAACTTAACAAAAATTCTTTTTGGGCATCTATTGAATATCCTTCAAGTTGGCTGTCGGTAGAAACTCTTGCATATAATCCCGCTTTTATATTAACTCCTCCTTATAAAGCAAGATTATAAGATTCCAATTACATTTTACCATATAATTAGAATTTATTACATGATGATTTTTATACATGTGCATACTTCTTAACAATTTCATATATAACCACATCAGTAATCTTTATATCACTCGGATTAATTTTATTTCCATTCTTATCATAGTTATTCACAATTATCATAGGACACCTCTAATAATTTTTATGAATTATAAAAAGTTATTATTCATACTCCTTTAGCATTTCTACCATCTCCAAATATTCAGGATCATCTTCACTTAAAGGATCTGCTTCACATCTTTTACCATTCCAAACCATAACTCCATCTTCATCATATCTTATATATGGACCTTTTCGTCCATCTATAATATCATCTGGATTATTTGATACATCCGTTACTTTTACATAAGTTACAATTTTATTGTCTTTATCAGTATATGAATTTAAATATCCTTTTACAAATAATTTATTATTTTTATAAAAAAGATCCTTATAAATATTATAAAGATCTTCATATATATGAAAACTAATAAAACAATTAGATTTAATTTTAGCAAAAGTATTGCAAGTAAGT
>JAFUCZ010000036.1 GCA_017459425.1 Bacilli bacterium
ACTTTTAATTATTACCCTAAAATTATTACTAACCTTGAAGATCAATATGAACTTTCTATTTTTTTAGATCAACTAGAAATGCCAAATGAACAAAAAATTCTTGACTTAATTGATTTAGTTAGTTTACTACATAATAAAACTACTCATTATAAAGAAGTAGATATAAGTGATTATAAAAAAATATATGAAGATATTAATAATAATATAAATTATTTATATAGTTATTACAATGATATGGTAACGGTGATAGAAACAAATATTTTTATGAGCCCAAGTAATTATTTAATTGCAAGAAATATATCAAAAATATATGCATCACTTAATTTTTGTAAAGGCGAATTAAATAAATGGTATGATCAAGTAAAAAATGAAACTAAGCAAAGAGTAGTAATAGTACATAATAATTTAGAAATTGATCATTTCATAAGAAATAAAAATTCTTATTTAATTAGTTGGAACAAAGCAAAAATTGATTCGCCCATATTTGATTTATATAAGCTATATAAAAAACATAGTTTAGACTATGATTTTAATTCAATATTAAATAGATATGAGCATAACTACAAATTAAAAAGTAGTGAACGATTGTTATTATTCATATTAATTTCATTACCTGATAAAATAGAATTAAATAGTTCTGAATTTAAAATGTGTAAAGATATCAGTAATTTGATAGATAATATTTATAAAACCGAAAAATTTTTATCACCATATTATTCGAAAGATGCAAAGTAATATTAATAGTAAAAATATAAAAATAAATAACAAATTTAATCTAGTTATAAATATAAACGTAATTAAGACTTGATATACAAGTATTATAGAGAATATAAATAGCATTACAAACCATTTGCCTCTACATCTAAACCAATTATTAAAATTCATCATTATCACCTACCATATGATATGAAAAACTTTAAAATTAGTTTGGTTATATATACTAAACAATTGAAATAAGTTTTTTATTATGGTAAAATGTTTTATGAAGTTTGGAGGCGAGAATAGTGGAACTATTTATACCAGATATGTATCAAAAAAGTATTTATACAATAGATTATGATAAACTAATAGATAGAGGACTTAAATGTATTTTATTTGATTTAGATAATACACTAGTTCCAACAACAATGAATAAACCTAACAAAAAAATTAAAGATTTATTTTCTGAACTTCAATCTAAAGGATTTAAAATAATGATTTTTTCAAATAGCCCAAAGCATAGAGTTAAAGCTTTTTGTGATGAATTAAACATAGAAGGAATTAGTGGGGCTAGAAAACCTTTTAAAAAAAAGTTTGAACAATTAATGTATTCAAACGATTTAAATCAGAGTGAAGTTGTTATAGTCGGAGATCAAATGTTAACAGATATTTATGGAGGAAACAAAGTAGGAATTACAACAATTTTTGTTAATCCAGTAGGGGTCAAAGATTTTTTCCTTACAAAAATTAATCGTGTTATTGAATCTATTATAATAAAAAAGCTTGGTGAAAAAGGGTTATTTTATAAAGGAAAGTATTATGACTAAATGTAGTGGATGTGGAGTAGAATTACAATATGATAATCCTTCAAAAAATGGATACGCTAAAATAAATAGCAATCTATGTAACAGATGTTTTAGAATTAAAAATTATAATGAATATTTAAATGTTGATATTGATTCAACTAAATTTATTGATATTTTAAAACAAATAAATGAAACTAATTCATTAGTTGTTTTAGTGGTAGATTTAATAAATATTCCAAATAACCTTAGTTTAATTACTAAATATTTAAAAAATAAATTACTATTTGTATTTACAAAAAGAGATTTATTACCTTTATCAGTTAATGATGAAAAAATTTTAAATTATATAGAGTCATTTAATATAAATTATTGTGATAAAGAAATAGTAAGCAGTAAAAATAATTATAATTTAGATTCATTATATGAAAAAATAAATAAAAATAAAACTAATAATGATGTTTATTTTATAGGATTTACAAATGCAGGGAAATCAAGCTTAATAAATAAAATCATATATAATTATACAGACATTGATTTTAATATTACAACAAGTATTTTACCTTCAACAACTTTAAATACAATTAGAATTAAAACTAATGATTTTAATATAATTGATACACCAGGAATAGTAGATGAAGGTAATATAATAGATAAAATTGATAGTGATAAAATTAAAAAAATAATTTCAAAAAAAGAAATAAAACCAATTACTTATCAATTAAAACCTAACCAATATTTACTAATTGATGATTTTGTTTTAATTAAAAGCAATTCAGATTGTAATTTAACTATATATATGTCAAATAATTTAGAAATAAATAGATATTATAAAAAAGTAACACTAAATGATAGTATAACAAACAACTATATTATACAAAAAGATAATGATATAGTAATACAAGGGTTAGGATTTATTAAAATAGCAAATGAATCTAATTTAGATATAAGTATTATTAAAAATGTAAATTTATTTATTAGAAAAAGTTTAATATAAAACAGCCTTAATCGGCTGTTTTTTCTACATAATATTTATCATATATTAATTTTATATCTGTAATTTTATTTTTTTCTAATATATATTTTATTGTAAGCATACTTCCATTACCAAATGACCTATAGTAATAATTTATTTCATCGCTTGTTTTTTCTCTTCTCATATAGCGATATTTATAATTAATATTGTTAGTATCATAATATAAAATAGGTACATTATCTTTTAATATATTTACTATATAACTATCAATATAAAGAGTAGCATAATTTAAATTTAATTCTTCATTGTACATAAAATTTAAGTCAGAATATTTAATAAAATATTTGTCATTTTCTTTATATACACCTTTTGTATTTGGTTCATCAGTTCTTGCTTCATCAGAAAACAAATCTAAAGCTGAAATATCTATTATTTTATTAGTAATTGATTCTTTTTGAATTAATTGATCTATTAAATCTACATCATCACTATCTAATTTTGATTTATCATAGTCTAAATTTTGATGTAAATCAACAATAATATCTGATAGCTTTTCAGTTTTAGAAAGCAATGATCTATTGGTACAACCACATAATGTTAAACAAAAAATTGCAATTATTATTTTTTTCAAATTATCACTCCTATTTATAGTAGCATACTGCCATTCCAAATGAACCATATTTATTTCTGAATTGTTCATAAGTGTACTTACCGTTTTTACTGTAATCACCAGGATCTAATATATATATATAATTATCTTTCATTCCTGCAAGGGTAATGTAATGGTGTGGAACAAGTGCAACACATGGGTGTCCTTTTTTTAATTCATTTAATACGGTTTGTTTTTGTGACTCAGTAGGTCCACCAGATGAATCAAAGACACTTGTATATTTTAAATTAAATTTATTTGCAAATGTTCCATTTACAAATGGAGCAGTACCAAGATAACCATTATATCCGTGAAACCATTTATCTAATACAGTTTGAGGTATAATATTCGGATTGTCTTTTAATCCTGCAGCAATCATTGCAAATGATACATATCCGCATCCATTGTTTTGAATGTTAAAAAATGTTCCATTAATTGTATGAGATTTATATCTACTATCACCCTGGTTATAATATGGTAGACCTACAGGATTTTCGATTGCCCCATAACTATTTTGAAAATATGCATTACTTTTAACTAAAGTAGCTAATTGTTCTTTCCATTTTTCAATTCTTGATTTTTTCTCTTCATCTTCTTTAGCTTTTATAGCTGCCTCAACAGTATTTAATCTTTCATTAAAAGCATTAATTAATTCTTCATCACTTAATCGAGATAAGTATCCACGTGCGCTACTTAAAGATTTTCTAGTCTTTTGTTTTTCTGCAGTTGCAACTAAATCTTCTGCTTTATTTTGATAAGCAATTAACACATTTTCTTCAGTTGCGTTTGCATAACATTCAGAATATTCTGATATGTCTTGGGCTAGAGATACTGTAAAATTTATAATTATAGGCACAAAATATATTACAGATAGGGAAAGAAGACGTTTCGGAAATTTTCTAACATGTCTCATTATATCATCTTCATTTCCAGCCATAACGGCTTTTGCAATATCTATACTGCTAAGTATTATTAAAACTATTGGTGCCATTATTTGAGCAATTACAAGTACTTTTTTAATAATTACAATGGTATTTAAAAACTCAGGTGCATCACAACTTAAACTTAATATCAATTAAATCACCTCTTTATTCATAACTATACCTAGTATACCATATTTTAAATAAATGAAATACATTTATCTTGAAATTTAATTTAATTTACTATATACTGTATATAGTAAAGAGGGTGTCAAAATGTTAGGTAATATTATTTCAATTGAAGGAAATATTGTTGTAATACATCTGAATGTAGATTTAAATAAATTTCAAAGTTTAGTAAATTTATATGTTATTTTAGAGGAAACAGATAAAATGTGTGTGGGAGAAATTATAGATATAAAAGAAAATAATGCATATATTAATTTGCTTGGTGAAATTAATGGCGATAAGTTTGTAGCTGGTGTGGTTAGAAAGCCATCTTTTGGAGCGTCAGTTAAGTTAATTTCAAAAGAAAGAATACCATTAATTATAGGTATGGATAAAAAAGAAGATAATCAATATTTATATTTAGGTAAAAGTCCAGTTTATGAAAATGTGGAATTAGGCGTTGATATAAATAGTTTCTTTAGTAATCATTTCGCTATTTTTGGTTCAACTGGAAGTGGTAAATCATGTAGCGTATCTAGAATTTTCCAAAATTTATTTGAAAAAACTAAAGCAGTACCATACAGAGCAAGTATATTTATATTTGATGCATATGGAGAGTATCATAGTGCTTTCAATAAATTGCATGAAATATCACCTCAAATTAGCTTTAAAGCTTATACTACAAATACTAAAATAAGCGATACAGAAATTTTAAAAATTCCACTATGGTTACTTGGAGTAGATGATATAGCACTTTTGCTTGGTGCTGATAAACATTCACAACTCCCAATAATAGAAAAAGCATTAAAATTAGTAACAATTTTTGGAAGAGAAGAAAGTATTGTGATTAAACATAAAAATGACATTATAGCCAGAGCTTTACTCGATATACTATCTAGTGGTAATCCACCTGCACAAATACGTGACCAGATATTTTCAGTTTTAAGCTACTATAATACTTCAGATTTGAACTTAGAAACACCAATATTTCAACCAGGATATACTAGACCATTAAAACAATTACTAATAATTGATGCTAGTGGTAAAATTAGAGAAATGGAAGCATTAACTAATTTTATAGAATCATTTTTATCTGATGAACTAGAACTAAGCTATCCAGATGGAAGTTTTAAATATACATTAAAAGATTTACAGGATGCATTTGATTTCGCGCTTATTTCAGAAGGTACTTTAAATAGTTCTAAAATATATGATGAGGCAAATGTATTAAAAGTTAGACTTCATGCATTAGTCAGTGGAGATTATAGTACATATTTTGATTATCCAGAATATATTTCTAGAGAACAATATATAAAGAAATTAATTACTACAGATGACGGAAAAAAAGCTCAAATAATTAATTTTAATATAAATTACATTGATGATAGACTTGCTAAAAATATAACTAAAATTTATTCTAAAATGTTATTTGATTTTGCTAAAAGTATGAAAAACAGGGCATCTCTTCCTTTTCATATAATACTAGAAGAAGCTCATAGATATGTTCAAAATGATAATGATGCATTTTTACTTGGATATAACATATTTGAACGTATTACTAAAGAGGGTAGAAAATATGGAGTAATGTTAGGTCTTATTTCACAAAGACCAAGTGAATTATCTGAAACCTCATTATCGCAATGTAACAACTTCTTAATTTTTAAAATGCTGCATCCAAAAGATGTAGAATATATTAAAGCTATGGTTCCTAATATAACTGAAGAAATAGTTAAAAAAATAAAAATGTTACAACCAGGTACATGTATGGCCTTTGGACTTGCATTTAAAGTTCCAGTACTTGTTAAGTTTGAAATGCCAAATCCAGCCCCATCAAGCAACAGTTGTGATATTAGTAAAACATGGTTTGTTAGTTAAAAAGAAAATATTAAAAATTTTCTTTTTTTATATTATATTTAATGTATTTATGATATAATAAAACTATATAAAGGTAGGTAAGTGTTTATATGAAAAAGAATATAATTAAAATTGGTGCATTTTTAGTATGTATATGTTTTATCATTGTAACTTGTATTTTTCTTGTTAATAGTGGGACACTGGATTTGAGAATGCTAATGGGTAATTCTTTAAACGACAATTATTATTGTGAACCAGGAGGTAATGTTTTATTAACAGGTAATTTGGCTGATGCATATTCAGATGCTGAGGGTAATTATTTTATTGACTACAATGGTGAACAAATTAAAGTAAAGCCTATGACAGGAGATAGGTATTTTACAACTATTACAAATTCAAATTATCAAATAAAAGGTGATAAATGCATATATACTACTGAAACAATTGCAGGCTTATTTTGCAATGATACCGATGCAGAATATTCTATTGGTGCTTTGCGTGAAGGGGAATGTGTATATTATAGTACACATAAAGAAACAACAAATACTGCTGAGATAGAAAAATTATTATCGCAGAATCAATCAGGTGGGGTATTTTCTATATCTTCATTAGATGAATTAACTAATTCTAAGATGCAATTAATTTATAGTCAGTATCCAGCTCGTTATGAACCTAAATGTGCAGGTGAACTTGTTGATTCTGGTAATACTTTTAGTACTACTGATGGTAATGAAATAAGAAATTATACGGACTATAATTGTAAAAAAATCATTACTAATGATCCGATTAATACTTATATCTGTCCTGGTGGCTACAAATTGAGTGGAACAAAATGTACAAAAACAACGACAGTTAATGCAACAAAAAAATATAGTTGTTCTGTGTCTGTTTTATTAAGTGGTTATAAAATAAATGGTTCAAAGTGTACAAAGACAACGACAGTTAATGCAACAAAAAAATATAATTGTCCAACTGGTTACAAATTAAATAATACTAAGTGCATTAAAGGTAAATCTTCAAAAAAAGCCACAATAAAATATAGTTGCCCATCAGGTTATAAGTTAAGTGGAACAAAATGTATAAAAACATTAAGTAAAAGTGCTACAGTAAAATATAGTTGTCCATCAGGTTATAAGTTAAGTGGAACAAAATGTACAAAAATACTTAGTAAAACAGCAACTATAAAAAGTAATTGTCTAACAGGTTTTTCATATAATTTAGCTAAAAATAAATGTGAGCAAATTATTATAAATAAAGCACTTAGAAGTTTTTCATGTGATAACGGGGATACTTTATTATCACAAGAGAATGGAAATTTAAATTGTATTAAAAATTCAATTACAGTTGATTTAAATCAAATATGTGGAAGTAATCAAACATTAACAAATTTTGATGGTTCAGGGTGGGCATGTAGTAAATTTAAAATAGCGCATCCATCAAAATGCCCTAAAGATTATATTTTAAGCGAAGATGATAATATATGTATTAAAACAGAAACTAAGGATGCAAAAAGTTTAGCTACTGGTGTAAATATTCTTTATAATACATCAGGCATAGAAAACAATAATGAATTTACAAATCTAAATGGAGATCTTAATATACTGTTGAATGCAGAAGGTGTTATCAATATAACAGCATTTCCGGCAAATTCATATATTAATTCTCAAGAATCAAGTATTACAAGCAATGATTCAAATATTATATCAGTTTCATTTAAGGATAATGTTGATTCCTTTGTTAATAATGAATATGTGTATTTTAAAGCAAACAATATAGGTAATGCACAAATTACTTATAAAGCTGGTAATATAGAAAAAACATTTAATGTAAATGTTGTTCCAGTTAAGATTGATGATAAACCATTTATGAGATTCAATGATTATAATTCAAATGAAGTTTATGGTGAGTCAGATGAAATAGACATATCTTCAAGTAACAATGCACATGAACGTATTTCATTAAATGTTAACACAAATTTAGATGGATATAAAACAGTAAGATATAGATCATCTAATCCAGATAGATTTACTGTAGATTCAACAGGTCTAATTAATCCGGTATCAATTGGGGAAGCATATTTGGTAGCTTGTGTTGGCCCAAATGATACAGATTACTGTAAAAAAATTAAAATAAATGTAACGAAATAAACTAATTTTACAATTAGTTTTTTTCAAAAGGAGGATGTATGAACATAATTCCAATAATACTTACAATAATAATAGTTTTCATGATATTACTTTATACTTATAAAAAAGATTATATTGAAAAAGAACCTAAGAAAAAAATAATACTATTATTTTTGCTGGGTTTTGTTTCTTTGATTTTATCTAAATATATTTTATCCATATTTTTAACATTTTTTCCTGATATATCAGAGGAGGTAAATAATCCTAATACTTTTGTACAAATTGTAATATCTTTTGGTGAAATTGGATTTATAGAAGAGTTATCCAAATGGATTTTATTAATGATTTTTATATGGAAAAGCAAAGATTTTAATTATGTGTATGATGCTATTGTATATTCAGTGTGTATTGCGTTAGGATTTGCACTTTTAGAAAACATTATATATGTAATTAATTATGAAAATAATGCCTTAATATTTAGGTTGTTTTTCACAATACCTGTTCATGCTACATTTGGAGTAATATCTGGTTTTTATATAGGCAAAGCTAAAGTTTTTTCTAAAAAGAAAGTTGAAAATAATATTACATACAATTTATTTTTAAGTTTATTTATTCCAATAATTATGCACGGATTATATGATTTTATATTAGTTAAAGGAATAGGAATATATGCAATTATATTTATAGCTATTGTAATTATTTACTATATAATTTCTATAATAGCTATTAACTCTACTAATAGAATAGATTATGTGTTATATGAAGACAAATAAATTAGTAGTACATTTAATTTCTGTTTTTGTATGCATATTTCCATTTATTACTCTTTTACATATTGAAAAATTGACAGGTATTGATTATTATGTATATCCAAGTCAGAATGGTTATATAGCGGATTATTTTTTATATTATAAAGAAGTATTTTTAATATTATTTTCTCTAGTACTAATTTGTTTTTTGATATATGATTTATTATTTAATGAAAATACTAAATTAAAAACCAAACAATTTGTTAGTGTATTACCATTTATAATTATATATATAATATTAATTGTTTTATCATCGATAAATTCTTCAAATAAAAATGTAGTTTTAATGGGCTCTTATACTGAGTACGAAGGGGTACTTGCTTTAATATCATATATTATTTTGATGATTTCATCTTATAACTTTATTGATGATTATAATAATTATATTTTTAAAAGGGCAATAATTATATTATCATTTATTATTGGTTTGCTTTCTATAATTGAATTTTTTTATAAACCACTTTTAATGATTGATTTTATAAATAGCAAATTGAGATTAAATGAATTAATTATAATGGATTCAAAGGTGGCTTTGACATTTTACAATTCAAATTATTTAGGTGGAATTTGTAGCTTATTATTACCAAGTAATATTATTCTTTATTTAAAAAACGAAGGTGTAAAGAAATATTTATATTTTTCTTCATCATGCTTAATATATTTTTCGCTTATAGTTTCTGGCTCAAACGCAAGTATATATTCTTCAATTATTATTTTTAGTATTTTAGTATTATCCAATCTAAAAAAAATAAAGCAATATTTTTTTAAAGTATTAATTATAGCAAGTATTTTTATTATATTGCCTATAATATTACTTTTTAATAATAAGTTTAGAAGTCAAATAAACAAACATTTCAAAAAAAATACTGTTAACAATAGTTTTAATATTGATAACATATCAACAACAGATGAAAAAATCATTTTAACAAGTACAGATAAATTTATAGAATTCGAAAAAAATAATGGTGATATTGTTATAAATTATAACGATGAAAAATTACTTATAAATGAAAAGAACAAAGATTATAATTTGAATAATTATATATTTAATTATGATGGCGAAATTTTAACATGTGAACTTGGTTATCAAAATGCTCTTTATTTATATTTTAAAGGTAAACCTGGAATTATTGTTAATAAGAAGGTTATTACAAATTTCAAAAAATATAATAATAATTTATACCCAATATATAGTTTTGCAACCGGTAGGGGTTATATTTGGATAAATAGTATAAAAATATTAAAAAATACAATTTTAATAGGAAAAGGACCGGGTAATTTTATATATAATTACGATCAAACTGATGTTGTAGGTTTGTTAAAAGTACACAATAATTCAAATGTAATTATAGATAAACCTCATAACTGGTATTTGCAAATTATAATAAGTACTGGATTTATATCATTTATATGTATTAGCATCATTTTTATTAAAATTATATCTAAAAATATAATACAAAAAAATAAAAATCATTTTGATTATGGAATACTAATTGGGATATGCACATTTTTAGTCGTTGGCGTATTTAATGATAGTATAATATCTGTTAATCCTGTTTTTTGGATATTAATTGGTTATCTTTTAAAAAATCAATAATTAAGATGATAAAAAAATCTACACAAACAAAAAAGATGTAGATTTTTTTATAAAAAGATAATATGCCATATTATATACAATATTTACCCTGATATGAATCTCTTCTTACTAATTCTTTATCTATGTCATTTAATACACATAATTTTTTTACAACCCAATTTGGCTCAATTAAATCTTCTAATTTAGGGTCAGCAGTTAATCTATGTATAACTATTTTTTCATTTAGCAATTCTAACTGATCACAAACAATATCAACATATTCTTCTTTTGTAAGAACATTAAATTTATTTTTCTCATATATTTTTTCAAGTTTAGTATTTTTAGTAATTAGAAGCATATGTATTTTAATTCCTTGAATATCTAACTTGTTTAAATGCTTAACAGTTTCTAGCATCATTTCTTTTGTTTCATTTGGTAGTCCATTGATAATATGTACAACTACATTTATATTTCGTTCTCTTAGTTTTTTAACCATTGTGTCAAATTCTTCTAACGAATGACATCTATTAATATAATTAGATGTTTTTTCATGTATAGTTTGAAGACCAAGCTCAACAGTTAAATATGTTCTTGAATTTAATTCTTCTAAGTATTCAAGACATTCATCTGTAATTGAATCAGCTCGAGTAGCAATTGAAAGTCCAATTACATCTTTAAGTTTTAAAATAGGTTCAAATTTTTCTTTTAATGTCTTAACGCTTGCATACGTGTTTGTTCTTGCTTGAAAATAACCTATGTATTTACTGTTGGGCCATTTTTTAAGTATTACATCTTTAACTTCATTAAACTGAGTAATTAAATCTTTATTAATATCCCCAGCAAATTCACCACTACCAGATTTGGAACAATAAATGCATCCACCGGTTCCTTTCGTACCATCAATGTTAGGACAAGTAAATCCAGCATTTAAGCTTACTTTAAATACCTTAGAATTAAATTTATGTTTATAAAAATAATCTAGAGTATGATATCTTTTATTTGTATCTGAAAATTTAAAATTATTCATTTTCTCACACCTTTTTAAATATTATATCATCTATATTAGTGAAAAATTAATGAAAAATAAAGAAATTATTAAAAAATATTTGTATAATTTTTTAAAAATGCTATAATTAACTTAGGAGGTAAAATATGAAAAAGAAAAATTTGTTAAAAGTGTTGGCAATTGTTTTTGCTGTATATGTTATTCTTAGTTGGATTATTCCAGCAGGATACTTTCAAGATGGTAAGTTAGTTGCAGATCAAACAACTCCAGTTGGATTATTCTCTATAATCCGTTATCCAATTATAACATTATCTAGTTCTGTATTCTTACTATATGGATTAATAGTAGTGTTAATTGGTGGACTATATGGTGTTTTAAATAAGACTGGTGCTTATTCAAAATTTGTTGAAAAAGTCGTAGAAAAAAATAAAGGAAAAGGCAATAAATTTATAATAATTACTATAATTATTTTTGCGCTTTTATCTTCATTAACTGGACTTACATTACCACTTTTAATACTTGTTCCATTTTTTGTTACAGTATTATTATTACTTGGGTATGATAAACCAGTTGCAATGGTATCTACTTTTGGAGCTATTTTAGTTGGTAATATCGGATGTACTTATGGATTTAATATAGCAGGATATACTAATTATTTCTTAAATACAGGTATTAACACTGAAATAATATCAAAAGCAATTTTCTTAGTAATTATAACATTCTTACTTATTATGTTTGTTATTAGAGCAAGTAAAAAAACTGTAAAAGTAGATAAAAAGAAAAAAGGATTAAAGAAAAAAGAGATAGTAGAAGAGCATAAAGCTTCAGCACCTTTATATACTAAAACTGATGATAGTAAAAAATCAGTAGTTCCTATTATTGTAATTACATGCTTTGTAGTTGTACTTGCAATAGTTGGAATGTATAATTGGGAAATAGCATTTAAATTTGATGTATTTAATAATTTCCATGAAAAAATCATGGCAATTAATATAAAAGATTATCCAATTATGAGTAATATTTTAGGTGGAGTAGATGCACTTGGATATTGGTCAAATTATGATCTTGCAATATTAATTATCCTAGCAACAATTTTAATTGGATGGATTTATAATGTTAAAGCAAAAGATTTCTTTAATGGCTTTGTAGAAGGAGTTAAAGAAATGCTTCCAGTAGCATTCTATATGATGATTGCAAATATTATTTTCTTAATTATGAATAGTAGTAGTACTGGAGGAACAATGTTTGCTACAATTTCTAATTTCTTCTTAAGCATGACTAAGAATTTTAACGCTGTTGTTATGGTAGTAGTTTCAGCAATAGGCGGGGTATTCTATAATGATTTCCCATATTTATTAAATACATTAAATTCGCAAATTACAACACTTTATACTGACACAAAATTATATCCTTTAATTGCATTTATAATGCAATCAATACATGGAATAGTACAGTTATTAGTTCCAACAAGTATGATTCTATTTGGAGGATTAAAATACTTTGGTATTTCATTTAAAGAATGGATTAAATTTATTTGGAAGTATGTACTTGAAATACTAGCAATTTCTATTGTCATAATGATTGTTATTGCAGTATTAATATAAAACTAGATACAAGGTCACTTGTATCTTTTTTATTGTAGATAAATTCAAAATATGTTAATATTTAATTAGGTGAAAGTATGATAATTACAATAAACGATATTGAATATAGTGTAGTAATAATTAAAAAAAATAATAAAAATACATATATAAGATTAAAAGAAAATAATGTAATACAAGTAACAACATCTTATCTTACAAGTAAAAAAGCAGTTTTAAATTTAATTTATCAAAATGAAACATATATAAAAAAAATGCAAGAAAAAATAAACAAAAATAATAAAAAAGAAAATGACTTTTACTATTTAGGAAATAAATATGACATAGTAGTTATAGATGGCTTAAAAGATATAGACAGAGTAGATAATAAAATATATACACCAAGTATAGAAATATTAAATAAATATATAACTAAAGAATTAAAAAAAATATATTTAGAACGACTTGATTATTGGTATAATAACTTTGAAGAAAATATTCCATATCCAAAATTAAAAGTTAGAAAAATGAAAACAAGATGGGGTGTATGTAATAGAAAAAACATAACAGTTACACTTAATTCAGAACTTATCAGATATAACATAAGATGTTTAGATTATGTTATTGTTCATGAATTATCGCATTATATTCATTTTAATCATTCAGCAGCCTTTTGGCAATTAGTTTCTAAATATTGTCCAAATTATAAAGTAATAAGAAAAGAATTAAGAGATTAATTCTTTTTTTGACATTTAATTTAAACCCAATATATTAATATTAATGTGGTGAGAAAATGAAAGTTAAAATATTTGATGAAGAAAGCGAGTTAGATTTAGAAGATGATATTAATAAATTTTTATCTGAAGTAAAGGATATTATTGATATAAAATATCAAATATCGGCAAGTGTTTTTTCAGAAGAACAAGTTTATTGTTTTTCAGCTATGATTATTTATACAAAATAAATGATTAAAAAAATAAAAAATACTCAATATAAACATAGAATAATAATGGAGGGTGATGACATGTTTGGAAATTTTACAGAAGAAACAAGAAAAATATTAATTGACGCTAAAAAAGAAATGTACGAATTAAAACATCCTTATGTAGGAAGTGAACATTTACTTCTTGCGATTTTAAAAGAAAATAATAATGTTTCAAATAAGCTAAAAGATTATGATTTAACATATAATATTTTAAAAGAAGAAATAATAAAAGTAGTAGGTATAGGAAGTAGTAACAGTAAATGGTTTTTATATACACCATTATTAAAAAGAGTTATTGAAAATGCAATACTTGACAGCAAAGAAAATAATCAAGGAATTGTTACAATAGAACACTTATTTTCAAGTTTACTTGAAGAAGGTGAAGGAGTTGCGATTAGAATTCTACTTGGGATGGATATAGATATAGATGCACTATATAGTGAATTTGCTTATAAACTATCAAATAAGACAAGTAAAAAAAACAAAAAACTACTGCTAGAAGAATTAGGTGTAGATTTAACTAAAAAAGCTTTAAATAATGAATTAGATCCTGTAGTTGGTAGGGATACTGAAATTAAAAGAGTTCTTGAAATTTTATCACGTAGAACAAAAAACAATCCTATTTTAATTGGTGAGGCAGGAGTAGGTAAAACAGCAATAGTAGAGGAATTAAGTAGAATGATTGTTAGTGGTAATGTACCATTACAACTAAAAAATAAAAGAATTATTTCTTTAGATATGGCATCAACTGTAGCAGGTACCAAATATAGAGGTGAATTTGAAGATAGAGTAAAAAAAATATTAAAGGAGATAGAAGAAAACGATGATATTATTTTATTTATAGATGAAATACATACACTTGTTGGAGCTGGTGGTGCAGAAGGAGCAATTGATGCATCAAATATTTTTAAACCTTCACTTGCTCGCGGAAAATTAAGATGTATTGGTGCAACCACAATAAATGAATATAAAAAATTTATTGAATCAGATAGTGCGTTAGAAAGAAGATTTCAAAAAGTTTTGATTGATATTCCAGATAAAAAAATGACTAGAGAAATTCTTGCTAATTTAAAAGAAATATATGAAGGATTTCATTCAGTTATAATACCAGATGAAATAATAGATTTAATTATAAATTTATCAGAAAAATATATTTATGATAGATATAATCCTGATAAAGCGATAGATATACTTGATGAAGTATGTGCGAGTGTAAGCTTAAAGGAAAATAAAAATTTAAAAAAACACCATGAACTTACACAACAAATGAAAGATATTATTTTAGAAAAAAATAATGCAATAAAAAAACGTAATTTTGCTTTAGCGTCATCAATGAAAGAAAAAGAAAATGAAATAATGGATAAATTAAATAAATTGGAAATAAAACTATTTAGCGAATCGAAGAAACGAATTGTAACAAAAGAAGATGTAGCTACAGTAATAAATTTAAAAGCAAATATACCTGTATATGAAATATTAAATGACGAATCTAAAATAATGAAAAATTTAGATAAAAACTTAAAATCAAGTATTCTTGGTCAAGATAAAGCAATAAATGAAGTGTTAAATATTGCAAAAAGAATTAAATTAGGATTAATTGATAATTGTTACTCATTTTTATTTTGTGGTCCATCTGGAGTAGGTAAAACTGAATTATCAAAATTATTTGGTAAAAACATTGTAGGTGAATCAAATATAATTAGACTTGATATGAGTGAATATAGCGAAGCTCATTCCATAAGTAAAATAGTTGGAGCACCACCCGGATATGTGGGATATCAAGATCACTTAAATATTTTAGAAGAAATAAGAAATAAACCATATTCAGTATTAATCTTAGATGAGATAGAAAAAGCTCATCCAAATATTATCAATTTATTATTCCAAATACTTGAGAATGGGAAAATAAAAGATTCCTCCGGAAGAATCACGAGATTTGATCATGTAATCATAATTATGACTTCAAATATTGGATTCTTAGAAAATAACATTGGCTTTAGAGGAAAAGACAATTCTGAATTAAAAACAAAACTAAAAGAGAATTTTTCAATACCATTTATTAATAGAATTGATAATATTGTAATATTTAATAGTTTAGATCAAGAAGTAATAAAAACATTAATAAAAAATAAATTAGATAAATTAAAAACAAAATATCATAAAAAAAATATAAAAATTTCATACAATAAAAAAATAATTGAACAACTATTAAAAGAATCCAATTATAAAGAATTTGGAGCTAGAAAAATAGATAAACTAATCAAAGACAAAGTAGAAGAGTTGATAATAGATTCGATTATTAATAAAGAATATAATATTAACATTAAAACTTTATCGTTAAGTTTATCAAATTAAAAAAATCGATTAATTTTCGATTCTTTTTTTGTAAATAAATAATTTAAGTATAAAATCAACGAATGCTACAATAATACAAATTATTGCAATTATTAAAAGAATTCTTGATATAGCACTAGATTCAATACTATTTTTTCCAAAGTAATAGATTCTATTATCTATTTTAAATAAATAAGATACAATTAAAAATAAAATTGCTATTACATTAAAACCATTAATTCTCATATAACCACCCTTTACTATAATAATTATACCATGAGTTTTTCCTTTTTAAACATTTTTTCTAGATTTATTTTAATAAATATGATAAACTGTATATAGGTGAATATCATGTTAGAAGAATCATTAAAACAAAACAATTATTTATCAAATGAAATAAAAGAAAACATAAGTGAACTTGTAAATACATTTAGTAATAAATTTCCTCAAGTTGATTTAACTAACTTTTATGAGAAAATAAAAACATTGCAAATTAAAAAAATTAGTAAATATTTAAGTTCTAATATATCGAAATATGATATATTAGAAAATACAATTTATTTTAACAAAGATGAATTAAATAAAGAGTATGATATAAAACATATTTTAATGTATGAATTATTAAATGTTATTTCATCAAATGGTTTTAATAATAAAGATGAATTCTTATCACTTAATTGTGGTTTTACTGAAATACTAGCAAATTTACTTGTTGGAAATGAACTTACTCCTATTTATAAAGAAGAAGCAGTTTATGCAAATATCATATCAATGATGATTGGTGTAGACGTATTACAAGAAGCATATTTTAAAAATGATCCAGATTTAATCACAAATGCTTTACAAAGAATTGGAGCGATGTAAAATGAAATTTAACAACATAAATAAAAGTATGAATTACTTAACTAAAAGATTTGGTGCAAAAGAAAAAAATTTAGGACCTAATTTAGCAAGTTTAATAAGTTGGGCACGCACAGCAAACATCACAGAAGAAGAAAAACAACAAATTTTAATTTATATTGAAGATGAAATTAAATATGGCATAAACTTAAGTGATGAACAAAAAGAAATATTACTTGCCCAGATAAATACTGAACCTGTAAAAGAACAGATAAATAGTTTTAGAATATAATACATTTAATGTATTTTTTTCTTTATATAGTATACTTGTATTTAAAGCACAAATTTAGTACAATAATTATGGAGGTACATATGATAAATATTAAATCAGACTCAAGAAAAATAAAACCAGGAGATACATTTGTAGCACTTAAATGTGTTGACAATGATGGGCATAAATTTGTAGATAAAGCAATAGAAAATGGCGCTAGTAAAGTAATCGTAGAACACGGTAATTATAGTGTTGAAACACAAATAGTAGATAATACTAGAGATTATATAACTTCATTTTTAAAAGAAAAAAATAAAAAAGAATTAGAAAAAATTAAAATCATAGGTATAACTGGAACAAACGGTAAAACAACTTCAGCATTCCTTTTATATCAGGCTTTAAATCTCGCACATCATAAAGCAGCTTATATTGGTACAATTGGTTTTTACATGGATAAAAAAATAACTGATTTACCTAATACTACAGTCGATATAGTAGATTTATATGAATTATTATTGGATTGTGTAGATAATAATGTTGAATATGTTGTAATGGAAGTAAGTAGTGAAGGTTTTTATAGAAGAAGAGTAGAAGGTATAAAATTTAATTATGCAGCATTTACAAATTTAACTCAAGATCACTTAAATATACATGGTACAATGGAAAACTATATGAAAGCAAAATTACAGCTATTTGATAGTTTAGATACAGATGCTAAAGCTTTTATAAATATTGACGATCCATATTATCCAAATTTTATGTTAGAAAAAAATAATAATATTGGCTTTGGATTTAAAGATTGTGAATATCAAGTAATAGATTATCAAATGAATAATAAAGGTAGTGTTTTTTCTTACAAACATAATGATATCGTCAAAAAAGTAAAATCAACTTTAATAGGAAAATATAACATTTATAATTTAATACTTGCAATTTCAATATTAAATGAAATTGGAATTGATAATATAGAAAGCATTATTTCAAAATTAACTCCACCTCCAGGAAGAATGGATATAGTACTATATAACAATAACAGCATTATTATAGATTATGCACATACACCAGATGCAGTAGAAAATATAGTAAAAACTATAAAACAAGTAACAAAAGGTAAAGTTTATGTAATATTTGGATGTACTGGTGATAGAGATAAAACAAAACGTCCTATAATGTTTAATCTTGTAGCTAAACTTTCTGACTACTTTATAATTACAAACGATGATCCCCATAATGAAGATGAACAAAGTATAGTAAATGATATGATAAAAGGATCAAAAGAAACTAATTATGAAGTATGCCTAGATAGAAAAAAAGCAATTGAAAAAGGTATAAAACTTTTAAATATAGAAGATTCATTATTGATACTTGGTATGGGCCATCAAGAATACATGATAATAAAAAATGAAAAGATACCTTATAACGATAAGAAGACTGTTTTAAGTATCATAGGTAAATAACATGAGAGTAGTAGTTCAAAAATGTGATGGGGCTAGTGTTACAATAGATGGTAAGCAAGTATCAAAAATAGAAAAAGGATTAATGATCCTAGTAGGATTTACTCATACAGATACACAAAAAGATATTGACTATATAGTAAAAAAAATAATAAATTTAAGAATATTTGAAGATGAGTCTGGTGTTATGAATAAAAGCGTAATTGATGAAAAAGGAAGCATTTTATGTGTGAGTCAATTTACACTATATGCTAACACTAAAAAAGGTAATAGACCTTCGTATATTGATGCTATGAAAAGTGATGAAGCAATAAACTATTATAACACGTTTTGTGATAGACTAAATGAGTATGTAGAAACTAAAATGGGAATATTTGGAGCTGATATGAAAGTTGCGTTAGTTAATAACGGACCAACAACTATTATTATTGATTCAAAATAAAAAAATGGTATTTTCAAAATGCCTTTTTTTTGATAGAATAGTCTTTGCTAGAGGTGATTGAAATGGATAATATTATTATTAAAGGAGCACGTGAAAACAATTTAAAAAATATTAATATTACTTTACCAAAAAATAAACTTATTGTAATGACTGGTGTAAGTGGATCTGGTAAAAGTAGTTTAGCGTTTGATACAATTTATGCAGAAGGTCAAAGAAGATACGTAGAAAGTTTAAGTGCATATGCACGACAATTTTTAGGTGGTTCTGAAAAACCAAATGTAGATACAATAGAGGGATTATCTCCTGCAATAAGTATTGATCAAAAAACAACTAACAAAAATCCAAGAAGTACAGTTGGAACAGTAACTGAAATATATGATTACTTAAGATTATTGTATGCTAGAATTGGTGTTCCTACTTGTCCAAATCATCACAAACCTATTTCAAGTCAAAGTATTGAAGAAATGGTGAATCAAGTACTTAATTTAGAAATAGGAACTAAAATAAGAGTTTTATCACCAGTAGTTCATGGTGAAAAAGGAACTCATAAAGATTTAATAGAAGATTTAAAAAAATCAGGGTATGCTCGTATAAGAGTTGATAATGAAGAATATGAATTAACTGACAACATAGAATTATCTAAAACAAAAAAACATAATATTGATGTAGTAATAGATAGATTAATAATAAAAGAAGACATTAGAAGTAGATTATATGATTCTATTGAAACAGCTTCAAAACTTTCACATGGCAAAGTATTTATTGATGTAGTAGGTGGAGAATCATTTTTGATGAGTGAGTCATATGCATGTCCTGATTGTGATTTTTCACTTCCAGAACTAGAACCAAGACTTTTTTCATTTAATGCGCCTTATGGAGCATGTCCTATTTGTAAAGGAATTGGTGTTCAATACAAATTAGATGAAGATTTAATAATACCTGATAAATCCAAAAGTATTTATGATGGAGCTATAAAAGCTATAAACTTAGAAGATAACAATATAACTGTAACTGAAATTGAGGCTGTTGCAAAATTCTATAACATTGATTTATCCATTCCTGTAAAAAACATGGATCGCAAAGATTTAGACATAATATTATATGGCTCAAAAGATATAATTGAATTTAATTATGTCTCTAAAACGGGAAATACAAGAACAAAAAAAGATTTTTATGAAGGTATAATCACAAATTTAGAACGTCGTTATATTGAAACAAAAAGCACATGGATTAGAGCTTGGATAGAACAATATATGACTGAACTTCCATGTCCAAAATGTAATGGGAAACGTTTAAACGAATTAGCGCTTTCAGTTCTTGTTGGCAAAAAAAATATAATTGAAATAACTGATTTAAGCATTAGAGATCTATATAGTTTTTTTAGTAATTTAAAACTAAGTAAAGAAAAAGCTACAATTGCAGAATTAGTTATAAAAGAGATTAATTCCAGATTAAATTTTTTAATTAACGTTGGTCTAGAATATTTAACACTATCACGTAATGCTTCAACATTAAGTGGAGGGGAAGCACAACGTATAAGATTAGCAACCCAAATTGGATCAAGATTAACAGGAGTATTATATGTACTTGATGAACCAAGTATAGGGTTACATCAAAGAGATAATAACAGATTAATTAAATCATTACTAGAAATGAGAGATTTAGGCAACACATTAATAGTAGTAGAACATGATACAGATACAATGCTTGCAGCCGATTATTTAGTTGACATTGGACCTGGTGCGGGACTTCATGGTGGAGAAGTCGTAGCAGAAGGTACTCCAAATGAAGTAATGCATAATGAAAAAAGTTTAACAGGACGTTATTTGACAGGTAAACTTAAAATAGATGTACCTAAAAAAAGAAGAAAAGGGAAAAAAAAATATTTACAAATTAAAGGAGCCCAAGAAAATAATTTAAAAAATATTAATGTAAAAATCCCACTTGGTACATTTACATGTATAACAGGTGTAAGTGGAAGTGGTAAATCAACTTTAATTAATGAAATATTATATAAAGCTGTATCGAATAATTTGTATAAATCAAAAGATAAACCAGGCAAATATAAAGAAATAAAAGGTCTTGAAAATATTGATAAAGTAATAGATATTTCACAAGATCCAATTGGAAGAACTCCTCGTAGTAATCCTGCCACATATACAGGAGTATTTGATGATATAAGAGAAGTATTTACAAATACAAAAGAGGCAAAAATTAGAGGATATGATAAAAGTAGATTTTCATTTAACGTAAAAGGTGGAAGATGTGAAGCATGTTGGGGAGATGGAGTTAAGAAAATAGAAATGCATTTCTTGCCAGATGTTTATGTTCCATGTGAAGTATGTGGTGGAACTAGATACAATAGAGAAACCCTACAAGTTAAATTTAAAGAAAAAAGTATTTATGATGTACTAGAAATGAGAGTAGAAGAAGCATATAACTTCTTTGAAAATGTTCCAAAAGTTAAAAATAAATTACAAATGCTTATGGATGTTGGACTATCATATATAAAACTAGGCCAAAGTGCCCCTACATTAAGTGGAGGAGAAGCAGCACGTGTAAAACTAGCCAAAGAACTACAAAAGAAACCTACAGGTAAAAGCTTATTTATATTAGATGAACCTACTACTGGTTTACATACAGATGACATAAAAAAATTGCTTGTGATTTTACAAAGAATAGTAGAACATGGTGATACTGTTATTGTAATAGAGCATAATTTAGATGTAATAAAAGTAGCAGATTACATAATCGATTTAGGCCCAGAAGGTGGAGACCAAGGTGGTAGCATAGTAGCACAAGGTACACCTGAAGAAGTTATAAAAGTAAAAGAAAGTTATACAGGTAAATTTTTAAAAAATATGTTATAAAAAGGTGATAAAATGACACAAAAAACCAAATGGAATAACAATTATGAATTAGCGCATATTTATTATGAAGAACATAAAAATTTATTAATTCCAACAGATTATGTAGTAAATGGCGTAAATCTTGGAACATGGTTATTAAGACAACGTATTTTATATAGATGCGATAAATTACCATTTGATAGAGTAAAAAAATTAGAAAGTATTGGGATTGAATGGCATGATGCAAGAGAAATAAAATTTGATTCATCATGGGATGAAAAATATAATTTAGCTAAAAAATATTATATCGAACATAATGATTTATTAATTGCTCAAAACTATGTGATTGATGGCGTCAAACTAGGTTCTTGGATATCTAGACAAAGAGAATTGTATAAAAATCATGAATTGCCAGAAGATAAAGTAAAAAAATTAGAAAGTATTGGTATGAATTGGTATAATGCAAGGGAATTATTATTTGAAAATATTTGGAATAATAACTACGAATTAGCGCGCAATTATTATTTAGAACACAAAAATTTATTAATAAAAAAAAGTTACATTGTAGATAATATAAATCTTGGATCTTGGTTAGCGCGACAATGCAATGAATATACAAAAGATAAATTATCTAAAGAAAGAATTATAAAATTAGAAAATATAAACATCGTATGGAATACACACAAAGAAAAACTTTTGAAACAATTAAAAAAAGAAAAAAAATTTGAAAATAAAAAAGATTTAATAGAAGCATTAATTAATCTATATAGTGAAGAATCAGTAAAAAATATATTTTATTATATAGATGAATGTGATGATGTTTCATTGATTAATGAGTTGTTAAAAACATATTTACCGCACGAGTATTATCAAATATTTATATTATATTTAATGGGATTAAATCATCAAAATTTAAGTAAAATATATAATATAAGTATACAAGAAATTGAAAAAATAAGGTTTATTTCATTTAAAATTTTAATAAAATTATATAATATATATAATCACAATGTTAAAAAGAAGGTAAAAAATGGAAAATAATAAATTATGGGAAGAAAAATACAATTTGGCCAAACAATACTATGAAGAACACGGTAATATACTAATACCAAATCGTTATAAAATAAATAACATTAATTTAGGGAGATGGCTATCTACACAACGCAATTTATATGAAAAAGGCAAACTTAGCCAATATAGAATAGATAAATTAAATGATATAGGCATGATTTGGAAAAGTTTTAAAGATGTTCTTAATAATGAAAAATGGGAAGAAAGATATGCTTTAGCTAAAAACTACTATGAAGAACATGGTGATTTATTAATACCAAATAAATACGTAATAAATGGTATAAATTTAGGAATTTGGTTAACAACACAACGAAGATTATGTGAAAAAAATAGCTTATCAGAAGAAAAAATAGATAAATTAAAAAAAATTGGACTAATTGGAACAAGTTTTAAAAATAAAATGCTAGATAAAAAATGGGAAGAAAGATATGTTTTAGCTAAAAAATATTATGAAGAACATGGTGATTTATTAATACCAAATAATTATACAATAAATGGTATAAATTTAGGCGCTTGGATAATCTCACAAAGAAGAATTAAACTCCTTGGTAAATTATCTCAAAATCGAATTAATAATTTGATTTTAGTAGATATGGTATGGGATTTAGAAAAAGAAAAAGATATAAACAAAATAAATAGTAAAGATATTTCTTATGAAAAACATAAGTTATTATTACAATTAATCATAAATAGATATAGCAATAATTTGTTGTTAGATTTATTAAATGATTATTTAGAAGAAGATCAAATATATAAATTAAATAATTTATTAAAAGAAAACATGACAAGTATAAGTTATGAAATATTTATGTTATATTTACTTGGACTTACTCACAAAAAAATAAGTAAAATTTATGATATAAGTATAAATGAAGTTGAAATAAATAGACTTAATTCATTTAAGTTTTTATTTGAAAATATAAATAATAAAGAGAAGCATAAAGAATTAGAAAAGATTAAGTTTTAATCTTTTTTTAATTTATAAAACTTTATATAAAGTCTAAAAAATGTTATACTAAATAAGAGGTGATGATATGACAGCACATATAAGCGCGAAGAAAGGTGAAATTGCTAAGACAGTTATAATGCCTGGAGATCCTTTAAGAGCAAAATTTATAGCTGAAAAATATTTAGAAGATTTTAAATTAGTTAGTAGTGTTAGAAATAACTATATATATACAGGTACTTACAAAGGTAAAGAAATTTCAGTTATGTCTTCTGGAATGGGAATGCCAAGTATGGGTATATATTCTTATGAATTATTTAATTTTTATGATGTAGAAAATATAATTAGAATAGGTACAAGTGGATCAAATAAAAAAGAAGTTAAAATATCAGATATTGTTCTTGCAGAATCAAGTTATTCTTTATCAACGATTGCTAATTTATTTGATGATTTTTATGAAAAAGAAATAAAATCAAGTGAAAAACTTAACAATATAATTGAAGACTGTTCTAAACAATTAAACATTGAATTAAAAAAAGGAAGAATTATAACTACTGATGTTTTTGATGTTTATGTAGATAGTAAAAAATATTTTAACCATTATCCAAAAGATTTAGATACACTTGCTAGTGAGATGGAAGCATATATATTATTCTTTTTGGCAAAGAAATTTAAAAAGAACGCAAGCTGTTTACTTACTGTAGTTGACAGTAAATATGAAAAAAAAGAATTAAGTAGTGAGGATAGAGAAAAAAATTTAATTAATATGATAGAACTTGCACTATTTTCAACAACTAAATTATAAAAATCAAATATTAAGTCATACTAAATGTGAGGTGATTAAATGGAATATATAGATTTTGATATGGGTTCATATAAGTTACACATTATACCAACTGATAAATTTAAAACTGTAAATATATCAATAAATTTTAAAAGAAAACTAAAAAAAGAAGAAATAACATTAAGAAATTTTCTTAATGATATTTTACTTTGTTCAACAAAAAAATATCCAAATAGTAAAGAAATGGAAATAGAATCTGAAAACCTATATAATCTTCAAGCATATGGAAATACTTCAGTGTCAGGAAAATATGGAATTATATCTATAAACTGATCATTCTTAAATGAAAAATATACTGAAGCTAATATGAATGAACAAAGTATTAACTTTATTATGGATTTATTATTTAATCCAAATGTTACAAACAACGAATTTAATAAAGAATCATTTGATATAGTATATAATGGTTTAAAAGAAGAAATTGAAAGTTTTGAAGAAGATCCAAGGGCATATAGTCAAATAAGATGCTTAGAAGAATTAGATAATAGTTTAGAGTTTTCATTTAGACAATGTGGATATATAGAAGATTTAAATAATATAACGCCAAAATCATTGTTCGAATATTATAAAAGTGTTCTTAAAAGTGATTTGATAGATATATTTATAATTGGAAATATAGACGAAAATAAAATAAAAGAAATTATATCATCAAAATTTAATATAAATACAAAGAAAAAAGAAAGTGACAGTCATTACATTAATTTTAATGATTTTCGAAAAAGAGCAAAAGTAGTAAAAGAACAAAAAGATTTCAATCAATCAAAGTTAGTAATTGCAGCTAAAGTAGAAAACTTATCTGATTTTGAAAAAAAATATGTTCTTAGACTATATTCACATATTTTAGGTGGTGCTCCAGATTCCAAATTATTTCAAACAGTACGTGAAAAACATAGCTTATGTTATTATATTACATGTACTTCAAGAATGGTATCTAGTTTAGTCACTATTTCTTCGGGTATAAATAAAGAAAACTATAAAAAATGTGTAACCTTAATAAAAAAAGAAATGAAAAATATGGAAAATGGCTTAATAAGTGAAGAAGATATTACAAAATCAAAAATCGCATATATTTCATCTTTTAAAGAATTACAGGATAATCCATCTGCAATAATTAGAAATGCCTTATCACATGAATATATTCAAACTGATTTAATTGAAGAATCAATAAAAAACATTGAATTAGTAACAAAAGATATGATAACTAATGTAGCAAAAAAAGTACATTTAGATACAATTTATTTATTAGAGGGGAGTAGTAAAGATGAAAAAAACTGATTTTAAAAATTTAGATTTGACACTTTATGAAGAAACTCTAGATAATGGTTTAAGAGTATTTATTGTTCCTAAAAATAATGTATCAGGAATTTATGCTACATTCTCAACTAAATATGGCTCAAACACTAATGAATTCGTTCCAATTGGTGAAAAAAAGATGATTAGAGTACCAGATGGAGTTGCCCATTTTTTAGAACATAAAGTATTTGAACAAAAAGATGGTACTGATCCATTTACATATTTTGGTCAAAGAGGAATAGATGCTAACGCAAATACAAATTATAAAAAAACTACTTATTTAATTTCAGGAATTGATAATTTTAATGATTCACTTGAATACTTACTTGATTATGTTCAAGAACCATATTTTACAGATGAAAATGTTGAAAAAGAAAAAGGTATAATTGAACAAGAATTAAAAATGTATCAAGACGTACCATATAGAGTTTTAACTGATGGAATTATGTATAATGTTTTAAGTAAAGATCCATCAAGAATTTCTATTGGTGGAACAGTAGAAAGCATTTATAAAATAACTAAAGAAGATTTATATAAATGCTACAACACTTTTTATCATCCATCAAATATGTTTTTAGTAGTAACAGGTAATGTAAATAAAGAAGAAATAATTGAAATAGTAAAAGAAAATCAAAGTAGAAAAAAATTTAGTAAACCATTTAAAATAGAAAAAAAATCATATGATGAACCAGACAAAGTAAAACGTGAAAAAGAAACAAAAGAAATGAATGTAATAATACCAAAAACATCTATCTGCTATAAAATTAATGTTGATGAATTATTAAAAATAGTAGATGAATTTGAACTTGGATATTATGTAAGTTTATTTTTTGACATTAAGTTAGGAAGTACATCAGATTTTATAAATGATTTAAAAAATGATGGTATAGTTACAACTGATTTAAGTATCGATTTAATGAAAGTAGATAATCATTACTTATCATTAATTTGTTCCGATACTAAAAGTCCTACAGTATTAATAGAAAAAATAGAAAATGTTTTAAAAGATAAAGAAATTAATGAACAAGATTTTAATAGAAAGAAAAAAACATTGATTAGTTCTTGTATATACATGAGTGATAATATTTATAGCATAAATAATAAAATCATGAATAATATTATTATTTATGATAAAGTTATTACTGACGATTATGAAATAATTAAAAATTTAAATTATGAAACATTTAAAAAAATTATTGACAAAATTAATTTAAAAAATAAATCTGAATTTACAATATTACCAAAAAAAACTAAGAATTAACCTTAGTTTTTTTAGATTTATAATTTTCAATTAAATGAGAGACAGAAGCACAACTCATAAAAACAATAACAGAATCTTTAAATTGCAATAATTTATCAACACTTTCTTCATCAATCATTTCGCCATTTTTAAGATTATCAAATATTAGTTTTGATGAAACATTAGGATATTCTTCTTGAGTTTCTCTATTGCAATCAATTTCAGTTAAAAATTGATAATCTGCTATATTTAATGCTGATGCAAATTCATTATAAAAATCTTTAGTTCTTGAATATGTATTTGGTTTAAATAATGCAACTATTTTTTTATTTGGATATTTTTGACGAGCTGATTTTAAAGTTACTTCAATTTCGGTAGGGTGATGTGCATAATCATCAATTATAATAACATCATCTAAAACTTCTTCATGAAATCTTCTTTTTGCATTATGAAATGTTTTTAATAATTTACAAATAGTATCTGGTTTAATTCCAAGTTTAATACATATAGCAATACAAGCTAAAGTATTTAAAACCATATGTTCTCCAAATAAAGGTAAATCAAAATTTCCAATTGATTCATTATTTAGAATTACTTCAAATTGTGAACCAGAACTAGTAAGTTTTACGTTTTTAGCGTATATATCATTTGTATCATTAAATCCGTAATAAAAAATTTCATCGAGATTTAACTTTCTTATATTTAAATCATCTCCACAAGCAATAATACCTTTAGTTGATTTTAAAGCAAATTCTTTAAATGTAGCAATTATTTCATCAATATCTTTATATACTTCAGTATGTTCTAATTCAATGTTTGTTATTATAGAATATGTTGGGTGATAAGCTAAAAAGTGTCTATTATATTCACATGATTCTATAACAAACAAATTATTATTTTTACTAGCAAATCCACTTCCATCGCCTATGAAATAATTACATCCTAAAGTATTACCTAAAACGTGTGAAATTAAAGTAGAAGTAGTGGTTTTACCGTGAGTTCCACACACACAAATTGATTCAAATTGTTTTGTTAAATCACCAAGAATATCATGATATTTTTTAACCTTTAATCCTAAATCATTTATTCGCTTTATTTCTTTGTGATCAGGCGAGAATGCAGCAGAATATGTAACGATTATATCACTAGGTAAATCATGTGCACTATGGTATATTGGAATATGTCTTTTTCTTAAACCATCTTCTGTAAATTTATAATCAACTACATCATCATATCCGATTACTTCATTTCCTAAATCATAAAGTATTTGAGCAAGAGTACTCATTCCTGAACCTTTAATTCCTATACAGTAGTATTTCATACATACATCTCCTTTGTAAATCATTATATTTTTATTATAGTATAAACAAAAAATAATTACAATAATATTTGATTTTTAAAAAAATTTGATATAATAGATATGGAAGGTGATTGAATGAACAAAAATATTTATTATATTTACCCACTTATTTATTTACTATCTGGTATTATTATGCTTATTTTTCCATCAAATATAAGTGATACAATTTGCTATTTTATTGGTAGTGTAATTATTATTTATGGTATTATTAGTCTTATAACATATTCTAAAGTAGAAGAAGATAATTTTTTCAATAAAATTTTATTAATAATATCACTTGCTTGTATCGTATTTGGTATATTTATGATTGCAAAACCAAAAACATTTGTCTCAATCATTCCATTTACAGCTGGAATATTTATATTTGTAGAAAGTATATCAAAACTAAAAGAAGCAATTCGTTTAAAAAAGGATGGATATAAAAATTGGTGGATAGTGTTGTTATTCTTTATTGAATTATTAATATTCGCACTAATACTATTAATTAATCCATTCAAAGTAATAGAGGTAACAATTAGATTTATCGGTTTAATATTTATAATAAATGCTTTATCAAGTATATGGCAATTAATTTCAACAAAAAAAGCTATTTAGTAAAACTATTTAGCTTTTTTGTATACACAACTATTGAATCGTCAGATGTTTTGTTAACTCTTATTTGCCTTGCATTTAATTTTTTACTGATATAATTAATTTTTGAATAAAAATTTGGTTTTTTCCATGAATAAGTTACTAAAATTTTTCCATTTTCTTTTAAATTTTTATTATCTAATATATTTATCAAATCAACAAAATCATCAGAATTATCAATAAAATTATAAATATTTGACAGATTAATAAAATCATATTTTTTGTGATATTTATTTGGAAGTTCAAAAACATCACATTTTTTAAAATTAATATTACTGTTAATGTTTTGTAAAGATTTATATTTTTCTATATCTAAATAGTCAATACCATCAAGTTTATCAGTTTTATTTATAAAACATTCTCTAAATAAATCTCCTTTTTTACTAAAAATGAAATCCCAAAATATTTTAATGTTTTCTTGAGAAATTGATTCATTAAATTTCAAATAATATTTTTTTCTATTTTTTACAGGAGTAAGTATGTTATATAAAGTAAGAAAATCTTCAACATCTAGTGATTTGATTGCATTAAGTTTTAACATTAAATTATAATATGAAAGAGTATTTGAATCAAAACAATCAATATTTTTCGCACCATGTAAAATTGATGTTATTACTTGATCACCTGATCCAGTAACAGTTAGAACATTTCCATTTTTAATATCAAAAAAATTAAAATAATCTTTTAAATTTTCATTACTGAATGAATAGGTGGGAGCAAAGTTTTCAAATGAAAGCTCTTCGTCATCCCATTTTACTATTTTTTTATTTTGCTTTTTTATTTGCTCTAATGTTTTCTTCGCATCAATTAATGCTTGTTTTTCTTTCATACAACATCCCCTTAATAAGTTTATAATATTTGAGTATAATTTGTCAAATATATTTTATTATATGATATATAAACATATTTGATTTATATAGATTTATGTGTTAAAAATTAAAACTATAAAAATAAAAAGAAAGTAGATTTTATCTACTTTTCTTGACTTTTATTAAAAAAAATATATAATAATTACTAATCTTGGTGGTGGTAATATGGATCCATTATTTAGTTTTTTCAGTAAAGAATTCGAAAATATGAATTTAAGTGATTTAGACATAATATGCGCTATAATAAACGCAAAAGCAAAAAGTGATGATGAGTCTCAAATTAAAAGTATTGTTAGAGATGAGTTAAATCGAGAAGTCATTAGTTATATAAGAAAAACAAATGATATTAAAGTTAGAAATAATTTTATATTAAAGTATTTATATGTCTATAAAATTATATTAAATCGTAATGCATATATGAAAGAAACTGTCCATAAAATAGAAGAATACGAAAGTGTTACATTTGAAGCAATTTTAAGTACAATTTATAATTATAATTTATCTTCAAGAACAAAGTATATTACATATTTATATTCAAGCGTTTGGGGAATGCTTTATAGAGATTATTCTAAAAATCAAAGACTTATAAATTATCCATATGAATACATAGGAAATTTAGTAAAAATTAACAAAGTGATAAATGATTATATAGTCTTAAACGGTAAAAATCCTTCATATAAATATATTTCAGATGAAACAGATTTATCAGTTAAACAAGTAAAAGAAATATTATCACATGATTATACTGAAGAGTCTTTAAATAAAGTAAGTAATGAAAATGAAGAATTTTATTATGAATTAAAGGATCCAAACGGTACAAATTTCATAGATGATGTACTAAATAAAGATTCATTAAATAAATTATTAAATTACATAAAAAAAATATTACCACCTAGTCAATATGAAATTTTAGCTTTATTTTTAGGATTAGAATGTAATCCCAAATCACGAAGTCAAATAGCAAAAGAAAATAATGTAACAGTAAGTGCAGTTAGCTTAAGACTTAGAAAAGCTATACAAAAATTAAAAAATGATGATGGGGTTGTAAAGTATTTGTCAAATGAGCCAATTGACATAACAGATTTAACTGTAAGTTTTTATGACTTGTTTCCTTATGAAAAAAAACTAGTTAATAGCTTATTTGCTAATTTAGATGAAAAGGATCAAAAATATATTAGGGAATGTTTCGGAAGTAAATTACAACTTTTAAAGAAATATTCTACTTTAGATAAAAAAGTATTATTTATTATAAATAAAATGAAAAAACAATTACTTATGATAGGTGATAATGAAATAATAAATAATTACTATAAACAAGTATCTAAAAATTCTATATTTTTATATTTAATAAAATATTTACCAGTAGAAGAAGCACTTTTATTAACTGTATTTTTAGTTGGATATAATGGACAAGCATTTAATTTAAAAGATTTAGGAAATTTATTTTCTATTGATGAAGTGAAAGTTAATTTATACTTAATGGATTTAAAAGGTTTGTTTGAAATTGAATCAAATGATGAAAACGAAATTAAAAAGCAAGTAAAAGAAAAATGTAAAAAACTGAGCTAAAAGGCTCTTTTTTTCTTATTTTATAGTATAATAAGTATAGGAGGTATTAAATGGATAAATTTAATGAATATAGGGCTTTATATAACAATTTTATATATAAATCATATGAAGTTAAAAAAAATAATGAAAATATTGAAATAACTTTTAATTTTGAAATAGAAAATTTAAAGAATTTTACTCCTACATTAAAAATTGAAAATAAAGGTATTATAAATTATGATGAAAAAATAATAGATAATTTAGTTTTTAATTTAGGATTAATAGAACTTATTAGTTATTGGAAATGTACATGTAGTAAAAATGTAATAATAAAATGCGGGTATTTAAATGACGAACAAATAAATTGGTTTAAAAAATTATATTATAATGGTTTAGGTGAATTTTTTTATATAAATAAAATCGATACTAACATAGATGATTTTATGAATATAATTATAGATTTTGAAGAAACAAAAGATTATGACGTAAACTATAGTGGGAGTGGTAATTTAATTTGTGTAGGTGGTGGTAAAGATTCTATTGTTTCACTAGAACTATTAAAAAACGAAGACAATAAAATTTTTATCGTTAATCCTAAAGATGTAACAATAGATTGTTCAAAAACTGCAGGGTATGATATTAGTGATATAATTGGTGTAAAGAGAGTAATTGATTCTAATTTACTTGAATTAAATAGTTTAGGATTTTTAAATGGCCATACTCCATTTTCATCTTTACTTGCGTTTTTATCTTATTTAACAGCATATTTATATAATAAAAAATATATTGTTTTATCAAATGAAAATAGCGCTAATCAATCTACAGTATTAGGAACTAATGTTAATCACCAATATTCAAAAACGTATGAATTTGAATGTGATTTTTATAATTATGCATCTAAGTATTTAAAATTACCAATTCATTACTTTAGCTTTTTAAGGCCATTAAATGAATATCAAATCGCACAGTTGTTTTCAACTTTTAAAAAATATCATAATGTGTTTAAAAGTTGTAATGTAGGAAGTAAAAAAACTCCATGGGAGTGGTGTTGTAAATGTCCTAAATGCTTATTTATTTATTCTATATTAAGCCCTTTTTTATACAAGGATGAATTAGTAAATATATTTGGAAATGATTTATTTACTAATGAAGAATTACTTGATATATTTTTAGAGTTGTTAGGATTAAGTAATAATAAACCATTTGAATGTGTTGGTACAATAGAGGAAATGAATTATGCAATAAGTAAAACAATTAAAAATTTAAAAGAAAAAAATGTTGAATTACCATTTTTACTTAAATATTTTGATGAACATAATTTAGATAAAAAAATAAGTAATCCACTTGAAGAATATAATGATGTGCATAATTTACCAGAACATTTTGAAGAAATATTGAAGGGAGTATTAAATGATAGAGAATTTAATTAATTATTTAAAAAACAAAAACTTAGCAATACTAGGTTTTGGAAAAGAAGGAAAATCCACATATAAATTTTTAAGAAAATATGTTGATGTAAATATAACAATATTTGATGTAAATGAAGCAATTAAAGATGATCCATTAGTTAGTAATGATTCTAATTTGAAAATTGTTAATGATTACACATATGAAGAAATTTTAGAAAATTATGATTTAGTTATAAAAACACCAGGAATTAGTTTAAAAGATGTTGATACAACTAAATATAAAGATAAAATTACTTCTCAAATTGAATTGTTGTTTGAATTTTTTGACATATTAACTATAGGTATTACTGGAACAAAAGGAAAAAGTACAACTACATCTTTGATATATGAAGTTTTAAAAAATCAATTAAATGATGTTTATATTGGAGGAAATATTGGAATACCAGTATTTGATAATTTAGAGAAATTAAATAAAAATAGTATCTATGTAATAGAGCTATCAGCATATCAATTGCAGTATGTAAAAAAATCTCCAAAAATATCTTTACTTCTTAATTTATTTGAAGAACATTTAGATTTCTTTGGTGGTAAAGATAATTATTATAACGCTAAAATAAATATTGCTAATTACCAAAAAGAAAACGATGTTTTATTTTATAAAGGAGATAATTTAGATGTTATAAAATATTTAAATGGTCATATTTTTGGAAAAACATATAAAGTTATGGATAAAGATATATTAGATAATAATTCTATTTTTATTAAAGACGGATTTGTTTGCTTAAGAGAAAATAATGAAATTACTAAATTATATGATTGTAATTCAGATAGAATTTTAAAAGGAAATAACAATTTAAAAGATATCATGTTTGTTATGGGGGTAGCTAAATATTTAAATTTGGATTTAGTTAAGGCAATAAATGACATTAATTCTTTTAAGGGATTAGAACATAGAATGGAATATGTAGGTAAAATAGATGAAGTAACATATTATAATGATTCAATTGCAACTATACCACAAGCAACAATTAATAATGTTGAAACTATAGGTAACGTAGATACACTTATTTTTGGTGGTATGGATAGGGGTATTGACTATAAACCATTAATTAATTATTTAACAGATTGCTCCATTTCTAATTTAATTTGTATGCCAGAAACTGGTACCAAAATAGGTAAATTTTTACTTGACAATGGATGTTCATCAAACATATATTTTGCAGATACTTTAGAAAGTGCTGTAAGCATTGCAAAAGAGGTAACAAAAAAGGGCAAAAGTTGTATTATGTCCCCAAGTGCTCCAAGTTATAATTATTTTAAAAATTTTGAAGAAAAAGGGAATTACTTTAAACAGTTAGTTTTAGAATCAAATATAAAACAAAAATAATTGCAAAAGACATTTAATTGTGCTAAAATATTTAAGTATTTAAAAGGAGTGAAATAATGAAAAAAACTAAAATGATTTGTGGTATTGGACCAGCCACACAAGATTGGGAAGTATTTAAAAAATTAGTTAAAAATGGTATGAATGTTGTACGTGTTAATTTTTCTCATGCTACAATGGAAGAAAGAAGAATTGATGAAGAATTAGCGCTTCGTGCACGTAAAGAATTAGGAGAACAAGTAGCAATTTTATTTGATACTAAAGGACCAGATTTAAGAACATGTGTATTTGAAAATGACTTGGTTGAATTTGTTGAAGGAAATACAATTCGTATTGTAAAAGAATCTGTAGTTGGTAATCAAGAGAGAATTTCATTTAATTATCCACAAGTAATTGATAATTTAGAAGTTGGTACTACAATTTTACTTAATGATGGATTTGTAAGACTTGAAGTAATTTCAGTAGAAGATGATGGAGTTACATGTAAAATTCTTGACAGCGCTTCTTTAATTAGTAGACGTGGAGTAAATATTCCAGGTGTAGAACTTAATATTCCATTTGTATCAGAAGATGATGAAGCAGATATTAAATATGCTTGTGAACATGATGGAGATTATTTAGGAATCTCATTTGTTTCAAGTGCTGATGACGTAAAAGCTGCACGTAGTTTACTTAAAAAATATGGTAGAGAAGATATGCTAATTTTATCAAAAATTGAAACTAAAAAAGCTATTGAAAATATCGACGCAATTATCGATGAAACTGATGGTATAATAGTAGCTCGTGGAGATTTGAGTGTTGAAGTACCTTTTGTTGAAGTACCAGTATTGCAAAAAGAAATAGTAAGAAAATGTCGTGAAAAAGGTAAACTTTGTATAGTTGCTACAGAAATGCTTAAGAGTATGTGTAAAAACTCTAGACCTACAAAAGCAGAATTAACAGACGTTGCAACAGCAGTATTTGATGGTGCAGATGCAGTTTGGTTAAGTGATGAAACAACAATTGGTGCTCATCCTGACTTAGCAAGCCAATATTTAGGTGAAATTTGTATGGTTGCTGAAAAACATTATAAAGAATATGCAAGAAATTATAATGTAATAAAAGATCACGATCTTCCAAATTTAATCGCACAAGGTGTTGTTAGTACAGCTGAAGATTTAAATGTAAAAACAATTGTTGCATCAACAGTTAGTGGTTATACAGCTCAAAAAATCAGTAATTTAAAACCAGACGCATATGTTTTAGCGCCTGTTAAGGATGAAAAAATAGCTCGTAAATTAGTATTAAATTATGGTGTTTATCCAATAATTACTAATAAAGAATATAATGATATGGATGATTTAATTGCTGACAGTAAAAAATATGCTAAAGAATATTTTGATTTACAAAAAGGCGATAAAATTGTAATTACTGGTGGTTTCCCTAGTACTGGTGAAAAAACTACTAATTTCATGAAAATAGAAGAAATATAGAATATCATTGATATTCTTTTTTTTTATAAAAAAAAGAGCATTTAGCTCTTAATTGGAAAACATTTGTATTCTTCTTCTATAAGTGTTTTTTTAGATACCTCATCTAGTGTAGATGCATATATTGTATTAACTCTAAATTCTATATCAAGTATTTTATCTTTTATATTAGAGTAATTTGTTATTATTGGAATAGTTGTATCTTTTTTGATTTCATTTAAATATTTTTGTCCTTTTTTTGAAAATCCAAGTATTCTAATATAAGTAACACTAATATTTTTAGCTTCTTCTTTTGTGAAGTTACACAATATATGTGTAAACATTCTATTTAATTTTTGATACGTGTATCTTTTAGTTTTGACATTATTTATAAGTTCATCTAAAGAGTTAGATTTAATAATGTATTTCTTAATTCTACTATCTAGACCCTCATCAACTGTTTGGTATTTATTTAAATCATTTTCAGATAATATTTTATATTTTAAAAATGGAAAGTAATCGTTAATAAAATGTAAATTATTGAAATACTTATATGAGTATGTAGGAATATATTTTTTAACATCTAAATTATTTTTTAATGCCTCTCTAATACTAGTAGCGCTTGTAATAGAACTATCTAATTGTTTACTATTATAATCACTAGTTCTTTTTATACAAATTGGAGTAATTAAGGCATTTTGTTTTATAATTTCACGTACATATGATAAACCTAATATATCATTTGGTTTAGTAATTTCAGTACCAGTTATTTTTGATAATGCCCTAGATAATGCGCTAGGGTAGTTTATTCCTAAATCTAAATATTCTTTTATATAGTTATCATATTCTTTATTATTTAATTGAATATCAGCAAGTTTTTTAAATAAATTAATATCGTTTGTTTCTGAACCAAAAATTAGATATTTAACTTTTAATTCTTTAAGTAGTGTAATACTAGCACGTGCAAATATATCAGCACTTTGAGTAGAAAAAACAAAAGGTAATTCTATAACTAAATCAATACCATATTTTAAACAAAGTTCTGTCTTTTCTTTTTTAGAAATTAAACTACAATCTCCTCTTTGTGTAAAGTTTGTAGACATAATTAATATAATGGGAGCAGATGGATCTATTTCTCTTGCCTTTTTTAAATGATATAAGTGTCCATTATGAAATGGATTGTATTCACAAATTATTCCAATTGAATTCATAAAATCACCACCCATATATTACCACATTTTAATTTATAATAATATAAAAAATTGTAAAACGTTATAAAAAATGTTATTATATATTTGCTTTTGTTTATTTATTTTTGTATAATTTTGTGTGGTGAAGAATATGATTATTGATTTAACAAAATTAAAAAGTGGTATTGAAAAAGAAATTGTAATTAATAATAGTTATTCATTTAGTAAAGATGAACTTAAAGGTACTGAAATAATATCTTTAGATGATGTTAGTATTACTGGTAATATACACATGAATAGTTTAAATGAATATTTCATAAATTTAACTATTGATGGAGTTATGTATTTACCATGTGCAGTAACTCTAGAACCAGTTGATTATAAGTTTCATGTAGAAATTAGTGATTCATTAGAGAAAATAATGGAAGAAATTTCAGAAAATTACAAAAAAATTGAGAATTCTATTGATATTTTGCCAATAATATGGGAAAATATATTAATGGAAATTCCCATGAGAGTTGTTAGTAAAAAAGCTCATGATATTAAATTATCTGGAGATGGATGGAAATTAATTACTGAAGATAATCATGAGAAGGTTAATCCTGAATTTGAAAAATTAAAAGATTTATTAAAAGAGAAAGAGGTGTAAGAATGGCTGTACCATTTAGAAGAGTAAGTAAAACTAGAGGTAGAAAACGTCGTACTCATTATAAAATAGCTGAAGGTACTACTACAACTTGTCCAAAATGTGGCGCTAGTATAAAACCACATAGAGTATGTACTGAATGCGGATTTTACAAAGGAAAAGAAGTTATAACAAAAAAAGAAGAAACTAATGAATAGTTTCTTTTTTAATTTGTATATCTAAGTGTTTCATTTGATATATTAAATATAATTCCAGCCATTATCATATAGCTTAATAAACTTGATCCACCATAACTTATAAATGGAAGTGTAATTCCGGTTATTGGCATGACACCTATAGTCATTCCAATATTTTGGATTTGTTGATATATAAGCATTCCTACAATACCAGCTATTACGTATTTATTTATATTGTTATTATTTTTTAATGCTACAATAATAAGTTTAATATCAAAAAATAGTATAAGTGATAAAAGTATTATTGAACCAAGTAATCCAAAATTACTTGCATAAACTGCGAATATAAAATCTGTTTGTGGTTCTGGAAAATAAAGTGGGGTATTGTTAAATCCATTTCCAAGAAAACCAGATGATCCAATTGACGCAAGCCCGTTTTCAAGCTGATATCCACTTTTACTTGACCAATCAAGTAATCTATCTACTCTTAAAAAGAAATTTGTTCCAAATATTTTTATAAATAAATCTTGATTTAATTTATATGTAACTAGAACTATTAATACAGATAATAATAGAATACTAAATAGAATTATAAACCACCTATATCTAATACCTGATATAAAAAGCATTACAATTGTTATTAATAAATAAATTAGAACTACACCTGTATCTGGTTGTAAAAATGTAAGTAAACTTGGTATTGCAACAACTATTACAATGGATATTAGAAATTTAAATTCATCCATTACTGTTGGATTAGGATGTCTTTCATTAAATCTATGGATTAGTGTAGCGTTAGTTAGTATAAGAATTATTTTCATAAATTCACTAGGTTGAATTGTTCCTATTCCTGGTATTTTAAACCAACATCGTGCATTATTTATTTCTGTTCCAAAAAATAATAATAGTATTAGTGATATAACTCCAACTATATAAAGAATCTTAATATTATTATATATGAAATCATTACCTATAAACATTATAAAATACGCTAGACCGAATCCTACTGCGTACCACATTATTTGCTTTAAGACTAGATTTTCTTTTTCTAGCAATAAATTTTGAGCACTATATATTGTAATTATACTAATGATTGCAAATAATATTAGTGGAATTAATATTCCTTTATCAACTTTGTATTTGGAAATTTTTTTCATAAAATCACCCATTAATTATATTACACGAATTTGACGTTTTATACAATGAATAAGTAAAAATAGTTTTAATTTTAATAAAAAATATAGTATAATATTCTATGGAGGGTATTTATGGAATATATACAATACATTATAATTATAGTTATACTTTTAATAATAGCACTTGCAATTACTAAATCTAAAAAGAAAGATTTTAAATTAGACGCTAATAAGCTTGTTACATATTTAGGCGGTAAAGAAAATATTATTAATTATGAAGTTAATAAATCAAGATTTATAGTAGAAGTTAATGATGTTGAAAAGGTTAATAAAGACGCTATTCAAAAATTAGGTGCTCAAGGGATAGTTGAAATTGATAACCAATTAAAAATAATACTTGGCAATAATGCTATTCAATTAAAAAAATATATAGATGAGTTAAAACGATGAATTTCATCGTTTTTTTACATATTTCGACAAAATTCGACAAATTGATTTTATATAATTAATTTGAGGTGATTTTGATGAACATTTTTGATGGATTAATATTAGATATTATTTTAATATCTTTTCCAATACTTTTATATACTTTGTATGAAGCTTATAGAAAAAATATAGGACAAGATGAAAAAATTTTGTTTTTAGATTTCGCACTTTTATCTTCATTTTATTTGATTTTAAAATTTGGATATTCAATAGAGAAGGTAATGCTTTTAAATTTTAATGTTATTTTGATACTAGCATTAATTAGAAATAGAAAAATAGTAAGTTTTATATGTATTGGTTATTCGATATTTCATTATAAGTATTTTTTCGATTTTAATTTGTATTTACTTTTATTTGAGTATGGTTTGTATATTATTTTATATGTTTTTAAAACAAAAAATAAAATTAGTAATAATATTTTACTAAATGCTTTTATGATTTTAAAATCATCTTTTTTCGCACTACAACTTTTACTTTTAAATACTATTAAATTACCAAGCAATTTGTTTATTTTAGTAATTATTTTAGTTTTTTATTCAGTTACATATTTATCTATTATTTTATTTGATATGGGTGAGGAAGTCATAAAGTATCATTTAAATATTAAAGAATTAGAACAAGAAAAACAAATAAGGATGTCTTTATTTAAAATAACTCATGAAATAAAAAATCCAATTGCAGTATGTAAAGGATATTTAGATATGTTTGATGTAAATAATATTTCACATAGCAAAAAATATGTGCCAATATTAAAAGAAGAAATAAATAGGACTTTAATACTACTAGAAGATTTTCTTTGTTTTACAAAAGTAAAAGTAGAAAAAGAATTAATGGATATAACTTTGTTACTTGAAGAAGTAACAGATAATTTTGAATTAATGTTTAAAGAAAAAAATATTGAATTTAATTTAAATTTACCTGATGATGAACTTTATATAATGGGTGATTATAACAGACTTACTCAAGTAATGATTAATTTAATTAAGAATAGTATAGAATCTATTGAAAATAATGGTAAAATAAGTGTCGAATGCTTAGATAAAGATGATAAAGTTTATGTAGTTGTAAGTGATAATGGAAAGGGCATAAAAGAAGAAGATTTAGAAAAACTAAAACAACCATTTTTTACAACTAAGCAAAATGGAACTGGATTAGGAGTGTGCCTATCAAGAGAAATTATAAAGGCACATAATGGAACTATAAGTTATAAATCAAAAGAATCCGTAGGAACTAAAGTGACAATAAAATTAAAAAAGGTTATTAATTAACCTTTTTTTATATCCATTATAATAGGTAAAATTATAGGATTTCTACCTGTTTTTTCAGATGCATAATTTGAAATAGAAGAAATTATGTCTTGTTTAATTTCTGAATGATTATTTGTATGAGTTAATGAATTTGTAATTGTTTTTTTAGCTATGTCTTCAATTTCATTTAATAATTCAATATTATCATTAACTAAAACAAATCCACGTGTAGTAATATTTATTCTACCAAGTATTTTTTTAGAATTCATATTAATATTTGCTATTACAACTATAATTCCATCACTTGACATTATTTTTCTATCTCTAATTACAGCATTACTAACGTCACCAATTCTATTTCCATCAACATAAGTATCTCCAGCTTCAATTTTTCCAGCCCTTTTAATTGTACCTTTATACATTGATAATACATCACCGTTTTCAAGTACAAATGTGTTTTGCTTTGGAATACCGCATTCAACACCTATGTCAGCATGTCTTTTAAGCATTCTATGTTCACCATGAAATGGCATAAAATATTTTGGCTTAATTAGATGAATCATTAATTTTAATTCTTCTTCATTACCATGTCCAGAGGCGTGTATATCGCTTAATGAAGTATTTGTATAAACTTTAATTCCTTTTAAATAAAGTTTGTTTATAGTTCTTGAGATACTAAGTGCATTACCTGGTATTGCAGATGAAGCGAAAATAACAGTATCATCTGGTTGTAGTTTTATTTGTTTGTGACTTCCATTTGCTATACGAGATAAAGCTGCAAGAGGTTCTCCTTGAGTACCTGTACATAATATACATACTTTGTTTGGTGGAAGCATATTTGCTTCTTCAGCACTTATAAATATTTCTTTATTTTTTATGTATCCGCCTTCTATAGATATTTCTATATTGTTTTCCATACTTCTTCCGAAGGTTACAATTTTTCTATTGTTTCTTTTACAAGTATCTACAATATGTTTTAATCGGTATATATTTGATGCGAATGTTGCTATTATAATTCTTCCTGTTGTGTGTGTTTTTAAAATTTCTGATAATGCATCATCTACTTTAGATTCACTTTTTGAAATACCTTCATTAAGTGCATTTGTACTATCACTTAATAGAAGTGTTACACCAAGACTACCAATTCTTGCCATTTTGTGCAAATTCGCAACTGGTCCAATAGGTGTGAAATCAAATTTAAAATCTCCTGTTGTAACTACAGTACCATTTGGAGTATGAATACATATTCCATGAGAATCAGGTATAGAGTGTGTAGTTCTAAAAAATTCAACTTCAATATGTTTGAATTTAACTTTAGTTTTTTCATTATATACAAATAAATTTTTATATTGTATATTTCTATCTTCTAATTTTCTTTTTATTAAACCAACAGCTTGATTAGGAGCATATATAGCTGGAATATTTACAGTTTGAATTAAAAATGGTATTCCGCCGATGTGATCTTCATGACCATGTGTTATAAATAATGCTTTAATTTTACTTTCATTTTTCTTTAAAAATGTAAAGTCAGGTATTATATAATCTACACCCATAAGTTCACCTTGTGGAAAAGATATACCAACATCTGTAATAACTATTTCATTATTATGCATTACACAATACATATTTTTTCCAACTTCACCTAAGCCACCAAGCGCAAATATTTTTGTATCGTCGTTATTAAAAAATTTCATAGGTTCCTCCTTTCTTTTTTTATAAATATAACTATAACATTATATCTTTTTTTTTTGATTTTGTCTAGTTTCGTTAAAAATTGTTTTATTTTGATAGTCATTATGATATAATTTATATAGATATTATATATCAAAATTAGAAAGAAGGTAATTTATGGGACTTATAACAGCAGCAGTAGCATCTGCAGCAACAGGTATTGGAGATCAGTTTAAGGAGTTTATCACTTGTCCTGATACTGATAAAAATGTATTAATTCAAAGAGGTGAAGTTCACCACGGTAAAGGAAATGTAATTCATTCTGGTGTTATTACAAATGGAAGTAAAATAGTTGTACCACAGGGAATGGCTATGATGATTATTGATAATGGAGTTGTAAAAGAATTTTCAGCTGAACCAGGAGAATATATTTACGATTCAAGTAGTGAACCTAGTGTATTTACTGGCGGATTTTTAAAAGGTGTTAAAGATACAATTAAAACAATTGGTAATCGTATAACTTATGGTGGTCAAGCAGCAAGAGACCAAAGAGTATATTATGTAAATTTATTAAAAATTACAGGTAATCCTTTTGGATCACCACAACCTAAAAAAATAACTGATGATAGATATGGTATGCTTGAAGTTACATTCTTTGGAACTTATGCATTCCAAGTAGTAGATCCAGTTAGATTAATTCATGGTGTAATTGGTGCGAATGCAAAAGATACTGTTACATATGATGAAGTAGTAGGGGATCAATTAAGTGGTAAATTTGTAGAAAGACTTTCACAAGCTATATCTACAGTTATGAGAAAAAATCATGTTTCATTTGGTGATATTTTACTTCACAATAGTGAAATAACTGATGAGATGAATGTGGCATTAGATGACTCATGGAGAGAACAATATGGTTTAGAAATAACTGATGTTTCATTAAATGATTTAAATTTAACTGATGAATCAATGGCTCGTGTAACTAAATTAGATGATGCTACACTATACTCTAATGTTGATTTAAGAAACGGAATGCTTGCATCTCAAACTGCAGATGCTATGAATAAAGCAGCTTCTAATACAAATGGTGCTATGGCAGGATTTATGGGTATGGGATTTGCTGGTCAAACTGGTGCAAATGCAATGCAATCTTCTAGTACTAATGGAACTCCTTTTAATCCAACACCATTTGCTAGTGTATCAACTGATAATTCTTCACAACAAAGTGAAGATACTGTAAAAAAATATTGTGGAAATTGTGGTACAGAAGTAACTACTAAATTTTGTCCAAATTGTGGAACACAAGTAGATTAAAGCATATTTTATGCTTTTTCTTGTTAAGGAGGTAAATTATGGCAGTGGCTGATCATAAGTGTCCTAGTTGTGGGGCACCCTTAAAATTTAATCCGAAAAATCAAAAATTTGATTGTAGTTATTGTAAATCAAGTTTTAAAATTGAGGATTTAGAAAAAAATGAAAAAAAATATGAAAATGTAAAAGCAGAAGAAGCAAAAGAAAATTATACTTTAGATTTATATAAATGTCCTGATTGTGGAGCAGAAATTGTAGCTGATGAAAATACTTCTGCAACATTTTGTGTTTACTGTAAGAATACTGCAATACTTAAAAATAAATTAGTAGGTAAGTTTGAGCCAGATTATATAATACCATTTCAAAATACTATGGAAGATGCTACAAATGCTTTTAAAAACATTTGTAAAAAAAGACCGCTTTCACCTAAATTTTTTAGTAATCCTGAAAATATAGCAGAGATGAAAGGAGTTTATATACCATTTTGGTTATTTGAATGTGATTCAAGTGGTTCTATTACTGCTAATGCTACTCATGTACATAGTTGGACTCAAGGTAATAAACATTACACAAAAACTGATACTTTTTTATGTACGAGGGGCGGCAATTTAAAGTTTGAAAATGTTCCTGTGGATGGGTCAAAGCATTTTGATAATGCAATAATGAATTCGATTGAACCATTTGATTATAAAAAAATGGTAAAATTTAAACATTCATATTTATCTGGATTTTTGGCTGAAAAATATGATTTAAATAGTGATGAAACTTTTGATGATGTAAAAAATAGGGCAGAGCAAACTACAGAAAATTCGCTTAAAAATAGTATTAAAGGGTATAGTTCAGTTCTTGTTACGGATAAAGATATAAATGTGTCTAAAACAGATGTGAAATATGCATTACTTCCAGTTTGGATGTTAAATGTTAAATATAAGGATAAAATATATCCATTTGCTATGAATGGAACAACTGGCAAGCTTATTGGTAATATTCCTGTTGATAAGAAAAAAGCTGTTATTGTTGGTATTTGTATATTTGTGTCTTGTTTTGCTTTATTTATAGTTGCTCAAATCATAGCAGGAGGTAAATTTTAATGAAAAAGTATATTTTAAGTTTTTTATTGTTATTGTTACCTTTTAGCGTAAGTGCTTCAACTAATACTTTTGAACGTACACTTGATGATTTAAGAGTTAATGACTATATTAATGTTACAGATAATAATAGAAATATAATCTTAAATACGCCAAGTGTTGATGAAAGTGAAAAAATATATGATTTTGCTGATTTATTTACTGATGATGAAGAGGAAGAATTATATAATGAAGTAATCGATTATATTGAAAAATATAATATGGATTTTGCAATTGTCACAATAAATGATAATAATAAAGGCAGTGCAATGAAATATTCTGATGATTTTTATGACTATAATAATTTTGGTATAAATAAAACAAATGATGGAATTTTATTTTTAATTGATATGGATACTAGAAATTACTATGTAAGTACAACTGGCGAGGCAATTAGAGTATATAATGATTCAAGAATTGATAGTATTTTAGATTATGCTGAATACAATATGAGAAATGGCAATTACTTTGGCGCTGCAAAAAATGTAATTTTTAAAGCAACTGTTTTTGCTTCAGATGGAATCCCAAGTGGGAATAAGAACTCATATATCAATGAACATGGTGATATTGTTTATGTTAAAAAAATTAATATTTCAGCATCTTTAATTGCTAGTAGTATAATAACATTAATTGTTATGTTAATTTTAATTAAGAGAAATAAAATGATAAAAAAAGCAATCACAGCTGATCAATATATCAGTAAAGCTTTAAATTTAACTGAAAAATCAGATAATTTTATTAGTACACATACTAGTGTTACTACTATAAATACTTCTAGTGGAAGCCACGGTGGTGGAGGTAGTTCAACACATATAGGCAGCAGTGGAATTAGTCACGGTGGTGGCGGTAGAGGATTTTAAGCATGAATTATTTCATGCTTTTTTTGATAAAAAAAAGAAGCTTTTTAGCTTCTATCTGTTGTAGTATTCAACTATTAATGATTCATTAATATCAGCATTTAATTCGCTTCTTTCTGGATATCTTACATAAGTTCCAGCCATTTTGTTTTCATCGTAAGTTACAAATTCTACACGATTATGAAGTGAATCAAGTGAAGATTTAATTATAGTCATATCTTTAGCATTATCCTTAACTGAAATAACATCTCCAGGTTTACATCTGTATGAAGGGATATCAACTTTTTTACCATTTACTAAAATGTGACCATGGTTAACAAGTTGTCTAGCACCTTTTCTAGTAGTTGAAAAACCAATTCTATAAACTAAGTTATCTAATCTACTTTCAAGTAATTTTAAGAAATCTTCACCATGAACTCCCTTAAGTTTACCTGCATCATCAAATATTCTTCTGAATTGTTTTTCGTTTACACCATACATAAATCTAACTTTTTGTTTTTCTTGTAATTGAACTCCATAGTTAGATAATTTTTTACCACGTGAATGTCCGTGTTGACCTGGTATATAAGGTTTTTTTGCTAATTCTTTACCGTTTTCTAAAACAGAAAATGATAATCTTCTTGATTTTTTGTAATCTGGGCCAGTATATCTTGCCATATTTTTCCTCCTTCAATTTTGATTGACTCGAGGTTATTTGCCAAACAATAGGGTGTTTACTTAAATATCTTCGCTTACGCAGCTTTTAGTTACACAATAACCCTTGATAGGTAATAAACACGTTAATGAATTCAAATAACGCTGCAAATTCAATGCAGTTAATATTATATTAGGTTTTTAATATTTAGTCAATACTTTAATATAGTAAATTATATTTTTTATATAGATATTTATTATATTAAATATGGTTTTTTGAAATAAAGTTAATTATTTTTAAAAAATGTTATAAAAAATGTCATATTTTGTGGTAAAATTATAATAGGCGGTGATTATATGGAAAGTATTACATTAATTTTTATTACACTTTTTATAGTTGCATCCGTACTTATTGTAGGAATACTTTATTTAATACAAAATGTAAAGAATAAGAAATATAAAAAACGTTTAGAAGAATTAGAAATTGAAAAGAATAAAATATATAGTGCTCCAATTGCTTCTGAACTTGCAAAAATAGAAACATTTTTAAATAATGAAAAATTGAATAATTTGTATGGTGACTGGAAAAATAGATTTGAAAATATTAAAAAACATCAAATTCCAAAAATAACTGATATGATATTGGAAGCTGATTATTCATTATCACAACTTGATTATAAATCTACTGTTTATAAACTTGCAAAACTAGAAATGGAACTATATAGAGTTAAAACAAATAGCGAATTGCTTCTTAATCAGATCAAGGAAGTTACAACTAGTGAAGAAAGAAATAGAGCAATTGTTACTAAATTAAAAGCTACATATAGAGAATTGTATCAAAAATTTACAGATACTAAAAGTGATTATAAAGAAACTTCAAAACCTATAACTTTACAATTTGAAAATATTGCTAAAAGGTTTGAAGATTTTGAACTTATAATGGAAAATAATGAATACACTGAAGTTACAAAAATAATAAAAGTAATAGATGAAATGTTAAAACACATGGAAGTTGTAATAGAAGAAATGCCTTCTATAATGTTAATGGCTCGTGATTTGCTTCCAAAACGCATTAAAGAAATAGAGGATATTTATAAGAAAATGATGAAAGAAGGATATCCACTAGATTATTTGAATGTTGATTATAACATAGCTGAAGCAAACAAAAAAATAAATGATATTCTCGATAGAAGTAAAGTATTAAATCTAGAAGATAGTTTATTTGAATTAAAAGTATTGATGGAATATTTTGATGCTTTATATGGAGATTTTGAAAAAGAAAAACTTAATAAACAACATTATGAAGAATCCAATAGTTTATTTAAAAACAAACTTGATAAAACTTCAAAACTTGTTGGTGATATGGTTAGTAAAGTAGATGAAATTAAAAATGCTTATGATCTATCTGATGATGATTTATCTGTTTTATCTGATGTTAAATACGAATTAGATAAACTAGAAAATGATTATAGAATTTTAACAAATCATACAAGTAATCATACATTCGCATATTCTAAATTAATAAAAGAAGTAGAAGGTTTAGTACTTAGACTTGCAAATATTGAAGAAAAACTTGATTCTTCCTTAGATGAATTAGGTAGTATGAGAGAAGATGAAGTTAGAGCTCGTCAACAACTTGATGAAGTTAAATTAATTTTAAAAGAATCTAAACAAAAAATACGCGAATATAACTTACCAGTTATACCAAAAAATTATTTTGTTGAACTTAATGAAGCAAGTGAGGCAATAAAAGAAATTGTAAAAGAATTAAATAAAAAACCAATTACTATAAGTGTCTTAAATACTCGCGTTGATACAGCTCGTGATTTAGTTTTAAAATTGTTTACAACAACTAAAGAAATGATGAAAACTGCTATGTTTGCTGAAATGGCAATAGTATATGGTAATAGATATAGAAGTAATGTTGATGAATTAGATAAGTGTTTAACTTATTCTGAAGTATTATTCTATAAAGGCGAGTATCAAAAATCACTTGAACTTACTATAAATTCACTTAATCGTATTGAACCAGGTATATATAATAAATTATTAAAATTATATTCTGATGAAAAGTAAATTTGTAAAATAAGTGTAAATTTAAAATTTAGTTTAGCCTTATAAAATAAGGGTTAATTAAAAAATGAAATGAGAAGTTTAATAAATTTCTCATTTTCTATTGACAAGTAGGGGGGGGGTTGTGATATAATGTGTTTGTAAAATAGAGGAGGAATTATGACAGAAAGAAACAAAAACATCCTACTAGGAGTACTTGTAGTAGGAATAGTATCAATGACAGTAGTCTTTGCAGCACTATCCCAAAACTTAAATATTAATGGGCGTGCAAAAGTACAAAATTTAGATAGTAGTTGGAA
>JAFUCZ010000004.1 GCA_017459425.1 Bacilli bacterium
CAATATGGATATAAGACGAAATAAATATAGGACGGATGAAAATCCGTTTTTGTATGTTATAATGTTTAATAGAGGAGTTGAATCTAGTGAAAAAGAGAGAAATAGTAATAATTAGTATTCTAACAATTGTATTAGCATTTATGGATATAAGTGGAATGCCTAGTGCTTTATTTGTAAATATAAAAGTATTGGATATAAATCCTATTTATTTTACTTTAATGATTAATTTTATTTTTATCGGTATAATTGCATTCTTCACATTAAAGTATTTATGTCCAAATTGGAAGTTAGGATTTAATAAAACAGGAATTATATCTGGTTTAAGAAAATATGGAATAGTTGGAATTATTGTTGCTATTATAACAGGGATAGCTTTTTATATAGGTTTAAAATTTGATGCACACCCTAGTATATGGAAAATTTTGATTGAAGGAATTATATATTATATTGGCGTAGCAATAATTGAAGAATTATATGTTAGAGGATTATTATTAAACCTTATTGAGAAAATTAGTTATAAAAGTAAATATAGTACTTTAATAGGAATTATTGTTTCATCAGTTATATTTGGTATAGGACATATATTTGGAGTGTTAGGAGAACCTATTTTAATAATAATTACAAAAGTAGTATGGACTATAGCAATGGGGATGTATTTTGGTGCAATATACAAAAAAACAAATAATTTATGGATTCCAATTCTATTACATTTCATAATAAATATTTGTGCATTACCATATTGCTTCACTACTAATACTTCTTATCCAATAATAAGTTTGTATATTATATTACCAGTATATTTATTACTTGGAGTTTATAGCATATATATTATAAGAAAGAGTAAGTAAAAGTCTTCGCAATAGGTTGCTAGTCCGAACAGATGACAGACTGAAAAGTCTGTTTTTTTATGCAATAAATTTAAAGAAAGGAGGTATTTATATGAATGAGAATACAATAAAAATAATAGGAAATGAAATGGTTAAATATTTAAATAACTTTCAGATGTCTAAATTAAACGAAGTATTATATAAGACAATTGATTTAGATTATTCTGATAACATTTCTAATATAGATTATTTAGAAAGATTTTTAAGTGCAAAGAAATTAGAAGGTATATCTAATAAAACATTAGTTAATTATAAAAGGTATATATTAAAGATGTATGATTCAGTCAATAAAGATATAAGAATAATTGATGCTAATGATATAAGATCATTTTTAACGGATTATCAAACAAAAACAGATTGCATAAATTCATCAATGGAAAATATAAGATGTTCTCTAGCTAGTTTTTTTAGTTGGCTTGAAAGAGAAGATTATATATTAAAAAGTCCAATTAAAAAAATACATAAAATTAAATCTGATATTAAGATAAAAGAAATATATTCGGATGAAGCAATAGAAAAGTTAAGAAACACTTGTGATAATGAAAGAGATTTAGCTATTATTGATTTACTTATATCTTCTGGAATAAGAGTAAGTGAATTAGTACATATTAATATATCTGATCTTAATTTTGATAATTGCTCTTGTAAGGTGTTTGGTAAAGGTAATAAAGAACGAGAAGTATATTTTGATGCTAAAACTAAATTACATATTCAAGAATATTTAGATAGTAGGAATGATGATGAATCTGCTTTATTTATAGGTAATATAAAACCTCATAAAAGATTAGGTACTAGAGCAGTTGAAATGATGCTTAATAAACTAGCTACTAAAGTAGAATTAAATAATGTTTATCCTCATAAATTTAGAAGAACTTTAGCAACTAAAGCGATTGATAAAGGAATGCCAATAGAACAAGTACAAAAACTATTAGGACACACAAAAATTGATACAACATTACATTATGCGCAAGTTAGTCAAAGTAATGTTAAAATATCTCATAGAAAGTATATATGCTAAGCTAATAAAAAAATATAAACATTCTGTGGTATAATGGTAAGTAAGAGTGGTGATTTATTATGGCATATGAAGATTTTAAAAATAAATTTATTACCAATAATAAAATCAAATTTAAATTGTATAGCTTAGAATATATTGTTGAACAAAAAGACAATTATGTTGAGATATATGCAATTAATTATGAAAAAAGGAAACAACAATATATATCCTTAGATGACTTAGTTAATAATTATACTGTTTATAATGAACCAATAATAAGTCAATTTAATAGAGTTATAGTTATAGAATAATAGGTGGTAAGATGGGGAAAATTTGTTATTATTCGCTAGATGGGAAATTACAACATGAATATGAATTAGAAAAATCTTTATTGGATAATTTACAATCTTTAATGTGTAGAGTTTATTTAAAGAATGGTAATACTAGAGATGGATATACGAACACCGAAGATCTATTTCAAAAAAACATATTAAAATTATGGATTCAAGAATTCGATGTCATTGAAGAATGGGAAGTTAATTATGATGAAATAGAAAGAGTAGATGTTCTTCTATCTAGTCATCCAATGTATGGTCATAAAATGATGAATCAATTTGAATTTGAATATGAATCAAATAAAAAACTATATAACGATGAAAACCACTTTTATATTTATGTTGAATATATTGATATGCCAAATGATAGAATGTATTGCTATACTTCTGATGATGAATCAATTAAAAAAGATGACTATGTATTAGTAAAAAGGAATCAATTTGAAATACCAGCTAAAGTTATTAATACAGCTTATTATACTGATATGGAAGCTCCATATCCTTTCTCAAAACTAAAACATGTAATAAAAAAATATCCAAAAGAATACAAGTTTTTTGTTGATCAAGAAGATGATTTTTATGATGATGAAGATTATGGATTTTGTTCATATATTGGTGTTAACGAAAAAGAATTTATCAAGTTTGAACTTCATTCATTTTTAATAGGAAAATATGAATATAAAATATATAGAGCGACAAAAAATGGAACAATTAAGAATGAAGATAAATATTATGAAGCTGGATTAAGTGATGAAAAATTTGACGCATTAATAGATAAAATTAAAGAAAATTATATTGATAGATGGGATAAAGAATATGTAGATAATAATGTTTTAGATGGCGAATCATGGGAGCTAGAAATAAATACTAAAGATATTAAACTAAAATCATCTGGAATGAATGCTTATCCAGATAATTACGATACATTTTTAAATCTATTAGAAATTAATAATGTTCCAATAGATGAATATTATCCAGTTGAGGAAAATGCAATTACAGATGATGAAGAACATGAATTTATCTCTTATTTTAATAAAGATGTAATCATTGTATTCAAAAATTTTAAAACACTTTCTGGGCATTGTGAAACATTTACAAGAAAAGAAGATTCCGATTACTATGAACCTGAACTAACTATTGCATCTAAAAAAGGATATATTGCTGTTAAATATTCTGAAGTATTATTAATTGTAAGTGAATTAGATAGAATAAGAACTCACGATAATCGTATTGGTACAGTAATGGCTATTTATCCTAATACAACAGGAATAGAAGTGAAATTTGATGATATTGCTCCTAAAACAGAAACAATTGACATAAAAGATGTCGAAGAGGTCTTAAATAATCGAATTAAAATAAAAGAAGAAATTGATAAATTAAAATTAAATAAAATATCTAAAGAAGATTTTCTTAAACTAAAAGAAGATAGTATTTTATTCATTACTAATCCTGGAAGAATGGGTGATGAGGATGGAATTACATTCATTATTAAATCTAATGATACTTTTGAAGTTTACAGAGTAGGTGGATGGATGTATGGTGAAAGAACAAAGAATATGATTACTTTAAATGACGCCTATAAACAATTTCCAAAATGGCATGAAGCATGGAGTCATGGAACTGAAGAAGATTATAAAGGAAAATATAAACATTTATATATGGGATTTGGAAATGGATTAAATGTAGATAATTCTATTTACAATGAATTCAAACCATATTTAGATGAAGAAGTTGAAAAAAATCTTGCTAAGTATAGTGATAAAGAAAAAGAAGAAATGAAATATGCTACTATATTTAATGTTTGGGAAAAAGCATTTATTAATATGGCAAAGGATAAAAATTATAAAATTAATTAAGGAGGAATTGTAATGATTAATATTCCAAGACCAAATAAAAATATAATAGAAGAATATCTTGTTAAATGGGATAATTTAGAAGATCATTATATTTGGCAAGAATCTAGTTTAGATAAATTGTTTCATAAAGACTATAAAAGTAATACTGATTTAAATGAAATATTAATTAAGTGTAGTTGCTTAAATGACTTTTATAGTACCAATATATTTTTGATATATCCTGTAGCGAAAAACATTTATGATTTAAAAATTGATAAAAGATTAAAACAAGGTGATCCATCTTTGGTTAATGATATCGCTCATGTAACTATAAGTGGCAAAGAAAAAGTATTTTATTCATTTGCATCTAAATATTGTAGCCACCATAATAATGTAGAATTTCCTATATATGATTATTTTGTAGATAAAATGTTAATGTATTTTCAAAAAAGAGATAAGTTTTCTAATTTCAAATCTAATGATTTAAAAGATTATGTTAAATTTAAAAATATACTAATAGATTTTAAAAAGTTTTATGATATTGATGAATTTAATTTAAGAGATATAGATAAATATTTATGGATAGCTGGAAAAGAATATTTTCCTAAAAAATATTAGAAAGGAATAATATTATGGGATTATTTGATGATTTATTTGAAAATGATAAAAAGAAAAGTCAACAAGCTTTTGGTTTATTTTCTTTTATGAATGAACAACAAGAAGAAAACAATAGTGAATATACTGATGAAGAATTAGATAGTTATGGATTGGAAGATTGGCAAAAAGAAGAGGTAAAAAAAGGAAACTACGATCCATGGAATTTTGAAGAAGAAGATTTAGAAGAGGATGATTATTATTCAGAGGATGATTAATAATCATCTTTTTAATTGGAAATCGTGTGTAAATTGACAAATCTATGATATAATTATAAATGAGCGAAAGTATTAAGTGAGGTGAAGGAATGAAAACTATTGCATTAAGATTTTCAGATAACTATGCACCTAAAGAAGGTATGATATTCCTTCATCAAAAAGTAATAGATGATAATGGATATGTTTGGTATGGAAAGTTTGGAAATAGAATATCTAAAGATATTATAGAAGAACAATTAAAGACGGATGATCCAAAATTACTATTAATAAAAAGTGGTAGTGTAGAAAGATATTGGCTTCATTTTACTAGTTATCAAGAAAGTATTCCTGAATTGGATAAAATCCCTGAATACTATAGAAATAATTGTAATGATATTAAATGCTGGTTTAAAGTTATTAGATTTGAGAGAGCTGAAAAGGATGTATTAAGCAAGTGTTTTGTATTATCATCTGGTGATTGCTTATCAAATGCTAGTAAACATAGTATGAATCCATATTTTAAAATAGAATATAGAGGTGATAAAGATGGGGCAATATGAAAGTGAATCTAAATTAGAAGATAGAATGATAGACCAATTAAAAAAACAAGGATATCAGTATGTTGAAATAAATGATGTAACTGAATTAGAAAAAAATTTCAGAGAACAAGTAAATCTTCATAATAGAGGAGAACTTAAATTTAAAGATTTGTCTGATAAAGAATTTGAAAGACTTATGGTAAAAATATCTGGTAAAGGTGTTTTTCAGTCTGCTAAAGAATTAAGACAAAAACAAGATATTCAAAGAGATGATGGTTCAATTGTTTATATTGAATTATTTAATACTAAAGATTGGTGTAAGAATACTTTCCAAGTAACTCATCAAACTACAGTTGAAGGTAAATATACTAATAGATATGATGTAACTATTTTAATAAATGGACTTCCTCTTGTACAAATTGAATTAAAACGAAGAGGAATAGATATGAAAGAAGCTTTTAATCAAATCAAAAGATATAAAAGACATTCATATTTTGGTTTGTACAAATTTATTCAATTATTTATTATAAGTAATGGTGTAGATACAAAATATTTTGCAAATGGAGATCAAGAACTTAATTATGGTTTTACTTTCTATTGGACTGATGTTAATAATGAAAGAATAACTAACCTAGAACAATTTTGCTTATTCTTCCTAGATAGATGTCATATTGGCAAGATGATTGCAAGATATATGATTATAAATGAAACAGAAAAAATGTTGATGGTTATGCGACCTTATCAAGTTTATGCTGTTGAAAATATAGTATCTCGTGCTTTAGATACAAATAATAATGGTTATATATGGCATACTACAGGATCAGGTAAAACTATTACTTCATTTAAAACAAGTCAAATACTTGCTTTAGAACCATCTATCAATCAAGTATTCTTCTTAGTTGATAGAAAAGATTTAGATAAACAAACCTTAGATGAATTTAATAAATTCGATCCAGGTTGTGTTGATATGACAAATCAAACAGATAAATTGATACAACAAATAAAAGACAGCACAAAACCATTAATAATTACTACAATTCAAAAAATGGCTAATGCATGTTCAAATCCTAAATATGCAACTGTTATGGAAAAATATAAAGATTTAAAAACAATCTTTATTATAGATGAATGTCATAGATCTCAATTTGGAGATATGCATAGACAAATATCTAAAACATTTAGTAAAGCTCAATATTTTGGATTTACTGGTACTCCTAGATTTAAAGAAAATCCATCACAAGATGGAAGAAGTACAGCAGATATTTTTGAAAAATGTTTACATACATATTTAATTAAAGATGCTATTAAAGATGAAAATGTATTAGGATTCTCAGTAGATTATATGAAGTTTGTTGAATTTAATGGACAAACAGAAGAAGATTTAATGGTAGAAGGAATAGATACTGATGAAGTATTTATGGCTGATGATAGAGTAAGACTTATTGCACAAGATATTATTGATCATCATAATGTAAAAACAAGAGATAGAAAATATAATGCATTATTTACTGTTTCATCAATTCCTTTATTAATTAAGTATTATGATATGTTTAAATCATTGAATCACGATTTAAAGATTGGTGCTATATTTACTTATGGAGCTAATGAGGATTTAGATAAGAATCCAGAACATTCAAGAGAAGTCTTAGATAGATATATGAAGGACTATAATAAGATGTTCAAGACTAATTTTAGTACTCATACATTTGATTCTTATTTTAGAGATATATGTAAGAGAATTAAAAATACTGAAATAGATATTGTTATAGTAGTTAATATGTTATTAACTGGATTTGATGCTAAAAGATTAAATACTTTATATGTAGATAAATCACTAAAGTATCATGATCTTATTCAAGCGTTTTCAAGAACTAACAGAGTTGAATCTGATACTAAACCATTTGGTAATATAGTATGTTACAGAACAACTAAAGCTAGAGTAGATGAAGCTGTTAAATTGTTCTCACAAACAAATAGTGTGGATACAGTTATTATGGCTCCGTATGAAACTTACTTAGAAAAATTCAATAATGCAGTAAATAAATTATTAAAAATTACACCAGTAGTTGAAAGTGTAGATTCACTTGAAAGCGAAGATGATATAAAAGAATTTATTGTAGCATTTAGAGAAGTTGCTAAGATATTAGTTAGTTTAAAAACATTTAATCAATTTGATTTAGGTAATACTGATTCAATGATTAATACTCAAATGTTTGAAGATTATAAATCTAAATATTACGAATTATATAGAAAATTATCTAATGACAAAGAAAAGAGTTCTATCTTGAATGATATTACATTCTCACTAGAACTAATACAAACTGATAAAATTAATGTTTCTTATATCTTAAATTTAATTAGAAATGTTGATTTATCAAATGAAGAACAAAAACAAAAAGATATTGCTGATATTCAAAGCAAATTAGTTAATATTACAGATGATGAATTATTCTTAAAAGCTGAATTAATTAAGAGCTTCTTATCTTCTATATTACCAGCTTTAAAAGAAGAAGATTCGATAGATGAAGCATTCGATAATCACATGAATAAAGAAAGACAAAAAGAGATTGAAAAATTCGCAACTGAAAATAATATTAACTTAGAAACATTAGAAACAATTATTAATGAATTTGAATATAGTGGTATTTTCCCAGATGGATTAATAGGACAATCTATTGAAGCTCCATTCTTAAAGAAAATATCAATTATAGAAAATATTAAAGGATTCGTTAAAAATCTATTAAAGAAATATATGTAGGAGGTTAAAATAATATGTCTAGAGAAGAAAAACAACAATCACAACAAGCAGAACTTCAAAAACAATTATGGAGTATTGCTAATACCTTAAGAGGTAATATGGATGCTAATGATTTTAAAAACTATATTCTTGGATTAATCTTCTACAGATATTTATCTGAAAATCTAGTTAATTATGTTAATTCAACATATTTAAAAGATGATAATATCGATTATGAAGAAGCTTGGAATAAAGAAGAGTATAGAGAAGCTTTAAAATCACAATTAATTAATGATTCAAATATGGGATATTTCCTAGAAGCCGATTATTTGTGGAGTACATTAATTAAGAAAATTAAAACTGGTAAATTTGATATTTCAATGTTAGCAAAAGCAGTTAATACAATATCTGAATCTACTTTAGGAAATGAATCAGAAGATGACTTTGAAAACTTATTTGAAGATATGGATTTAAACAACTCTAAATTAGGTAGAGGAGAAGCTGAAAGAACCAAATTAATATCAACTATTATGCTTAAAATTGATGATATAGATTTTCATCATGAAGATGCAGAAATTGATGTTTTAGGTGATGCTTATGAATATTTGATTTCAAATTTTGCCGCATCAGCCGGAAAGAAAGCAGGAGAGTTTTATACTCCTCAACAAGTATCAAGAATACTTGCTAAATTAGTAACATTAAATAAATCAAAATTACAAAGTGTATATGATCCAACTTGTGGATCTGGTTCATTACTATTAAGAGTAGGTAAAGAAACTAAAGTAACATCTTATTATGGACAAGAGTTTAATTCAACTACATACAACTTAGCTCGAATGAATATGTTATTACATGGTATTTCATTTAAACATTTTGATATTAAAAATGATGATACACTTGAAAGACCAAGACATATAGATATGAAGTTTGATGCCATTGTTGCAAATCCACCATATTCAGCTCAATGGAGTGCAGATCCTAAGTTTATTGAAGACGAAAGATTTAGTGCTTATGGTAAATTAGCTCCTAAATCAAAAGCTGATTTTGCATTCATTCAACATATGCTTTATCAACTATCTGATAATGGAACTATGGCTGTAGTTTTACCACATGGAGTTTTATTCAGAGGAGCTTCAGAAGGAACTATTAGAGAATACTTAATTAAAGAAAAAAATTATTTAGATGCTGTAATCGGATTACCAGCAAATATATTCTATGGAACAAGTATTCCAACTTGTATTCTTGTATTTAAAAAATGTAGAGAAAATGAAGAAAACATTTTATTTATAGATGCATCTAAAGATTTTGAAGCTGGAAAGAATCAAAATAGATTAAGAGATGAAGATGTAGATAAGATTATCGAAACTTATAAGAATAGAGTAGAAGTAGAAAAATATTGTCATGTTGCTCCTATGTCAGAAGTAGCAGAAAACGATTATAATCTTAATATTCCTCGATATGTAGATACATTTGAAGAGGAAGAAGCAATAGATATTAAAGCTGTTCAACAAGACTTAAAACAAATTGATAAAGAAATAGCAGAAGTTGATAAAGAATTAAATGTATATCTAAAAGAATTAGGATTAGATGAAATATAAAATAAAAAGGACTACACAAACATATTTTGCATAAGTCCTTTTTTTAGTTCTATAAGTTTATTAAGTTTAAGTTCTTCTTTATTAATTTTAATATTTATATTATTAAATGTATTTATTACTTTGTTTTCATCATTATAATTAATTAATTTTATTTTCATATCTGATAGAGTAGATAATACTATATATGGGGTATTACCTTCTTTTTTTTCTGAATTAATTCTTTTAGATAGAAATTCATCTAGATAAACCTTTATATATTGAATATTTTCAGTAAATTTATCTAATACATAAGTTCTTTGGTATGCATTAAATTTTCCTTTATAATAATGAATGTATCCGACATAAGCACCATTTCCAGAGATAAGTAAAGCTTCTGTATCAAATGCATATTTATCAATGTAATAGTAATCTTTAGCACATGTATAAAACCTATATTGACCATTTTCTACCATAGCATTTGCATCTAATTTACCAGTTGTAATATTACATATATTTCCAAGTTTTTCTTCTTTAATTACATCTATACTTGAAAAAATTTTATTAGAAAGCCCTTTTTTAAATAACTTAAGGTCTTCAATTTTCTTAGATTGTAGTTCTATTTTTTTATCTAGTAATGATAGAAAATTGGATACCTTAACTTGTTCATTTTTATCTGGATAAGATATACTAAATTTTTCCAATCCTTTAATGGTCAACTGTGGTTGAGCAGATCCAAAGTTTGTTTTTGAAACTTGATTTTCAAACATTTGAGATTTCATATAAGAATACAAATATTTAGGAATAACACTATCATTATTTCTAATTATAACCATGCCAGAGTTTATTCTAACATTATCATAAGGTATAACATTATCATATAATACAACATTACCAACAGTACCTCTAGTAGTTAATACTATATCATTTCTGATCAACTTACCATTTCTTAATAATTCATCTTTTTCTTTAGTAATAAATAATTTATTATTAAAATTAAAACCTTGTTTTGTAACATTACCAGCATTTAAAAATAAACAGTATTCATTATCAAAAAAATCATTTTCTTTAGGATAATTTTTTCCTCTATCTCCATCTATGATAGATGATAGTTCAGATAATTTTTCATTTTTCCATTCAGAATTAAATTCTTTAAATCTTAATTTAGGCTTACTCATTATCTCACCACCAGTCCTTAAGTTTAATAAAAAGTTACTAACTTAACTAATAATAATTATATCACACTTTTACTGCTTTTGAACATTATAAAAAGCATTTCAAATACTTTCTTGAAATACTTTGCATATCATATCAATACATTTTTTCTTTTGAGATAATCTAGGATGCACATATAAGTTTAATGTTATATTAACATTCGCATGACCTAATAATTCACTTACGGTCTTATAATCTACACCTAAAGAGATACAGTTTGTAGCAAATGTATGTCTTAATGAATGAAAATTAAATTGCTTTATTTTTACCTGTTTCAAAACCTTATTAAAGTATTTTCTATATGTTCTTGGTTCAAGATATTTACTTGAACCTGTAATTATGTAATCATCACCTTTAGTTTTAAGTTTTTTTAATAATTCTAAAAATTCCTTGTTAATAGGTATTTCTCTATTAGCATTTTTTGTTTTTGGAGTTGTTATTATCACTTTAGAAATATTACTATCTTTATCTTTAATATAAACTCTTTGAATAGTTTTATTAACAGATAATATATTCTTTTTGAAGTCTATATCATTCCATTGTAGTGCACATAATTCTCCGATTCTTAGACCTGAATATAATGATATCAATAATCCTATATTTCTACTAGTTAAGTTTTCTAAAACATAGTTTGTAAGTTTATTTTGTTCATGTTTTGATAGGATATAAATTTTTGAATCTTTATTATCTTTCGGATAATTAAATGTTAATTCAAAATGTCTTATTTTTTCTTCGTTTATTGCTTTTTTTAAACTTCCTTTAATAATGATTGTTATATCTTTAATTGTTTTTTCAGACAATCCACCAGACCCATCTTTTCTTCCATTTTTAAACAAATCTAGAAGAAAATCTTGTATAGTTTTATGATTTAAGTCTTGTATATATATATTACCTAATTTAGGAATTATATGATTAAAAATATTGTTTGAATAATTAGCATATGTTGATTCTTTTATGTATTCTTTTTTTTCAATTAACCATTCATAAATCCAATCACTATATAAAATCTTATTTTTTTTAGCAAACATATAATATTCCTCCTTTCCAAAGAAATATTATAGTTGTTGATTATCTCATTATTAAACTTAAGGACTGGTGGTGAGATAATGATACCTAAACTTAGATTTAACAATTTTGGTGATGAGTGGGAAGAATATATACTTCAGAGTGAAAGTGATGTTCGTGATGGAACACATGATTCTCCAAAATATGTAGAAAATGGTTATCCATTAATTACATCTAAAAATTTAACTGATATGGGTACATTAGACTTTTCAAATGTAAGCTATTTAAAACAAGAAGATTTTGATAAAATTAATCAAAGATCTAAAGTTGATATAGGTGATATATTATTTGGAATGATTGGAACTATAGGTAAACCAGTTAGAATTGATAGAGATGATTTTGCAATAAAAAATGTTGCTTTAATAAAAGAAAATGGATTAATTAAAAATGATTATCTTATTCATTATTTACACACTCCAAGTATTAACAAACAGTTTGCTAATAATCAAGACGGAGGAACACAAAAATTTATTGCTTTAGATAAAATTCGTAAATTAAAAATTAAAATGCCTACTAGAGAAGAGCAAAAAAAGATAGTATCATTATTTGATTTATTAGATAAAAAAATAGAACTACAATCTAAGAAAATTGAAGACCTTAAGTTATTTAAAATGTGTACTTTGGATAGTTTCTTTAATTCAAATTCAAATGAACCCAAAAATATATTATCTAATTATTGCACTTGTTTAACTGGAAAATCTAAGGTTGACCAAGTTGATGAGAATGGATTATATTACATAATGGATATGGGAACTGTAAATTCAGATGGATATATACTTAAGAATAAACCGACATTTTGTAATTTAGATATGTTATCATATGGAGATTTAATTATGCCTAAAGATGATATCGGTGGAGGACTAATTATAGGTAAAACTGGGTTTATTGATGAGGACAATAAGTACATATTAGGTGATCATGTATATTTGATAAAAACTAAAAATATAAATTCATTATATTTACATTATCAAATAAACTCAAAATATATAAATAAGCAATTAAAAAGGAAAGTAACTGGTTCTGCACAATTAGGACTAAAAGCTGAAAACATTCTTAATCAAGAAATATTAGTCCACTCAGAAAGTAATCAAAATAGAATCGCAAATATATTTAAATTAATAGACAAAAAAATTAAATTAGAAAATCAAAAACTTGAAAATTTAGCAAAAACAAAAAAAGGACTTATGCAAGATATGTTTGTATAAGTCCTTTTAGTATCTTCTTTATTTAAAAAAGGATTATATAATGAATTATTTAAAGAAGTAGAAGGAACTGATTATTTATTGTCGGATATAGCATTGTTTGAAAATGGTAAAGGTCATGAAAATATAGTTGATGAGAATGGAAAATACATATTGATAAATTCAAAATTTATATCTACTGAAGGAGCTATAATAAAAAAATGTTCTGAACAACTAACACCTTTGTATAAAAATGATATTACTATGGTTATGAGTGATCTTCCTAATGGTAAGGCATTGGCAAAATGTTATTATATAGATGAAGATGAAAAATATAGTTTAAATCAAAGAATTTGTAGAATTCAAATAAAAGATAACAATAAAATTAATTCTAAATACTTATTTTATTTATTAAATAGAAATCTCTATTATTTAAAATTTGATGATGGAGTTAATCAAACTAACTTAAAAAAAGAAGATATATTAAATATTCCTCTAGTTATACCATCAATTGAAAAACAAGAAAAAGACTCTAGTATTTTAAGCATTATAGATAATCTTATAGATAAAGAGAGTAATAAGTTATCTAAATTGGATTTATTTAAAAAAGGACTTATGCAAAATATGTTTGTATAGTCCTTTTTATTTTAATATTTCATATATTGATATTTTGTGATTATAACAAATAGTGTATAATGTAAGTGAAGTTACTAGAAATTTACCAGATTCGTAACCACTATAAGTAGGTTGTGTAATCATACACTCATCAGCTATTTGTTGTTGAGTTAAACCAAGTTTGTTCCTAATCTTTTTAAGATTGGCACCGACTTGTTTTTTATTAAGTTTATTTATTTCTATGTAATTATCATTATTTCTTCTTAATCCCATTATATAATCTATGGAATACTTATATAGATTAGAAAACTTTACCATTTTAGGAAGTGGCATAGGATCTTGATTTGTTTCCCAACCAGTAACGGTTTTTCTTGATACTCCAAAAACAAATCCAAGTTCTTCTTGAGTCATTTCTAATTCCTCTCTACAATATTTTAAGTTGTTGTTTAACATAAATATCACCTAATATTAATTTTCCCATTAAATAACCGAATATTAATAAATTGCTGGGTCATTTTATATTTGTGTGATATAATAAGAAAGACAGGTGATACTATTGAAAAATAAAAAAAGAAAAGAAGATTTAAAACAACTAGCTTTAAAAAAATCAGACAATGGTGGAAGATTATATCAATTAATTAATAGTAATAAAATAGATAAGATAATTGATTTAATAACTGATGAAAAAACACCAGCTATAAAAACTACTTTAGTAGAGAAAGGCTATCTTACTGGGAATGAACAATTTTTAGATATGTTAAATAATTTCTTATATTACTTTGATATGAATTTTCCAACTGTATCACATAAAGACTTAATGATTCAAATGATTCTTGAATCACAAGTTCCTGAATTTCTTTTATGTAAAAAGTATTGGGGAGATAATGATAATATTCCATATTTTACAAAAGAAATGGATAAAACTATAATTAATAATTTTTATAATAATGTGATATTTACTGATGATTATAAAACATTTCAAAAATATAAAATATTTCCACATAAAATGAATTTTGAAGACAAAGATGATCGTGATATTGTTATTAATTTAATGAAAGGTATAGCATGGACTAATATAAATGATTATTCACTAGTATATTTATTTGATGAGTTTGGTACTAGAGAAAAAGAATTTAGAAAACATTATAAGGATAAAGGCAAGCTAGAAATATATAAAATATTAATGGAGGATTATAGAATGCACTTTGATATATTATTAAGTCATTATGAAAAGAAAAAAGAATTATTAAAATATTTAAAATTAGCGATACAAAATTAAAAAAATAAGTATAATATTAATAAATAGATAATTTTGATTACAGATTATAGATTATTTGTTATAATACTAAATACATTGCAAATGAGGTGGAAGCATGAAAACAAATGATATAATTGATGAACTTCAGGAATATTGCTTTAATGATAAAGAAACAATTAAGTATAAAAAAGATATGTTTGATGATTATCAAATAGAATTTTTAGATGGATGGATAGAAATAATCATAAATCAATACATAAGAGATGATTCTTATGAAGTATATTTAAATATTAAAACAAAAAATAAAATAGCATGTCCATTATTATATAAAAAGTTTAATAATGTAATGGATGCTAAAATCTACTATGAAGATTTAAAAAGTTTAATCGAAAATAATGATGAAAAATTTATCATAAATCGTTGTAAAATAGGGCTTTAAAGCGAAAATTCCACCCCCTAAACACCTATATAATTCACCACTTGTTTTCCTATCTGAGTATGATAAAATATAGTAAAATGAAATAATTATGTAGAGATACAAATTGTTTCATTTTTTTTAATTGTTATTGACTTTTTCCAAGAAAACTATATAATAAATAACAATTTATATGTTAAGTGGTTTGATGGGATTGGAAGTGGTCTTTATGGAACTAATTGTTTTTAATAAGTTGAAGTATTTATCTTCAAAGCAAAGTTCGATAAAGGGATTCGACCCCTCAAAGCCAAAGTTAAAGTTAAAAATAGAAGAGAAGTAGTAGCTTTTATTAAATTGCCATTATTTCTCTTCTTTTTTACTTAATGGGGGATGCATATGAAATTATTGAGTTTAAAAGAACTAGATATGTTCGATTATGTTGAGACTAGAAAGAATGTAGTAGAACACACCAAGGATTTAAACATGATTCAATTTAAGTACAGAAATGTTCTGCCACCTCCACTAGCAGGTCAACTATTTGACATCAAGGTACAATCTTCACCAACAAATAGATCTAGTATAGAATCTTATGTTGAAAAAAGAGATGAGTTTTTGAGAGAGTATAAAGAAAAACTTGATGAGATAAACGATATAATCAAAGATTTTTCTTATCATGAACAAAGATTTTTTAAAGATCATTTTATTCATGGTGTAAAAGTAAAAGAATTTGAAAAGACTTTTAGATGTGGACCTGATATGGTTGATCATATTAAACAAAGCTCAGTAATAAAATTTGCACTTGCTCTTGACATAGCAGTCTATAAATGAAATCACTTCGGTGATTTTTTTATTTGGAAAAAGTTAATTGTTGTAAGAAAGGAAAATATTTATGTTAGGTAAAATTTTAGGAATAGTATTTTTAGTATTAATGGGATTGTTTACAATATGTTCTTGCAAAGTAGCTTCATGGGCTGATCGAGAAATGGAAGAAGATTTAAAAAGGAGAGAACAAGATGAAAAAAAAGACATATAGAGCAATTATAGATAATGATGGACATATTACAACAATGATCGTTGGTGGTGAAAGTAAGAAATCAGTTACAAAAGAGTTAACTGATTTTTTTATGAAAACTAAACAAATAAAAGATTATAGAAGATTTGATATTCATCTTAAAGAAGTAATGTATATAGATGGTGAATATAAAACTATTGAGTAGGTGGTTCTATGAAAATAGACAAACTAAAAGAAAAATTAAATAAATATGAAAATATCCCACTATCTGAAATAGATATCAATGAAGTTGATGAAATTACAGATATTAAAGTGAGTAAGAGAAAGTCAAGTAATGATAGAATACTTGATTTTTTAAATACAGTAAAAAATCCATATGTATTTAAGCATAATGGAAAATTAATTAAAATTGGTTTTTCTGATACTGATAAGACTGCAGATGACTGTCTAACTAATGTACTTAGGAATCTTTATAAATAATTTTGCACCTTAGAATAAATTCTTAATTTCAAATATTATTTTATAAAGTGGAAGGAGAATATCTATGGCAGGTAGAGGTAATAAAAAACTTAGTAAAAATTCTACTGTTGCTAATTGGTTAGTTGGTGTTTATACAAGAAGATCATTTGATGATAATGAAGATAAAGAATCAAACACAATTACTAATCAAAAAGAGATGATAAATAACTTCATATCAAAAGAAAACAATATGACAATTGTAGATTATTATATTGATGATGGATATACAGGAACAGATTTTGATAGACCTGGATTTCAAGAAATGATGAGAGATATTACTGATGGTAGAATTAATACTATTATTGTAAAAGACTTATCTAGATTAGGTAGAAATAGCTTAGAGGTAGGAAAATATATTGAAGATATTTTTCCTATATATAATATAAGGATAATAGCTATCAATGATAATGTAGATTCATTTAAAAGACCAGATTCAATAAATGACTTAATTGTACCTATAAAAAATTTAATAAATGAAAGTTATGCTCGAGATATTTCTAAGAAAGTAACATCTGCATATTTTACTATGGCAAGTAGTGGTAAATTTGTTGGTGGAACTTCTCCTTATGGTTATACTTTTGATGAGAATGACAAACATCATCTAGTAGTTGAACCAGATGAAGTTAAGAATGTTAAGTTAATATTTGATATGGCTTCTAAAGGTGATGGAAGAGTTACTATTACAAAGTATTTAAATGATAACAATATTTTATGTAGAAAAGAAATACAAAGAAGAAAGAAATATAAACTTTCACTTGATCCAGAAGCAGAAACAATAAAATATAAATGGTCAACATCTACTATAGGAAGAATGTTGACTAGTGAAATATATATTGGAAATTTAACTCAATTAAAAACAAAGAGAGAAAGTTTTAAAAATCATAAAGTTTTAAGTGTTGCTAAAGAAGATTGGATAAGATGTGAAAATACACATGAACCAATCATTACAAAAGCACAATTTGATAAAATTCAGAGCTTAATAAAAACTAACACAAAACTTAAAGTTAGAAGTGAAGAAAAAACATATTCCATATATAATGGAATACTAAAATGTGCTGATTGTGGTAAAGCAATGTATAAGCAAGAAGATAATAGAGGAAATCGCCAGCTATCAAATTATTTCTGTAATACTTATTTATATATAAGTAAAAAATCTTGTACTTCTCATAAAATAAAAACTGAAGATTTAAATGATATGGTTTTAGAAGCTATAAAATTACAAGTTAAGTTAGTTATTGAATTAGATAGAAGTTTAAAAAAACTATATTTGAGAAATAATCGAGATACAGTTGAAAGTGAATATAAAAACAATACAAGAATTGCAGAAATAAAAATTGATAATTTAAAGAATAAAAAGATTCAATTATATGAAGATTGGAAATTCAATAATATAGATAAAGAAGAATTTTTAAAACAATCAAAAATAATTGAAGATGATATTAAATTGATAGAAGAAAAATTAGAATTAATTACTCAAACATATAGAGAAAATATAAAAATGATAAAAAGAAATGATTATTGGATAGATCATTATAGAAGAAACAAAAAAATTAAGAAGGTAACTAAAGAAGTTTTAAAAGAATTAATAGAAGTTATTTATGTAACAGAAGAAGGTAATATAGATATTCATTTTAAATACAAAAATGAGTATAAAGAATTATTAACCTATCTTGAAAATGAGGGAGCTGTTAAAACATGTCAAAATGGAGAACTGGTATTTACTTAAGATTATCATCAGATGACGATGATGATAAATTAGAATCTAATAGTATTACAAATCAAAGAAATTTAATAAATTATCATTTGTCTGATATGAAAGATATAACTGTATATAAATGTTATGCTGATGATGGATATACAGGAACAGATTTTGATAGACCTTCATTTCAAGAAATGATGGATGATATTCGTAGTAGAAAAATAAATTGTGTAGTAGTAAAGGATTTATCTAGATTAGGTAGAAATTATATAAATGTTGGTCATTTTATTGATGATACTATTCCTAGATATAAAATTAGATTTATTGCTGTTAATGATAATGTAGATTCTTATTTAAGACCTGAATCAATGAATTCGTTAGAAGTTTATTTTAAAAATTTAATGAATGAGAGTTTTGCAAAAGATATTTCAAAAAAAATTAGAACTTCTTTTGCTATAAGTAAGAAGAATGGGAATTTTATTGGAGTTGTTGCTCCTTTTGGATATTTAAAAGACCCAGATGATAACCATAAATTTATAGTTGATAAAGAAGCTGAAAAAATAATTAAGAATATATTTAAAATGGCAATGAGTGGAATGAGTAGGCAAGAGATAATTAAAAAATTAAATGATACTCATACACCAACTCCAGCAAAATACCTAAAAGATTTTTGTAATAGTAAAAATCCTAATGTTGGAAGTAAATGGACATTAGATTCATTAGATAAAGTTATTAAAAATAGAAACTATATAGGTACTTTGATACAAGGTAAGAAAGCACGAATAAGCCATAAAAAGCATAATACTTTAAGAGTACCAGAAGATGAATGGATTATAGTTCCTAATCATCATAAAGCTATAATTAAAGAAGAAATATTTAATCAAGTTCAAGATATTCTTTATAATAGAAATGCTAGAGTTAGTCCAAATGGGAAAATGTATAGATATACTGGATTTTTAAAATGTGCTGATTGTAAAACATCAATGTATAAATTTGCTAAAAAAGGTGGTAAGGATGTATTTTTCTATTGTGGGGCATATCATAAAAAAAAGAATTGTACTAAGCATTATATTACTGAAAAAGAATTAGATGATATTGTACTTGAAACAATTAATAAATATATTGAACTGATAACTAATTTAGATGAGAAGATAAACAAGGATATATCATTATCTTATTTAGAATATGAAAAAGAAAATAAAGAGTTTAAATTAATCGAATTAGATAAAGAAGAACAGAAATATAGAAAACTCTTGAATGAAATAAAAGAGGATTATAAAAATGATTATATTTCAAAAAAAGATTTGGATATATTTAAAGATAGATATATGTTTGAATTAAATAAAATTTTATTAGAAAAAGATGAGATAAATAATAGTACATCAAGTAATGAAAATATAGCAAGAATTAATAGGATTAAAGAAATAGGCAAAATAGATTTTGTTGATCGAAATATATTAAATGAATTTGTTGATGTAATATATATTTCAGAAGAAAGAGGTGTAGAAGTAATTTTTAAATATAAGAATTTATATGAAGATGCATTGAGGTATCTAAATTCTTGAAAAAATGTGGTATAATTGATTAGTAAAGTTTCTTACAAAAAAGGGAGTGATTTCTATGAATAACACAAACGAAAATGCAAGGTTAGACAAAACTGTCATCAATTGGTACCCAGGACACATGGCTAAAACAAAGAGATTAATAAAAGAAAATTTAGATTTAATTGATGTTGTATATGAAGTAATAGATGCACGTATACCTAAATCTTCTAAAATAATAGATATAGATGATTTGATAAAAAACAAAGAAAAAATTATTATAATGACTAAAATAGATTTGTGTGATAAAAAAGAAACAAACAAATGGATTAAATATTATGAGTCTTTAGGGTATCATGTATTCAGTACTGATTTAGAACATAATTTTAAAAAGTCAGAATTATTAAAAATAACAAATGAAATAATACAAGAAAAAAATAAAAAAAGACTACAAAAAGGAATGATTAAAAGAAAAACTAGAGTTTTAATAATAGGTATTCCAAATGTTGGTAAATCAACACTTATTAATAAATTGGTAGGGAAAAAAGTAGTTAATACTGGTAATAAACCAGGAATAACTAAAAATTTAAATTGGATAAGAATTGATGAAGATATTGAATTATTAGATACACCAGGAATATTATGGCCAAAACTTGAACAAGAAAAAGAAGCTCTTAATCTGGCAAGTCTAACAGCGATTAAAGAGGAAATTCTTCCTATAGATAAAGTGGTTTGTTATATACTTGATATGCTTAATATTTATTATAAAGATATTTTAAACAGTAGATATAAAATTGAATTGGAAACAGAAGATCCTGTTGAAATCCTTGAACTAATTGGTAAAAAACGCGGATGTTTAATTAAAGGTGGCGAAATAGATTATCAAAAGGTAGAGAATATTATTATGAACGATGTTAAAAGTGGAGTAATATCAAATATAACATTTGATAGATTTGATAATGAAGGATAAAAATGTATTAGTACTTGCATATATTGGCGATGCTGTCTATGAAATCTATATAAGAGAGTTTTTAGTACAAAAAGGTAATTTAAAAGTAAATAATTTACAAAAAGAAGCAATAAAATATGTAAGCGCTAAAGGACAAAAAGAATTTTTAGATAAACTTATAAATTCAAATTTTTTAACAGAAGAAGAATTGGAAGTTGTCTATAGAGCTCGTAATAATAAAAATGGTCGTCATCCAAAAAACACAGACATTGTAACATATAAACATTCTACTGCATTTGAAGCACTGATTGGATTTTTATATTTAGATAAACAAATAGAACGATTAAAACAAATATTAAAATACTTGATAGGAGATTAATTATGTACGTATATGGTAAAAATTCTGTAAATGAAGTACTTAAAAATAACAGAAAAATAAAAAAAGCTTATATTTATAAAAATTTTAGTGACAAAAATATTATTTCTGCTATACAAAAACTTAATATTCAAATAAAATATCTTGAAAAATATGAATTAGACAAACTTGCAAAAGTAAATCATCAAGGTATAATATTAAGTGTTCCAGATTATAAATATTATGATATTGATGATATTGAGAATCCGTTTGTAGTCATATTAGATCATATTGAAGATCCTCATAATTTTGGCGCTATAATTAGAACTTGTGAAGCTGCTGGTGTTGATTCAATAATTATACCTCGTAATAGAGCAGTTGAAGTAAATGATACGGTAATGCGTGTAAGTGTAGGAGCACTTGATAGAGTTAAAATCATTCAAGTTACTAATTTAGTTGATACTATTAAATATTTAAAAAAAATAGGGTATTGGATTGTTGGTACTGACATGGAAGGTACTGATTATAAAGATATTGATTATAATGATAAAATTGGAATTGTAATAGGTAACGAAGGAAATGGTATGAGTAGATTAGTTAAAGATAATTGTGACTTTGTTGCATCTATTCCGATGAAAGGTAAAATCAATAGTTTAAATGCATCAGTAGCAGCTGGAATTATAATTTTTGAAGCATTAAAAATACGAAAGTAGGGATAATATGAAGTACAAAGATTATAATGATTATGAATTATTATCTTATGTAAGTGAAAATAATGAAGAGGCCAGTGAAATATTGTATGAAAAGTATAAACCTTTAATAGAAATAACCGCAAAAAAAATGATACGTTATTGCGCTAACACTGGTTTAGAAGTAAGTGATTTAATACAAGAAGGTATGGTAGGCCTTAGCTTGGCAATCAATTCATATAAAGAACAAAAAGATGCAAGCTTTTATACATATGCAAAAATGTGCATTGATAGAAAAATTATTAGTACAGTGATTTCTTCAAAAAGATTAAAACACAAAATATTAAATGAATCGTTATCACTTGAAGCTACTGATAACGAAGGTAATGAAGTATATGGATTGATGCTTAGTGATGAAACATTAAATCCTGAAAAAGTATTAGTTTTTAATGAAGAAGAAAATGAACTTCTAAATAAAACTTATGAGAGATTAACTGATTTTGAAAGAGAAGTATTTGATTTAAAAAAATCTGATTTTTCATATAGAGAAATTGCTTCAATATTAGATAAAAGTCCTAAGGCAATAGATAATGCTCTTCAAAGAATAAGAACTAAAATAATGGAAGTAAAAAAAGAAATATAAATATTGTTGTAAAAAATATAGTATGGTATACTATTTATAATAGGTGATGGTATGAAACGTGGATTTACTTTGGTAGAAATGATGGCTGTAATTGTAATAATTGGAATATTAAGTATCGTTACTGTGCCGTTAATAGTAAATAAAATAAAAGGAAAATCTAGTGATATAGATGACGTTACAAAAAAAATTATTTATAATGCAGCAAATCTTTATTTAACTGATACAGTTTCTGAAATAGGGGAAAACTCAACTTTTTGTGTTCCTTTAAATGATTTAGTTAATAAAGGTTATTTATCTGATCCAATAAGTAATACAGAAGATATATCTTTATCTAACGTTGTTGAAATAAAAAATCAAAACGGTATTAATAGCTATAAAATAGTTTCTGCAAATAATTGTGTTGCATCTAACGTAACATATGTAACTATTTCTAAATTAAAAAATAATTCTAACTCAAATTGTAATTTTTCAAACAAACAAAATTGCAAAGATAATAAATTAAACAAAATTGATTCATATAATAATCCAAGTTCATCTAGTTATCCTTTCGCATTATCTCATGCATATATAGGATCGTCCCCATCAAATTTATTAATTTTGGGAAGTAATTGCTTTAGTATTATTGGAGTAACAAACAACAACTCATTAAAAATTATATATGAAGGTGTAAGTAATAATAATAAATGTAGTGAATTAGCTAACAATAATACAAATTTATTAAGTAAACAGTGGTATAATGAAGATCAAAAAATAAGTTTTAGTAATTCAAATATATCTAGTGATTTAAATAATTTAATAAATGATAGTAATTTAGATTTAGTTACTACTTTTGGATCTTTATCATTAACTTCTACTGATAAGCAAAAACTTAAAAAAGCAATATTTTATGTAGGAGATTTCAAAGGTAATACATTACAAAATTTAATAAATAGTGAAAGAACTAGTACATATGAAAGTTATGTAGGGCTTTTAAATTCTAGTGACTTTATATTTGCTTCATCTAGTTCTAACTGTAGTATTACCCAAACATCAACTCAAAATTGTAATCAAAATAATTATTTAACTCAACAAAATAATATTTGGAGTATAAATACTTCAAGCGATAAAATTACATCCATTAATAATGGAGTAATAACTAGTACAAGTTCAAACTCTGCACTTATAGTTAGGCCAGTATTATTTTTAAAAGACAACATAAGATTAACTGGAAAAGGTACAGTAGATTCTCCATACATAGTTCAATAACTGTTTTATACAGTTTTTTTGTGTAAAGTAATTGTTTTAATATTTTAAAAAATATAAAAATAAGGTATACTATATATAGGTGAATTATTATGGCGAGATATAGTTTGTGGGCAAAAAATAAGATTGATCCAAGTAAAAACTTTATTATTAAATTATCTGATAAAGATAATATGAAATTATCTGAAAAAGTTGATTTACAAGTAATTGATTTTTATACTACTGAGTTTGAAAACGAAAAAGCAGTATTATCAAACTTTGACAATATTGATGATTTAAATAATTGGGATTTAGAAATTACTTATCAAAGTAACAAAAGAACAAAAACTCTTGATGTTGCGTATTTTAATGATGTTTTAATAAAAAACTATAGTCATAATTATAGTAATAATAAATTTATTCCTACAAATGATCCTGATTTACTTTTAATAAAAAAATTTTTGCTAGAAAACTCATATTATGATGGTATATTGTTTAGAGATATTCAAGACTCTACTTACATGAATGATTATATTAAAACAAAAATAGAAAACTTTATATATGCTAGAACATCATCAATTGATGATCAAAATACAAGAGATTTTTCTCAAAGACAATTAACAGAAGAATTATCTAGATATAAAAATATAAGAGGAGTAATGTTTTTCCTAAAAAAAATAGAAGGTAAATATTCAAAATATAATTTCCCTGTTATTAAAAATAAAACTAATGTAGAAATGAAAAAATATGTAGAACCAACTATAGAAACAAATAATATTGATCCAGATAAAATGTATAAATATAATCCACCTTTTGAAACAGAATTTGTATTTAATGATGAAGGCGCACATAATTATGATGAACTACCTGATTCTAATTTAAGAGCATACGATGATTTTTTATCAAAAAAATCAAATAAAAAAGTTTACACTAAAAAGTTACCAAATCAAAGTTATTTATTTGATGAGGATAATTAATATGGATAAAATTATAGAGGAATTTATAAATTATTTAAAATATGAACGAATGTATTCACTTAATACAATAACTAGTTATGAAATAGATTTATCTACACTAACTAGTTTTTTAAAAGATGAAAACATTTCCGATTTCAAAAAAATAGATTATGATTTGATGAGAAAATATTTGGTTTTTTTACATGAAAAAAAATATAAATCTAAAACCATTTCCAGAAAACTGAGTACAGTTAGATCACTTTTTGATTATTTAATTCAAAATGATATAGTAAAAAATAATCCAATGACTTTGATACAAAATCCAAAATTAGAAAAAAAATTACCAAAAGTGTTATACAATACCGATTTAGAGGATTTATTAAGTATACCAGATTTAAAAACTGATATGGGTATTAGAGATGAACTGATATTAGAAATGTTTTATTCAACAGGAATACGTCTTAGTGAATTAATTAATATTAAATTAACTGATATAAATAAGTATGAAAAAACTATAAAAATACTTGGAAAAGGTAATAAAGAAAGATATGTATTATATGGTAAAAAATGTGAAGAAATATTAGAAAATTACATAAGTAATTGTAGAAGTAAATTGGTTTATAATGATACACCATATTTATTTTTAGATAAAAAAGGAAATAAATTAAACAGTAATAAAATTCATTATTTATTTAAAAAAATTGTAGATAAATCTAACATAAAAATAAATATAAGTCCCCATACTTTAAGACACACATTTGCTACCGATTTATTAAATGAAGGTGCGGATTTAAGAACTGTTCAACAGTTACTTGGTCATGAAAACTTAGAAACTACCGAAATATACACACATGTAACAAATGAACATTTAAGAAAAGTATATTTAGAAGCTCATCCTAGAGCTCGTAAATAAAATGTAAAAAAACAAAGGTATTAATTATTTAATATCTTTTTTTTGATATAATAAAAGATGGGAGGGATAAAATGAAATATGTTTATCTATTTAATGAAGGTAATAAAGATATGAAAGATATTCTAGGTGGAAAGGGCGCTAATCTTGCTGAAATGACTAGGATTGGTCTTCCTGTACCACTTGGATTTACTGTAACAACTGATGCATGTAATAATTTTTATGAAAATAAATGCAAAATGAGTACAGAAATAAAAAATGAAATATTTGAAAAATTAAAAGAATTTGAAAAAATGGTGCATAAAAAATTTGGTTCAAAAGGCAATCCATTATTAGTCTCAGTTAGAAGTGGATCGCCTGTTAGTATGCCTGGAATGATGGATACAATATTAAATTTAGGTCTTAATGATGAAGTTGCAGAATCATTATCTAATAAAACTGGTAACAAAAGATTTGTGTATGATTCATATAGAAGATTAATTGGAATGTATGCTGATGTTGTAAAAGGACTAGACACTCATGAATTTGAAAAAGTAATTGATACTTTTAAGAAAAAGAGAAAAATCAAATTAGATATTGATTTAAACGAAGATGATATGTATAAAATAACTTTAAAGTATAAAGAAATTTATGAAATATTAGCAAAAGAACCATTTCCTCAAAATCCATATGAACAATTAATTGAAGCAGTAACTTCAGTATTTAAATCTTGGAATAATGAACGAGCTAAAATTTATAGAAAAATGAATGACATTTCTGATTCATTAGGTACAGCTGTAAATGTTCAAGAAATGGTATATGGAAATTTAGGATCTAATTCAGGTACAGGAGTAGCATTTACAAGAAATCCTTCAACAGGAGAAAAAGAATTATATGGAGAATACTTAATGAATGCACAAGGCGAAGATGTTGTTGCAGGCATTAGGACTCCTAAAAAAATAGAAACTTTAAAAAAAGAAATGCCTGATGTATATGAAGAATTTAATAAATATTGCGAAATATTAGAGAATCATTATAAAGATATGCAAGATATGGAATTTACTATTGAAAATGGCAAATTATATATGCTACAAACTAGAAATGGAAAAAGAACAGCTAAAGCTGCAATCAAAATAGCAGTAGATTTAGTTAATGAGAAAAAAATTTCTAAAAAAGAAGCTTTACTTAGAGTAGAACCAAATACATTAGATCAATTATTACATAAAACATTTGACGAAAAAGAATTAAAAAATGCTCATGTAATTGCTAAAGGATTGTCAGCTTCTCCTGGTGCAAGTAGTGGGAAAATATTATTTAATGCAGCTGATGTAATTAAAGCTAAAAATAACAATGAAGAAGCAATACTAGTTAGAAATGAAACATCTCCTGAAGATATAGAGGGAATGAGTAGTGCTAGTGGTGTATTAACAATACGTGGCGGTATGACTTCTCATGCAGCAGTTGTTGCTCGTGGAATGGGTAAATGTTGTGTTAGTGGGTGTGAAGATTTAACCATAAATGAAAGCGATAAAACATTAACTACAAAAGATGGATTTGTGTTTAGCGAAGGAGATATAATCTCAATTGATGGTACTACAGGTTTAGTATATGAAGGCGAAATAAAAAAAGTAGAATCAGCTACAAATGAATATTTTAATACATTTATGAGCTGGGCAGATTCTGTTAGAAAACTAGGAGTAAGAGCTAATGCTGAAACAGTAGCTGATGCAACACAGGCAAAAAAATTTGGAGCTGAAGGTATTGGACTTTGTAGAACAGAACACATGTTTTTTAGCGAAAGAAGAATTTTCTCAATAAGAAAAATGATAATGAGTAAAACTGATAATCAAAGACAAATTGCTTTAAATGAATTGTTAATCTATCAAAGAGAAGATTTTGAACAATTATTTAGAATAATTGATGGGGATTCTATAACAATACGTTATTTAGATCCACCTTTACATGAATTTTTACCAAAAGAAGAATCAGAAATAAAAAAATTAGCAAAATCACTTGATATGAGCTATAACGAATTAGTTGATAGAATTGATGAATTAAAAGAATTTAACCCTATGATGGGTCATAGAGGCTGTAGACTTGCCGTAACTAATCCAGAAGTTGCTAGAATGCAAACAAGAGCATTAATTGAAGCAGCAATAAATGTTACACGTGAAGGAATAAAAGTAAAACCTGAAATAATGATACCATTAGTTACAGATTTAAAAGAATTTAAATTTGTTAAAAAAATAGTAGATGATGAAGCCTCAATCGTAATGAAAGAACAAAATCAAAAAATTGATTACAAAATTGGAACAATGATTGAAACACCACGTGCAGTAATGATGTCACAAGAAATCGCAGAAGAAGCAAAATTCTTTAGTTTTGGTACAAATGATTTAACACAACTTTCATTTGGATTTTCAAGAGATGATGCATCAAAATATTTAAATGATTATTTAGATAAAAAAATACTTGAGTATGATCCATTTAAAAGAATTGATGAAAATGGAGTAGGAAGATTAGTTGAAATTGCTGTAAGACTTGGTAAGAAAGCAAGAAAAAATTTACATCTTGGAATATGCGGCGAACATGCAGGTGAGGCTAATTCTATCTATTTCTGTCATAAAATAGGACTTGACTATGTTTCTTGTTCTCCATATAGAGTTCCTATTGCTCGCTTAGCTGCTGCACAAGCTGCAATCAAAGCGAGAAAAAATTAGAACGCATAAGCGTGAAAATATAAAATACAAGAAAGACTAGAAATAGTCTTTTTTTGTTGCAATTAAAGGAGATGATAATAATGTGAAAGAAGTATATAAAATTTAAAAGATTAAAACCAAGATGATAGTCATAATTTAAAAATTTGTTAAAAAATAGTCACGATATAGTTCGGATGACTATTTTTTTGTTGGAAGAAAAAATATATAAGAACGGGCATTTTTACATAACCCGGTCTTTTATTATGTTATAATTGGTATAAAGGTAGATGTAGTTTTAGTTTTAAAAATTCTACCAATAGTAGATAAGAATTTGTATTATAATTCAATAATCTATTGTATAATCAAGATGTAGTGAGGTGGAATTATGAAAAATATTAATTTTGGAAATTATTTATATCAATTAAGAAAAAGTAATAAACTAACTCAGAGATATGTTGCTTATCAATTGGAAGTAAGTGATAAAGCGGTTAGTAAATGGGAAATGGGTAAATCCAAACCTGATTTAGATAAACTTAAATCATTAGCAGCTTTATATAATGTATCTCTAGATGAATTGTTAAGTTTTGATTCAGATAAAAAGCAAGTTAAAATAACAAAAATAGTTTTAACAGGAGGTTCATGTGCTGGAAAAACTACAGCATTAAGTTGGATCAATAATTATTTTACTAATAGAGGTTATACAGTACTATTTGTTCCTGAAACTGCAACAGAATTAATCACTAATGGTGTTGCACCATGGACATGTGGAACAAGTGTTGATTTTCAAGTAACACAAATGAAATTACAAAAATGTAAAGAACAATTATATGAAGCAGCTGCTAGAACAATGAATAATGAAAAAGTGTTAATAGTATGTGATCGTGGTATGTTAGATTCAAAAGCATATGTTAAAGATGTTGAATTTAAAAAGATATTAAAAGCATTAAATACTACAGAGATTAAAGAAAGAGATGAGTATGATGCTGTATTCCATTTAGCAACAGCAGCTAAAGGAGCTGAAGCAGCTTATACATTATCTAATAATGCAGCTAGAACTGAAACACCTGAACAAGCTAGAGTATTAGATGATAAAGTTATATCTGCTTGGACAGGACATCCGCATTTTAGAATTATAGATAATAGTACTGACTTTGAAGAAAAATTAGAAAGACTATTAAAGGAGATTACAACATTTATGGGAGAACCTGTACCTTATGAAATAGAAAGAAAATTTATTATATATTTTCCTGATATAAAAGAACTTGAAAGTATGCCTAATTGTACGAAAGTAGATATAGTACAAACATATTTAAAAAGTGTAGATGATACTGAAAGAAGAGTTAGAGCAAGAGGTATAGCTGGAGATTATATGTACACATTAACTGAGAAAAGAAAAGTATCAGATATTAAAAGAATTGAAGTAGAAAAAAGAATTACTCAGGATGAATATATTCAATATCTAATGGAAGCAGATAATAGATTACATCCAATCCATAAAATTAGATATTGTTTATCTGAAAATAATCAATATTTTGAAATAGATATATATCCTGAATGGGATAAACAAGCAATAATGGAAATAGAACTATCAGATGAAAATGAAAAGATACAAACACCTTCGTTTATTAATGTATTTAAAGAAGTAACTGAAGATGAAAGTTATAAAAATTATAGTTTGGCAAGTAATATGCCTAAACAATTAATTAAAAAGAAATAAATGACTAGATTAATCTAGTCTTTTTTATGATATAATTAGAACGGAAGTGATAATATGAATACAAAATATGAATTCTTTATAGCAGGAAAAACTAGAAACAAAGATAGCATTTTAAGAATATGTGATATTTTTGATAAATACAATATTTCTTATTATTGTTTTTTGAAAAATGATGATACTATGAATAGTTATGGCAAAGAAGGCCAAACTGAAGAAGAAAAAATGCAAGTATTTGAAAATCTAGGATTAAAAAGTGATATTGTTTTGAATATCTTTAAACAAGATTTAGATAATGAAAAAGCATGTAAAAATTTATTATTGGTTCTACCGGCTGGTAAATCTGGTCATATTGAAGCTGGGATAGCATATGGTATGGGTAAAAAATGCTATGCGATTGGTGAATTTGATGCTACAGATTCACTATATAATATTTTTGATATCATCTTTAAAGATGATACAGAATTAGAAGAATTTCTAAAGCAATATAATTAATTATAGTTAAGTTATTAGGGTGAGTCAGTAATAACGTCTGAGATTAATTTAAATTATAAATATATAGATGATAATAAAAAAATTGATAATAAATAAGATTTACAAATTATAGAAAATAAGTCATTTTAGTCTTAATCGGCCCTAACTTGCCTATAGTACAAGCTACAATGAAATCAAAGAATAATTAAAATGATAAAAATTAAGTTGAAATATACTTGATTTTTTATTGATTTATATGTTGCAAATATGCTACAATATATATGAGGTAATAATTATGAAGAATATGGAAAAAGAAATTATAAGTAATAAAGAATTTGCTTTAATATGTGAGTATATAAAATTAAGAAATGAATCAAATATTAGTCAATCAGAATTGGCAAGAAGAGTTGGCATTGCTAGATCAACAATAGCCAGAATGGAAAGAAAATTACATTCGATATCACTAGGAACTTTTGTTAAGTTATTAGAAGCAATGAACTATAAGTTAGAAATAACTAAAAAGAAGGATGCCAATGAATCAAGATAAAATGTACTTAATAAATAAGTTATTCAATGATAAAACTATAAGAACAGTATGAGATAAGGGAGAAAAAATATTATGTTAGTGTAGTTGATATTGTTGGAGCTATTTCAGAAAGTGATAATCCACAAGTATATTGGAGAGTCATGAAAAAAAGACTTAAAGATGGAGGAAATGAAACCGTTACAAATTGTAACGCTTTGAAATTAAAAGCATCTGATGGTAAAATGCGTTCAACTGATGTTGTTGATATAGAAGGTATGTTTAGAATAATTCAGTCAATTTCAAGTAAAAATGCAGAAGTGTTTTATATAAAATGACATAGGTTTATTTATACCGAATTAATAACACACTATAACATTGGTTTACCAATATTGGTATTTATAAATATAGAAGAAAATCAAGAAAGGAGAATTAATTTTATGAATGATAAAATTACAACTATTATGAATGTAAATGAAAATGAAATTAGAGTAATGAGAATTAATGACGAGGATTATATTTCATTAACAGATTTAGCAAGATACAAAAATCCAAATGATCCATCAGATGTAATAAAAAAATGGCTAAGTAATTATGATACAATAGAATTTTTAGGATTATGGGAAGAATTAAGTAATGAAGATTTTAATTCGGCGGAATTCAGCCTAATTAAAAATGAAGCACCTAAAAGGTCTTTTACAATGACACCAAGTCAATGGTGTACAAGAGTAAATGCTATTGGTATGACATATAGTAAAGGTAAATATAGCGTTGGAACATTTGCACATTCTGATATAGCATTAGAATTTGCTTCATGGATTGATAATTTATTTAAAATATATTTAATAAAGGAATTTAAAAGATTAAAATATAATGAAAGTTATCAAGAAAAAATAGAATGGTCTGTTAGAAGAAGTCTGTCTAAAACTAATTATAGAATACATACTGATAGCATTAAGGAAAATATTGTACCTAAACTTACAGAGAAGCAAAAGCAATTTGTTTATGCAAATGAAGCAGATGTAATAAATGTTGCTTTGTTTGGTATGACTGCGGGTGAATGGAGAAAAGTTAATCCCAATTTAGAAGGTAATATCAGAGATTATGCAGATATACTTCACTTAATAGTTTTAAGTAATTTAGAAGTGTTAAATGCTAACATGATTGATAATAACGTAAAACAAAGTGAAAGACTGGAAAAATTAAATGCTACTGCAAGAAAAGAACTTAGTATTTTATCAAAAGATAAAAATGTACTTGGGATTGAAAAATTAGATGAAAAATTAATAGATACAAAAAAATATAAATAATGTCATTTATATCTTAACAGAGAACCTTTTAAGATTTGTTTCGCAAGTTTAGAAAAAGAAAGAATTGATTTATATGTTGCAAGATATATTTGCAAGGTATTAATTATGAAGTATATAAATGAAAAAACTATTAATAATTAAAAATCGAATATATAAAACTAAGATATTAATTCTATTCTTAGTTTTTTATGATATAATTTATTTTGAGATGATTATATGAAAAAAAGTAGAATAATTTATTTTTTTGTTACATTGATATTTGTTATATTATCTATTTTCATTTTAAGTAAAACTGATATTTCTAATAATGTTTTATTAAGCAAATCAATTCAAATGATATTAATATTGTTTTTAATAAGAATTTCTATTGGTTGTTTTTTATATATAAAAAAGTTATACAACAAACAAAAATATTCTTATGACATAGTTATGAATTTAGGACTTTTAATTTTTATTAATGTAAATATTTTAAGACAGATTAATTTATTGATACAAAACTGGAATGTATTAAAAATTATAGATATTTATAATAATACTTTAAAATCATTTTCTTTTTTTGCATTATTAACGTTACCATGTATTATTTTTTTTGCATTATTTAGTATTATTACAAATGTTATTTTAATAAAAAAAGAAGGCTTTAGTTCAAAGAATTTATTAGGAATAATTTTAGGAGTACTTGCGCTTATCGGTATTTTGGGAAGTCAAACTTTATACTATGTTATAACTAAAATACTCTTTAGAGAAGATAAACAATTTATCAAATATGCATTAGATATTTGTATTAATGCCACGTTATCGTATTTATATACCTTAATTATAGCAACATTATATTGTAATATTAAAGCAGGCAAACACGTTCCAAAATATGATAAAGATTTTGTAATTATTTTAGGATCAAAAATAAATAGTGATGGATCATTAACTCCTTTATTAAAAGGAAGAGTTGATAAAGCAATTGAGTTTGCAACAAATCAATATGAAAATACAAATAAAAAGATTATTTACGTTCCATCCGGTGGTCAGGGAGCTGATGAAATTATTTCTGAAGCTGAAGCGATAAAAAATTATTTAATTGAACATGGAGTAAATAAAAATCAGATTTTAATTGAAGATAAATCAACTAGTACAGTAGAAAATATGAAATTTTCTAAAAATATAATATTTGAAAAAAATAATGCTGGAAATATTATATTTTCAACTACAAATTATCATGTCTTTAGAAGTGGTATTATAGCAAACAACCAAGGTATTGACTGTGAAGGAATCGGAAGTAAAACAAAGTGGTATTTTTATACAAATGCATTAATTAGAGAATTTATTGCTAATCTTTTTCAAGAGAGAACAAAACATATTATTCTCTTACTACTTATTAATATATCACTATTAATTTTAATTATAATTGGTAAGTATTCTAATTTTCTTAATATAATTAATTATTAATAACTTGATAAAATGATAAGATAATATGTATATAGGAGATGAATGTCTTGAATATAGAAGAAGAAATATTTAAAAGAGCTAACGTTAATTATAAATTATTAATTGACTATGGATTTAAAAAAAATAAAGACGAGTTTATATTTGAAAAAAATTTTTTTAATGACGAATTTAAAGCAGTTATAACTATTACTAATAAAGGTATTAGTGGTAAAGTAATTGACTTACAAGTAAACGAAGAATACTTAGCTTTAAAAACAAAAATGTCTGGAAAATTTGTAAATAATGTAAGAGATGCTTATAAAGAAATACTAATTGATATAAAAAATAATTGCTTTGAAACTAATTATTTTATATCAAATCAAGCAAATCGAATAAATAAATATATTAATAAAAAATATAAAAATGACCCAGAATTCTTATGGGACAAGTTTTCAGGAACTGCCATATATAGAAATAAAAATACTAACAAGTGGTATGGAATCATTATGAATATAGATTTATCTAAATTAGATAGTAGAAATGGTGAAGTAGAAATAATAAATGTAAAATTAGATCCAAATAAAATAAAGAATCTATTAAAACAAAATGGTTTTTATGAAGCATATCATATGAGCAAAAAAAATTGGATTTCAATTTTATTAAATGATACTGTAAAAGATGATGATATTTTTTCATTAATAGACCAATCATATAATTTAGTAAGTAAAAAGTGACTTAATTAAAGTCACTTTTAAATAGATATTTAATATTATCAATTACAAGATTTGTCATTATTTCATAATCCATATCATTATGCTTGTGATAAATAACCTCATGACATAGATTATCAATTAATCCTATCATTATATGTACTTTTTCATACAAATTATTATTTTCAAGACCATTATTTATTAAAATATTTTTTAGAGAATTAGTCATTTCTAGTTCTCTTTTATAATAATATTCTGCAACTAATTTATCAGAATGTACCATTGACATTATTTCTTCATGCGCTACATTTGATATTTTGTGATTATGGATATAATGTTTAATTATATTATTAATAAAAGAATCAAAATCATTTTTATCAAATTTTATATCATTATTTTTTAACATAGGAAAAAATATACTATCTCCATATTTTTCTAACCCTGCTATCAAAATATCATATTTATCATTGAAATATTGATATAAAATTCCAGTTGAAACGCCTGCTTTTTTAGCAATCTCAGCAGTATTTGTATTATAATATCCATTCTTTGATATTAATTCAAAACCTGCTTCAATTATCTTTTCTATTTTTTCTATTGCTCTTTTTTGCTTAGGTTCTCTTATATTATTATCGCTCATTTGTGTCACCTCATATATTGATTATAACATAATTGTATAAAAATGTGAAATAGTTTTCACATTTTTATTGACTATTTTCATTTAAAAGAATATAATTAATATGAAAGAAATTTCACATTTAGAAAGAGGTATATATGAATAAATTTATAGAATTAAAAAATGTAAAAAAAACATATAAAATTGGAGAACAAAAATTTAATGCATTAGACGGCATTGATTTAAGCATCGATCAAGGTGAATTTGTAGTTATTTTAGGACCATCTGGTGCAGGTAAATCAACTTTATTGAATTTACTTGGTGGAATGGATAAAGCTACATCTGGTTCTATCATAATAGGAGAAAATGACTTAGTTAAATTTAATGATAAACAATTAACGAAATTCAGGGCTAATGATGTAGGATTTATATTTCAGTTTTACAATATAATGCCTACTTTAACAGTAGATGAAAATGTAAATCTTATAAAAGATGTTACAAATACAACTAAAGATTCTAAAGATGTTTTAAAAAGTGTTGGTTTATTAAAACATGCATCTAAATTTCCACAAGAGTTATCAGGTGGAGAGCAACAAAGAGTATCTATTGCAAGAGCAATAATGAAAAATCCAAAAGTGCTTTTATGTGATGAACCAACCGGAGCGCTTGATTCAAAAACTGGCGTTGAAGTATTAAAACTTTTAAGAAAACAAAGTGATGAAGATACTACTGTTATTATCGTTACACATAATGCTTTAATTGCTGATATTGCTGATAGAGTAATTAAAATAAAAAATGGTAAAGTTGAATCAAATATAATTAATAAACATCCAAAAAACATTGACGAGGTTAAGTGGTAATTATGTTAAAAAGGAAAATGTTTAGAGATATTCGTAAAAATTTATCTCAATTTATAACAATTTTTTTAATGATAATGATTGGAATAATGGCTTATTCAGGAATAAAGGCATATATGGATGGTATGTCCAAAACTTCAGATAAGTTTTATTCAGAAAATAATTTATTTGATTTAAATGTAATGGGATTATTAAATCATGATGATTTAAATAAAATAAAAGAAATTGATAATGTAAAAGACGCTGAATTAAAATTATCAGTTACAGCAACTACAGATAATGATAAAACATTACTATTAAATTTTATTGAGTCAAACAATATATCTAAGTTTTATGTATTTGATGGAATTGATTTTGATTACAATAAAAGTGGTGTATGGTTAGATAACTTTTATGCTAAAGAAAACAACATAAAAGTTGGTGATGTAATACTTGTAAAATATGAAACAATGCAATTACATGAAAAAGTACTTGGACTAGTAAATGTACCAGATCATTTATATGATACAAGAGATGAATCAGAATTATATCCTGATAGAAAAGAATTTGGTTTTGCATATATGAGTACTAAAGAAATAACAGAAGACTATATTAAATCTCTAGTTATGAAACAATTAAATATAAACGATGAACAAGATTTAGATATGATGATACCTGATTTTGATTATAAAGATTATATTCCATTTTCAAGTATAATGGTAGATGTTAAAAATACTAAAAATAGAAAAGAAGTAAAAGAAAAAATCGAAGATAATGTAGAAAATGCTAAAGCAATCATTAATAGGGAAGATACTACTTCTTATATAACTTATCAAGGAGAAATAGATGAAGGTAAGACATATGTAGGCGTTTTTTCTGGAATATTTTTATTTATAGCAATGCTTTCAGTTATTACAACAATGACAAGAGTTGTAAAAAATCAAAGAGTTCAAATAGGTACATTAAAAGCATTAGGATTTAGTAATAATAAAATATTATTTCACTATATCGGTTATGGTTTTTGGATAAGTATTATTGCTTCTATTGTAGGATTAATTCTTGGATATTATATTATTGGTAATGTTTTTATAAATTTAGAAATGGATTTTTTTGAAATTCCAAATGGACATCCTGCTATGAATATTTCAAGTTACTATATTTCAATTGCGGTTATTTTAGTTGTCTCAATAATAACTTATATTACAGGTAGAAGTATATTAAGAGAAAATCCTGCAGAAACACTTAGAAAAAAAATACCAACTATTAAAGGTACAGCTTTAAATATAACAAAAAAAGGATTTTTTAAAAAACTTAGTTTTTCTTCAAAATGGAATGTAAGAGATATTTTAAGAAATAGAATGAGAACATTTATGGGCCTTGCAGGGGTAGTAGGATGTTGTGCATTGATTGTATGTGCATTAGGTATGTTAGATTCAATGAATTTCTTTGTTAAATTACAATTTGAAGATTTATATAATTTTGATTATAAATTGAATTTAAAAGAAAATTTATCTTCTAATGAATTACAACTTATATATGATCAATATGGTAGTAATACTTCAAAAATTTTAGGAATAGAAATAAAAGATAAAAATGGCAATAGAGAATCAAATAACATACTAGTAACTGACGCGAATGATTATTTAAGATTTGTAGATAATAAAAATAAAATAAAAGAAAAGCCAACAGATGATGGAGTATATGTAACTTATAAATTAGCTTCTACAAAAGGTTATAAATTAGGTGATAAAATTACATGGCATATATACGGAGATAATACTTATTACACTTCTAAAATAGTTGGATTTAATAAGGATCCCCAAAATCAAAATATATCAATGACACGTAATTATCTAGAATCTTTAAAAATTGAATATAAACCTGATTCTTTATATACTAATAATGATTTAAGTAAAATTAAAGAAATTAAAAATGTAGAAACTATACAAGATATTAATAGTTTAAAAGAAGGTATGACAGGAATGCTTTCTATGATGAAAACAATGCTAGTATTAATTATTAGTATTGCAGTTTTATTAGGTGGAATAATAATATATAATTTAGGAATACTTTCTTATACTGAAAAAGAATATCAATTTTCAACACTTAAAGTATTAGGATTTGATGATAAGCAAATTGAAAATATTTTTATAAAACAAAACAATTGGATAGCAGTATTATCTATTATTATTGGTCTTCCATTAGGTTTTTATTTAACAGATTGGTTATTTAAAACAGCAATAGAAGAACATTATGATTTTGGTGCTAGTATTACTTTAAGAACTTACATAATATCTGCTATTGGAACATTTTTAGTGTCATATTTAGTATCTAAGTTTTTATCAAAAAAAATCAAAAAAATTGATATGGTATCAAGTCTAAAAGGAAATGAATAGTCACAATATTTAAGTAGACAAAAATAAAAAAATTGTGTACAATCTAATTGAGGTGTTAAGATGGTAGAAAAGTTATTGGATTTAGCTAAAAATTCATATAGCCCATATTCAAAATATAGAGTAGCAACTATATTAGTAATGAAAGATGGTAAAGAAATTAAAGGTGTAAATGTTGAAAATGCATCTTATGGATCTTCAATATGTTCTGAAAGATCAGCAATTGTAAGTGCTATTAGTCAAGGTTATAAAAAAGGTGATTTTAAAGAATTACATTGTATGTGTATTGATAGTAATAGAATTAGTACTAGTTGTTTTGGTTGTAGACAAGTTATTAGTGAATTTTTTGATTATGATGCACCAGTATATTTTTATTCAAATAAAGGTGAAGTTAAAAAATATAGTGTACAAGAATTGTGTCCATTTCCTTTTAATGATGAGGATTTAAAATAATTTATAGGAGGCATATATGAAAGATAAAAAAAGTTTAATAATTTATTTTAGTAGAGCTGATGAAAATTATGCAGTTGGATATATAGAAAAAGGTAATACTCAAATAGTAGCAGAATATGTTAAAGAACTAACTGGAGCTGATATGTTTAAAGTAGAACCACTAATACCATATTCTAAAGATTATGATACATGTATCAATGAAGCAAAACAAAGAGTTGGTAATGCTCCAATAAAAGAGTATTTAAGCGATATATCTAAATATGAAGTGATATATATTATGAGTCCTATATATTGGGGTACTTATGCTCCAGAACTTGAAACCGCACTAAAAAAGATAGATTTTACTGGTAAAACCATAAGAATTATAACAACACACGAAGGTAGTGGACTTGGAACTGTTGTAAATGATGTAAAAAATATTTGTGTAGGCGCAAATATATTAGATGATGCACTAGCAATTAAGGGATCTTCTGCGATAAATTCTAAAAGTATAATTGAAGAATGGGTATAAAATGAACATTGAAGAAATATTATGTATAAATACATATCCAAAACTTGATTTACACGGATTTGATAGAGATACAGCTAAAGTAATGATTAATGATTTTATTAATGAACAATACAAGTTAAAAAACAAATATATTGTCATAATTCATGGAATCGGTAAAGGAATAATAAAAAAAGTAACACTTGATACTTTAAAAACTAATAAAAAAGTTCTTGAGTACCACATTGTATATAATAATACTGGAAGTACGATAGTTAAACTTGATTTATAATACGTATTACATACGTATTTTTCTTTACTTTTTAAAAATTTTAATATATAATAACTTTCAATTTGGGGTGAAAAATATGAATGATATAACATTATTAGATAGTTTTCAAACATTTGAAAATAGGCTAGATCTTTTAAAAGAAATAGGAATTCAAGCCAAACCTACTGATTTCGCACTTTTACAAGGCGCTAATATGAAAAATGGATATGGAGAATATTATACTAAAACAAGTGATGAAAATGGATCAGTTATTATTGTTAATGGATTGTTTAAAAATGCAGCAATTTCTTTTGATAATGATGTATGTGTTAGACCGGTTATTAAATATTCATCAATTAAGGGTGAAATAAAAAAAGAAAAGTATATTAATGATGGAATTATAGAAATTGAATATGGTGAATATCCACAAACTATTGATAGTTTATCAAAACAAAATCAACTTGAAGAACTTTTTAAACAATATATGTTAGTAAAAACTGGTGGTAAATGGGATGATTCTATAACTGGTAAAAAAAATAACGAATATTTATTTAATGGTATAAGATATATTCGTATGTCAACAAGATATATTAATAAAAATGTAATAGATAATCTAAAGGCTTCAAACAAAATTATAGATAATCAACAATATGCATGGGTTAGAGTAGAACCGGTTAAATATTTAGTTGATGTAAAAAATGACATTGCTATATGTAAAGATTTATTATTTGTAGATGGTTTATATAATAAACCTACATTTTATGATGGAGATTTTTTAAAAACAGATTTATCTAAATATTTAAATAATATTTTTAAAACAAATACACTTCAACATGAACCTTTAAAAACTACTAATAACACAAGTATAGTTAATGTAGATAGTAAAAAAATAAATATCTATGATAAAAAAACAAATATCAATGATAAAATAAAAATTAAAAATGGTGTCGTTATATTAAATGAAAACACATATAAAATAAATCCTGCAATTGGAAGAGATGAAGAAATAAAAGAATTAGAAAAAAACATCTTAATTCCAAAAAAAGGTGTTGTTTTAGTAGGAGAACCTGGAGTAGGAAAAACTTCTGTTGTAGAAGGACTAGTATATAAAATTCAAAATAATTTAGTTTGCAATGCACTTAAAAATAAGATAATAATGAGTGTAAATGTGTCAGATTTACTTTCGGGAACATCTTATAGAGGTGAATTTGAAAAAAAATTAACAGATTTGTGTAATTACATTTCAGATAATCCAAATATAATACTTTTTATCGATGAAATGCATAATTCGATAGGTGCTGGATGCAGTGATGGTCAAAAAATAGATATGGCAAATATTTTAAAACCATATATTTCAAATAGAAATTTAAAAGTAATAGGTTGTACTACAAGAGAAGAATTTCAAAATTTTTCTAACGATTCAGCATATAGAAGAAGATTTAATATACTAGATGTACAACAATTAGATTATAGGTATGTAAAACAAATATTAAAAGAATATATTCATAATAATGAATTTAATATAAAAGTAGATTTAAGTGAATACAAAATAGATTATTTATGTGATTTAATTATTAAATTATCTAAAAGAAAAGTAAAATATGTTTATGCTTCAAATAATAATCCTGATGCATCAATAAATATTTTAATGTATTGCTTTGCATATTTTGCAGTAACAAATATTGAAAATCCAACACTTAATGATTTTATTGATGGAATAAAAGATAATAAAAATTTAAGTATAACTGAATTTGATAATTTTACACAAGAAGAAAATAGTAATTCTAAATATGAAGAAAATCGAAAAAAAATAATACTACATACAAACTGATATTTTTATATCAGTTTTATTAGTAATTTTTAATAAAATAGTATATAATTATAAATAGATTTAGGAAGTGATACTATGTTAAAACCAAATTTAATGGAAGCAAAAATAAGAACAGATAAAAAAGTTTTAACTAAAATAGATGACTATATTATAAAAGAAAATTTAAAAGATTTAGGAATGAATAAAACTTATTATGTTAAAACATATGGATGTCAAATGAATGAACATGATAGTGAAAACATTAAAGCAATTTTAGAAGATATGAGTTTTACTGAAAGTAAAACTATGGAAGAAGCAGATTTAATATTACTTAATACATGTGCAATAAGAGAAAATGCACATAATAAAGTATTTGGAATGTTAGGTAGAATTAAACATTTAAAAGAAACACGACCTCATGTAATTACTGGTGTTTGTGGATGTATGGCACAAGAAGAAGTTGTAGTAGATGAAATATTAAATAAATATAAGTGGATTGATATAGTGTTTGGAACTCATAATATTCACAAACTACCTGACATTTTAGAAAAATCAATGCGAAAAAAAGAGTTAGAAATAGAAGTACAAAGTATTGAAGGCGATGTAATTGAAAATATCCCTGTTAAAAGAGATAGTAAATATAAAGCTTGGATTAATATAATGTATGGCTGTGACAAATTTTGTACTTACTGTATAGTTCCATATACACGTGGTAAACAAAGAAGTAGACAACCAAAATTCATATTAGAAGAAGTAAATGATTTAATCAAAAAAGGATATAAAGAAGTAACATTATTAGGTCAAAACGTAAATGCATATGGTAAAGATTTAGAAGAAAAATATACAATGGAAAATTTACTTGAAGATGTAGCAAAAACAAAAATTGAAAGAATAAGATTTGTAACAAGTCATCCATGGGATTTTACTGATGGCATGATAGATGTAATAGCTAAATATGATAATATAATGCCTTACATTCATCTTCCTTTACAATCTGGATCAAATAACATTTTAAAACTAATGGGAAGACGTTATACAAAGGAAAAATATCTAGAACTTTATAAAAAAATAAAAGAAAAAGTAAAAAATGTAAGTATTACTACTGACATAATAGTAGGATTTCCAAATGAAACAGATGAAGATTTTAAACAAACTTTAGATGTAGTTAATACTTGTAAATTTGATTCTGCTTTTACATTTATTTTTTCACCTCGTATTGGAACACCAGCAGCTAAAATGAAGGATAATGTACCACTTGAGGTAAAAAATAAAAGATTATATTAATTAAATGAATTAATTAATAAATATTCAAATGAGGCAAATCAAAAATACTTAAATAAAACAGTTCCAGTATTACTTGAAGGAGTAAGTGAAAAAAAGGAAGATTGTTTATTTGGATATACCGATACTATGAAATTAGTTAATGTATTATGTGGTAAAGAATTTATTGGTAAAATTGTTAATGTAAAAATACTTGATATAAAAACATGGAGTATGGATGGAGTAATAGAATAGAGGGGAATTATGTATATAGATAAAAAACTAATTATTGCTAAAAATGAAGAAAAAGAATTATCTATCATACCTAGTATGATAAATAGACACGGGGTTATAACTGGTGCAACAGGAACAGGTAAAACAATAAGTGTAAAAGTACTTGCAGAAACATTTAGTGCAGCTCATATCCCAGTTTTAATTACTGATATAAAAGGAGATGTATCTTCACTTTGTGAAGAAGGAGTTTCATCTGATTCTATTAGTAAAAGAGTTGAAAAATTAAAATTAGATGGATTTAATGTATCTAAATTTCCAACTCAATTTTTTGATGTATATGGTAAAACAGGACATAAATTAAGAGCTAGAATTGATTCATTTTCTAGTACTTTATTAAGCAGAATTTTAAAACTATCTGATTCACAAGTAGGCAATCTTAATATCGCTCTTAAAGTAGCCCATGATGAAAATATGCCTTTAATTGATTTTAAAGATTTAAAGATTATTTTAAATTATATTTTGGAAAATAAAGATACATATAGTATGAAATATGGAAGTATAACTACTCAAAGTATTTCAACTATAAATAGAAAATTACTTGAATTTGAAAATACAAATGCTGATATGTTTTTTGGAGAGCCAGAACTTAATCTAAATGATTTAATGAAATATGATGGCGATACAGGTTATGGAATGATTAATATCCTTGATTCAGTAGAATTATCTAAAGATTATAATTTATATTCAACATTAATGTTGTGGCTTTTAAATAAAATTTATGAAACTTTTCCTGAAGTTGGTGATTTAGAAAAACCAAAATTAGTTTTATTTATAGATGAAGCTCATTTATTATTTGATGATATGAATTCTGATGTATTAAAAAAATTTACTCAAATTATTAAACTTATTAGATCAAAAGGTGTAGGTGTATTTTTAATTTCACAATCTCCTAGTGATATACCAGAAGATATACTTTCTCAACTTGGAAATAGAATTCAACATAATTTGAAAGCATATACTCCAAATGAGATGAAAAGCGTTAAAATAGCTGCAAAATCATTTAGAGAAAATCCTAATTTAGATACAGAAAAATCTATATCAGAATTATCAACCGGAGAAGCATTAGTTTCATTTATTAATGAATTAGGGCAACCAGAAATAGTAGAACGCGCATTTATTTTACCTCCTCAAAGTAAAATAGGTGTAGTAGATGAAATTACTAGACAAAATATAATTAATAAAAGTGATTTAAAAAGTACATATGATGTTACTATAGATAATATTTCAGCGTATGAATTAATAAATAAACAAAATGAATTAAAACAAAAAGAACAACCAAAAGAAGAAATAAAAAAATAAAAAAAGAAAACAGAAAAATCTAAAACTGAAAAAGTAATTGATAGAACTATTGGTAATGCAGCAAGTACATTTGGTAGAAAACTTGCAAATAGTCTTTGGAATAAACTCTTTAAGTAATATTGAAAAAAAATCAAATAAATGTTATACTTTACAAAGAAAGTAGAGATTAATATGAATAAAAAAGCATTTACCTTAGTAGAATTACTTGCAGTTATTATTATACTTGGCATTATCGCACTAATTGCTGTTCCAACAGTTTTTAAAATTATAGATAGTTCAAAAGATGAATTATATAATGATCAAATTGTTCAAATTGAAAATGCAGCTAAAAGATGGACGGTAGAAAATGCGTATGAGGAAAAATCATATAAAGTTACAATTAATGAATTGATTAGTGGAGGATATTTAGAAGGTACTAAAAATAATAAAGTATTAGATCCACGTGATAAATCTGAAATGACTGGATGTGTAATAATTGATTATGAAACTAATACAAATCAATATACATATAAGTATTCAGATAATAATTGTTAAAAAATTATTAAAAAATGTTTAAATTTAATCAATTTGTGATATAATATATTAGAATTTATAAAAACAAAGAAGTGGAGAAGTACTATTTATGACTGTTAATAGAGAGCTAGGATGGTGGAAACTGGCAATAAAATAAATAGGAATAACACCATGGAGTTGCTTATGTGAAATTAGTAATGTAAGCCGGTAATCCCGTTAAAATTTAAAGAGCACTTATAAGTGAAAATATGGTGGTACCGCGGATACACAGTAATTCGTCCTATTGATGGATACTGTGTTTTTATTATTTTAAGGAGGAAATTATGAAATTTACACGTGAAATGGTTGATGATTATGCAGATAAGTTGTTAATTGGCTTAACTGAAGAAGAAAATAAGCAAGTACTTGATGAATTTGAAATTATTGATAAAAATATTGATATAATTAACAAAATTCCTAATATTGAAAATGTTGAACCTATGTCTTGGTGTTTAGATGATTTTGAATTTGAACTTAGAGAAGATGTTAAAGAAGAGTCTTTAACACATGAAGAAATTTTATCCAATTGTGATGATTACATCGGTGAAGAAGTTAGAGTACCAAAGGTGGTGGGATAATGGATTATATGAGTATGGGAATTAAGGAGTTACATGAAAAATTAAAAAACAAAGAAGTAACTTCAAAACAATTAATTGAAGAATCTTTAAAAAAGGCACATTCATTACAAGAAGAATGTAATCCATTTGTAACAATTATAGATGACGCTAAAGAATTAGAAGTGACTGATAATTTATTATCTGGTATACCATATGGAATAAAAGATAATTATAGTACAAAAGGAATTTTAAGTACTGGTTCATCAAATACATTAAAAGATTATGTACCTTTCTTTAGTGCTACTGCGATAAAAAATTTAGATAAAGCTAATGCTGTAGGTGTAGCAAAAACAGTACTAGATGAATTTGGCATGGGTGGAACTGGAACTACTGGACATACAGGAATTGTAAAAAATCCTTGGGATAAAACTCGTATGTGTGCAGGTTCTAGTGCAGGAAGTGCTTGTAGTGTAGCAGCAGGTGTTTATCCATATGCTACAGGAAGTGATACAGGAGATTCAATTAGAAAACCAGCTGCATATTGTGGAATTGTTGGATATAAACCAACATATGGAATGATATCTCGTTATGGTTTATTTCCTTTTGCTAGTAGTTTAGATCATTGTGGAGTATTAACTCGTAGTGTAGAAGATGCTGCAATAGTTGTAGATAATATGAAAGGTATAGATCCTAATGATATGACAAGTTGGGATTCAAGTGATATTAATTTATATTCAAGTTTAGATAAAAATGTATCTGGAAAAAAACTTTGTTACATAAAAGAAATTTGTGATATTAATAATTATCCAAATGCTACACAAGAATTAATTAGTCATTTAGAAAACTTTAATAAAACAATAGAGGTATGTAAAGAATTAGGTATGGAAGTAAAAGAAGTTAGCATTGATAAAACATTACTTAATGCAATTGCTTCAACTTATGTTGTTATATCTTGTGCTGAAGCAACAAGTAACATGTCAAATTTAACAGGTATTATTTTCGGACCTAGAGCAAGTGGTGATACTTATATTGACATGATGAAAAATTATCGTACAGAAGGTTTTTCACCACTTATTAAAAGAAGATTTATAATTGGTTCTTATGTTTTACAAGCACAAAATAAAAATAGATATTTCTTTAATGCACAAAGAGTTAGAAGATTACTTGTTGATGAATGGAAAAAACTATTTAACGAGTTTGATGCTGTTATTCTTCCAGTAGGTAGTGGGCCAGCTAAAAAATTAGATAATTCTAAAGATGCATTAGATGAATCAACTACTGTATTAGAAGAACATTTACAAGTTGGCAATTTTGGTGGATTCCCATCTATTACAATACCAAATGGTTTTGTAAATAATTTACCAGTTGGTGTAAATATTACTGGAAATTGTTATAAAGATGTTGATGTTTTAAATATAGCAAGCGCTATTGAAGAAAAACTAGGATATAAAAACCAAATAGCAAAGGAGGTAAATAATGGAATATAAAGCTTTAATAGGACTTGAAATGCATTGTGAAATAAGTAAAACTAATACAAAAGTATTTTCAAGTGCTGAAAATTCTTATAAAGAAACACCTAATACGAATATTAGACCAGTTGACATGGCTTTTCCAGGTACACTTCCTGTTGTAAATAAAGAAGCAGTAAAAAAAGCTTTAATGGCAAGTATGATATTAAATTGTAAACAACCTGAATATATGTATTTTGAAAGAAAAAATTATTATTATCCAGATTTACCTAAAGGATTTCAAATTACACAAGAAACAAAACCAGCGCCTGTTGGTATATATGGACAGTTAGAATACGAATGTAATGGAGAAATAAAAATAGCTAAAATAAATAATATTCACTTAGAAGAAGATGCTGCAAGTAGTGATCACTATAGTAGTTATTCAACTATTGATTATAATAGAGCAGGTGTACCACTTTTGGAACTAGTAACAGAACCTATATTTCATTCAGCAGATGAAGCAGTAGCGTTTTTGGAAACTATGAGAAGTATATATCAATATACTGATATTAGTGAAGCAGATAGTAAAAAAGGACAAATCAGATGTGATGTAAACGTATCAATTATGGATGCATCTTTAGATGAAACTGATCCTAAAAACTGGGGTACTAAAATAGAAATAAAAAATGTTAATTCATTTGGTGGAGTAAGAGATGCAATAAATTATGAAATTAAAAGACAAACAGAAGCTAAAATGGATGGAACATATGATTCTATGGAACAACAAACAAGACGTTTTGATGAAGAATCTGGTACTACAATTTATATGAGAAGTAAAGTAGATGCAATTGATTATAAATATTTTATAGAACCAAATATTCCTAAATTTAAACTAACTGAAGAATTTTTAGATTCTATTAGAAAAAGTATTCCACTTTTAGCGCGTGAAAAAAAGGAAAAATACATAAGTGAATATGGATTATCTAATTATGATGCTACAATACTTGTAAAAGAAAGAAGTATATCTGAATATTTTGATGCCATTGTAGAACAAAATGTTGATCCTAAAATTTCTTCTAACTGGGTAACTAGTGTAATACTTGGATATTTAAACAAAAATAGTTTAGAAATAAATGAAATATTTGTAACACCTAAAATGCTTGCCGAATTAATAAATCTAGTAAGTAGTGGTAAAATATCAATTAAACAAGGTAAAGAAGTATTATTTGATAGTTTAGAAAAAAATATAGAGCCTAAAAAAATAGTAGAAGAAAAAGGAATTTCTCAAATAGGAAATGAAGATGAAATCAGAAAAATAGTAATTAGTGTATTAGATAATAATCAAGATAATATAGAAAAATATAAATCTGGTAGAACTAATGTGCTTGATTATTTAGTTGGTCAAGTAATGAAAGAAACTCGCGGAAAGGCAAATCCTGCAATTACAAGAAAATTGATGCAGGAAGAAATAGAAAGGAGATAATATGTATAGAACAAATTATTGTGGATTATTAGATGAATCTTTTGTTGGTAAAGATGTAACTTTATCTGGATGGGTTGAAAATATAAGAGATCATGGTGGAGTAATATTTGTTGATTTAAAAGATATAAAAGGTGTAGTACAATTAGTTAGTAATGATGAAAATATGTTTACATCATTATCTAAAGAATCAGTTATTAAAGTAACAGGTACAATTAGACAAAGAGAAGTTGATGATTATAATGAAAAAATTTCAACAGGTAAAATTGAAGTTCTTGTTGATACATTAGAAGTTTTATCAAAAGCAAATTCTTTACCTTTTTCAATTGCAACTTCACGTGAAGTAAATGAAGAAACTCGTCTTAAATATAGATATTTAGATTTAAGAAATAATAAAGTTAGAGATAATATTTTATTTAGAGCAAAATTATTAAAATTTTTAAGAAATAAAATGGATTCATTAGATTTTAATGAAGTACAAACACCAATAATTACAGCTTCTTCTCCTGAAGGGGCACGTGATTTTATAATTCCATCACGTAAATTTAAAGGTAGATTTTATGCTCTTCCTCAAGCCCCTCAAATTTATAAAGAACTTTTAATGGTTGCTGGATTCGATAAATATTATCAAATCGCACCTTGCTTTAGAGATGAAGATTCAAGAAGTGATAGAACACTTGAATTTTATCAACTTGATTTTGAAATGAGCTTTGCAACTGAAGAAGATGTATATAATATTGGAGAAGAAATTTTTTATGATACCTTCACTAATTTTAGTGATAAAAAAGTATCTCCAAGGCCATTTAAAAGAATTAGTTATAAAGAATCAATGTTAAAATATGGAACAGATAAACCAGATTTAAGAAATCCACTTGAAATTATTGATATTAGTGATGTATTTAAAGAATCTAGTTTTAAACCTTTCAGAGGAAGTATTGTTCGTGCAATTAAAGTTGATGATTTAGCAACTAAATCAAATTCATGGTTTAATGAAGTTGTTGATTATGCTAAAAAAATAGATATGCCAGGTATTGGATATATTTCTGTTTTAGAAGATAATACTTTTAAAGGTCCAATTGATAAATTTTTAACTGATGATGATCGTAAAGCATTAATTGAAAAAGCAAATTTAAAAGTAAATTCAGTACTATTTTTTATAGCTGATAGAATGGAAAATATTGCTAGTAAACAAGCAGGTCTTATAAGAACTTATTTAGCAAATAAATTAGATTTAATAGATCATGATAGTTTTGAATTCTGCATTATTAATGATTTTCCTATGTTTGAATATAATGAGGAAACTAAAAAATATGATTTTGGACATAATCCATTTAGTATGCCTCAGGGTGGTATTGATGCATTAGAAAATGAAAAAATAGATGACATAAAAGCATATCAATTTGATTTTGTATGTAATGGTTATGAAATGTCTTCGGGTGCAGTAAGAAATCATGATATCAAAAGTCTACAAAAAGCATTTAGTATGGTTGGATATGATGAGAGTGTAGTTGAAGAAAAATTTAAATCACTTTATAATGCATTTAAATATGGATGTCCTCCACATGCTGGTATGGCTCCAGGAATTGATAGAATGTTAATGCTTCTAAGAGATGAAAATAATTTAAGGGAAGTTCAAGCATTCCCAACTAGTGTAAGTGGTGAAGATAAATTAATGGGTTCACCAAGTGTTGTATCAGAATTACAACTTCGTGAAGCACATATTAAAATTAGAGATTAAAAAAATAAACCTTTTTTGGTTTATTTTTTTAATTACACATATAATAATATTGACAATATATTGAAAATATATTGACATTTTTAATAATAAATGCTAATATTTAATTAGATTGGAGATGAAATTATGGCTAATATTTCAAATGCTATTAATATGAGCTTTAGGGTTGACAAAGATTTAAAAAAGCAAGCAGATGAATTATTTAGAAATTTAGGTATGAACACAAGTGTTGCTTTAAATATGTTTTTAACTCAAAGCGTAAGAGAACAGAGTATACCATTCATTCCATCGATAGAAATACCAAATGCAAGATTAATGAGTGCTATTGAAGAAGTAGAAGCAATTGAATCCGGAAAAATAAAAGCAAAGAAGTATAAATCTTTTGAAGAAGCTATAGAGGATATTGATTAATGAAATATGAAATAATTTTAACATCACTTTTTAAGAAAGAATTAAAAATAATAAAAAAAAGAAGTAAAGATTTATCTAAACTAACTGAAATTGTAAATAAATTAGCACGCGATGAAGAATTAGATGTTAAAAACCGAGATCATGCATTAATAAATAATATGAGATTTAATAATTGTAGAGAATGTCATATAGAGCCTGATTGGCTACTTGTATATAAAAAAGATAAAAACAAATTAATTTTGTATTTAATTGAAACAGGTTCACATAGTGATTTATTCCATTAAAAAAATAAACCTTTTTTGGTTTATTTTTTGTATACATAAATAGAATCTTTAGAATTTTTTTGCTTACTATCTATATTATATTTAATTATATTTTTACTATTTATAAATGTTTGCTTATTATTTAAATCATCATTATAAATATAATCAATTATTATACTTCCATTATTATTTAAGTGATTTAATAATTCATTTTTTATAACATAAATCCAATTATCTTCTAAATTATCATATAAATTATCATAATAATTATCATAAATATCGGTTGATATAATATTAGATAAATCAATGATGTCATATTTTTTGTCTAATTGAGATGAAATATAAAATAAATCACTGTTTATAAATTTGAAACTTTCTTTTAAATTAATTAATTTGTTCCTTAATTTTTTATATTCTGTATCGTTTTTATAAAAAGGAATACCTGTTTGTATGTAATCTTTATTTAATCTAAATGTTTTGTTTTTTACTAAATTATTTAAATTAGGATCTGTTGCTTTTTCTAAATAATTCTTCCAAAAATATAAGCTATTTTTATCTAAATTATCAAATAATTTATATATTATTTCTTTTTTTGTATTAAATAGATTATAATCATCAGTTATTAAAAATTTTAAAAAATCATTTAATGTTGTGAATGTTTTAAAAGCACTTATTTTTAAAGAAACATAATATTTTGTAAGTTTATTTATATCATATGTTGTAATACTTTTTGAATCTTTATACAGTGCGAATAAATATTGATCACCAGAGGATAATGGGAGTAATATATCTTTGTTTTTATAGTTTAGTTTTTTTTCGACTTCTTCTAGATTTTCACACGCATTACTAAATACAGGACCATATTCACAAAATCTATTTTGTAGTGGAACATTTAGAGCTAGTTGTATATCTAAATCTATATCTTTCATGTAATCCTCCTTACCACAAAAAAATATTATAAATATTAAATTAAATTATGTCAATCAATATTTAAAAAAATGTTAAAGAATGGTAAAATAAATTCGGTGAAGTTTATGGATGGAATTTTAATTGTAAATAAAGATTTCGGATGTACTAGTAGGGATGTTGTAAATGAAACATGTAAAATTTTAAATACTAAAAAAATTGGACATACTGGAACACTTGACCCAATTGCTACAGGTGTATTAGTTTTATGTGTAGGACAAGCTACTAAATTAGTTGAAATTATTTCTTCGTTAGATAAAGAATATATAGCTGAAGTAACTTTAGGAACTCTTACTGATACGCTTGATAATACAGGCAATATTTTAAAAGAAGAAAAAGTTAAAATTACAAAAGAAAAAATAATTGATACATTAAATAATATGATAGGAGTTTATGATCAAGAAGTACCAATTTATTCTGCAATAAAAGTTAAAGGTAAAAAATTATATGAATATGCAAGAAATAATGAAGAAATAACTTTGCCAAAAAGAAAAGTTACAATTAAAGAATTAGAATTAATTAGTGATGTAAAATATGTTAATGATAAAACTATCTTTAGTATTAGATGTAGTGTAAGTAAAGGAACTTATATTAGAAGTTTAATAAGAGATCTGGCACTTAATTTAAATACTATAGGTATAATGTCTAAGTTAAATAGAATTAAGCAAGGGAAATTTAATATAGATGATAGTTACACATTAAGTGATATAAAAAATGGTGATTATAAATTAATACCTATGTTAGATATTTTAGATAATATAAAGCAAGTTAATGTAGATGATGAATTTGAAATTAAATTAAAAAATGGATTAATATTAAATAATATATATGGCGAAGATGTTGTTTTATTTAAAAATAATAATAGATTAATTTCTATATATAAAACATATGGAAAAGATGAAAGTAAAATAAAACCATGGAAGACTTTTAAAAATTAAAACTATGTGATATAATTATCTCGAGGTGGATTATGAAAAAATTTTTATGTTTATTTTTAATTTTATTTATTTCAGGGTGTGGTAATAAAAGTGGAGTTATGGAGTGCACTAGAACTACTAATCAATCTAATTTAAGTATGGATTTAAAGTATACTGTTTCTTATGAAGGGAAATATGTTACAAAAGTTAGTAGTGTAGAAAAAGTTACAACTGAAGATGAATTTGTACTTGATGCATATAAAAAACAACTTGAAACTATATTAAGCTCTTATAAAGATATTAAATATTATGATACTGATATTAAAACTGATAAAAATACAATAACAAGTACAATAAATATTGACTATAAAAAAATTGATACTGATGCGTTAATTGATATTGATTCTGCAAATGCTACTTTAATTAAAGATGGTAAAGTTCGTGTTTCTGATTTAGAATCAATGTATAATAGTCTAGGAATTACTTGTAGCAAATAGAAAAGATTATTTTAAAAAATAGTCTTTTTTTTTAGAGTAAAATGGTATATAATTGTAAAAGAGTAGGAGAGGGAGTATGAAAAAGAGAGGTTTTACGTTAATTGAACTTTTAGCAGTTATAGTAATACTTGCTGTAATAGCAGTTATCACTATACCGCTTATTAATGATATTATTGAAAAATCAAGAATGGAGGCTTTTCGTGATACTGGTTATGGACTAGTTGAAAGTGCACATATTTATTTTGCAAAGAATTTAGAAAATACTACTGATAAAATTTTCGAATTTCCTAATAATTATGATGGTCTTCAATTTAAAGGAGAAGTTCCAAAAGGTGGGACTTTAGAAATAAATGGTAAAAAAACACAATTATTTGTATATAATTCAAAATATTGTGCTTCAAAGGGATTTACTACTGATATAGTTAGTGTAGGTAAATTAGAAACACAAGCTGATGGTAGTGTAATTGGATGCGATGTTAAATTAACTGAAGAAACTAATTGTATACAGCCAACGATACAAGTTAATCCATCAAATGATACTTGGAGTAATAAAAAGGAAGTTACGATAATTCATAATACCACATCAAAATGTGATGTAAAAGAATATAGAATAAATGGTGGAGAATGGAAAAACTATACTAATAGTATTACTCTTAATGATAATGCTTCAGTAGAAGCTAGAACTTTAAGTAGCGATAATTCATTACAAACATCACCTGTTGCTAAATTAGAAGTTAAAAAAATTGATACTGTTAAACCTAATGCTACAATTGGTTTTAATAAGCAACAAACTAGTTTAGGATTAAGTATTAATGCAACTGATTATGCACAAAATAGTGCTTCAGAATCTGGAATAAATAATGATTCATATTTAATTAAATTAGGTGATACTAAAATATCTGAAAAAACAAATGAAGCATCTGTTAATTTAGATTTATCAAAAGAAAATGTAATTAATTACGAAGTATCAGATAACGCTTCAAATAAATATAATGGTAGTGTAAAAATAAGTGGTAATTCATCTACTAGTGGATATTGTGCTGTACCAGTAGTTACTATTGATAAAACAGGATGGCAACATGACAAAACTGCTACTTTAGAATTTAGTGATTGTGATACTCATGAATATAGTACTGACGGTTCTACTTGGACTAGTTATACAACACCTTTAAACTTTACACAAAATACTACATTGATGGTTAGAAGTAGTAGTAATGATTCATCAGTAGCATCAACTACAATTACTGTATATATTGATCAAATAGATGGTGTTTCACCATTTACACCTATATTAAGTTCATATAGTACTAGAGCAAAATCAATTGACGATTTTGGTTTTGAATGTAGTACAGATAATACATCAACTACATCAAAACAAAAATGTGCAATATGGGTAAATTGTAAAGAGGGTATTGTAAATGAAAACGGAAACACTGTATGTGAAATACCATTTGATTATTCTACAAAAGATAATGATGGTGGAAGTGGTGTAACAGAAAATAAATTTAAATATAAATTTACTATGAGTGATGGTAGTGTTGTAAATTCTAGTGATGAATGGAGTACAACATTTAATACAGGTGAAACAATTACTAAAGATATAAGTATTTATAATATTAAGTTAGCTGATTTAGTTGGTAATGAAAGTGAAGAATTAGAACTTAAAATATATTGGCACGCAACTGAAAAAGGTTCTTTAGAAGAAGCTACACAACCAGGATATAATGTTGGAGATGTAGTATATTTTGACCCTGTTTCAGAAAATACTTGTACAAAAGATACATTTAGTAAAAGTAATGTTATATCAGGGACTTCAACTTGTTATAGATGGAGAGTAATAAAAGATAATAATAGTGATATTACAATACAATTAGATCATAATATTGGTGATGGTGTTTATTGGATATCAAGAGCAGATTATAATGATGATGCTAATTTTGGACATAGTACAACTACAGATGTTGTTACGCCTAATGGTAATTGTACCATATCAACAGGTCTTTATTATGGAAATACTGATAAAGGGCCAATTACAATTTTAAAAGCTTTAGCTAATAGGACTTCTTCGTGGACACGAGTTAACCTTTTAAACTATGAATATAATTCTGCTACATATGGCAAACTAAGTTGTACTAATGGTGTTTGTAGTACAATAAAAGATAATAATGCAACAGTAATTGCAGGTTCAACAACTCCTTTACGTGCAAGATTTATCACTGGTGAAGAGGTAGCTGAAGTAACAAATACTGTTGCTGAAGAAGGAGCTATATCTAAAACATGGTCAGAAACTCCTGCACAGTACTGTTTTGCTTGTCAAAGAAAACGAATAGGGACAAATACTACAATTGCTAAAGGAGAACCAGATGCTGCTGATACATTGGCATGGTTAATCGAAAATACAGATACATTTACTAATTATTCAACTGCAAATGAATATGGAGATGCTACTCCTGGTTATTGGACTCTTTCTTCTAGGAATTATGCATATAAACGTTCTGGAAATTCAAGTACATATATATGGCAAGTTAGATACAATGGTCAAGTTGTTGCACAAACGTCAGCAGATCATGAACATTGTTTAGTACCTGATGTTGGAGTTAGACCAGTAATAACTATTGAAAAAAGTAAAGCAAGTTATTCTGGAGTTGAATAAAATTTAATAAAAATAGTTGATTTAACATAAATTTTAGTGTATATTATATATGTACTTATTTCTTGGATGTCGACTCTCCGACGATATCTATGATTTAAGCGAATAATATGTAAGGAGGATAATTATGGCATTAAAAAAAGAAGTTAAAGATTCAATTGTTAAGAAATATGCTAGACATGAAGGAGACACTGGTTCTGCTGAAGTACAAATAGCTATTTTAACACAAGAAATCAAAGATTTAACTGAACATTTAAAAGTTCATAAACATGATTTCCATTCTAGAAGAGGACTACTTAAGAAAGTAGGTCAAAGACGTAGTTTACTTAATTATTTAATTAAAACTGATGTTTCTAGATATAGAGAAATCGTTAAATCATTAGGACTTAGAAAGTAATTTAAAAATAAGTAAGGCACTATTTTTTAGTGTCTTTATTTTTTGGAGGTGCATATGAAATATAATATAAATGACGTTTATTTTGTATCAGTATATGTGATAAAAGAGTATAATTTTCTAGATGATAATACTTTAAAAGGTAAAGCTAAATTCTTAAAAAACACTGTTGTATGTAAAAATCATTTAATCCCAACTAGATATATAGATATTTATACAAATGAAAGTTATGGTATAATGGGTGAAGATATGCCAAGTGTAGGTGAAGCACAAATAAATATTGATACACTTGATCCAATTACAAATCATGTAGATATTGAAAAAATAAAGTTATCAAGAAATAAAATAATGAAGAAGGTTAGAGGAGTGAAGAAATGAAAAAAGTATTTGAATTAGATTTTAGAGGAAGAAAAATAATTGTAGAACATGGTGAACTTGCTAAACAAGCACATGGAGCAGTACTTGTTAGATATGGTGATACTGTAGTTTTATCTACAGCTGTTGTTAGTAAAAATGCTAATATATTGTCTGATTTTTTTCCATTAATGGTTTTATATCAAGAAAAGTTATATTCTGTTGGTAAAATACCAGGTGGATTTATAAAAAGAGAAGGAAGACCTACTGAAAATGCTACTTTGGCTGCTCGTATGATTGATAGACCTATGAGACCAATGTTCCCAGAAAACTTTAGAAATGAAGTACAAGTAGTAAATACAATATTATCTGTTGATCAAGATAATTCACCAGAAATGACAGCTATGTTTGGTTCAAGTTTAGCTACATGTATTAGTAAAATACCTTTTGATGGACCAATTGCTGGAGTTAAAGTTGGTAGAGTAAATGGTGAATTTATTATTAATCCAACTGTAGAGCAGTTAGAACAATCAGATATTGATTTAACTGTTGCTGGTACAAAGGATGCTATTAATATGGTTGAAAGTGGAGCTAGTGAAGTATCGGAAGATGATATGTTAGAAGCTCTTATGTTTGGACATGAAGCTATAAAAGAATTATGTGAATTTGAGCAAAAAATAATCGATGAAATTGGCGAAACTAAAATGGAATATGAAGTTTTAGATATAACAGATGATTTAAGAGATAAGGTCGATATTTTACTTAGAGAAGATTTAAGTAAAGCAATGCATTCTGATTTAGAAAAATTAGCAAAATATGAATTAATTGAATCTACTAAGGAAAATGTTGTCGAAAAAATAAAAGAAGAAAATTTAGATTTAGATAATGATGAGTTAAATGTATTACTTACTAAAGTAAAATTAGTAATTGCTGATATTGAATATGATATTTTTAGAAATATAGTTGTAAAAGAACACACTCGTGCTGATGGAAGAAAAATGGATGAAATAAGACCTTTATCTACTGATATTGATTTACTTCCTAGAACTCATGGTAGTGCATTATTTACTCGTGGACAAACTCAAGCTTTAGGTGTAGTAACTCTTGGAGCACTAGGTGAACATCAAATACTTGATGGACTTGGTATTGAAGATGAAAAGAGATTTATGTTGCATTATAACTTTCCACAATTTTCTGTTGGTGAAACAGGACGATATGGCGCACCAGGACGTCGTGAAGTTGGACATGGCGCATTAGGTGAAAGAGCTTTAGCGCAAGTAATCCCATCAGAAGAAGAATTTCCATATACTATACGTGTAGTATCTGAAATTTTAGAATCTAATGGTTCATCTTCACAAGCAAGTATTTGTGCAGGATGTATGGCACTTATGGCAGCAGGTGTACCTATTAAAGCACCAGTTGCGGGTATCGCAATGGGCTTAATTACTAGCGGAGAAGATTATACAATATTAACTGATATTCAAGGTATGGAAGACCATTTAGGAGATATGGATTTTAAAGTTGCAGGTACAGAAAAAGGTATTTGTGCACTTCAAATGGATATTAAAATTAAAGGAATTACAAAACAAATTTTAAAAGAAGCTTTAGCGCAAGCTAAGGTAGCTCGTTTACAAATCCTTGATGTAATTAAAAATCAAATAGCTGAACCTAGAAAAGAAGTAAGTAAATATGCTCCAAAAACACTTACATTTATGATTGATCCTAATAAGATAAAAGATGTAATTGGTAAAGGTGGAGAAATGATTACTAAAATTATTCTTGAAGCAAGTGGTGTAGATACTGTAACAGATGTAAATGCTGTTAAAGTTGATTTAGAAGATGATGGAAGAGTAATTATATACCACACTAATCAAGAAATAATTAATAAAACTGCTGAAATGATTAAGGATATAGTTAGAACTGTAGAAGATGGTGCGATTTATTCTGGAAAAGTTGTTAAAGTAGAAGACTTTGGATGCTTTGTAGAATTATGGCCTGGAACTGAAGGTTTAGTACATGTATCACATTTAGCAAAAGAAAGAGTAGAACATCCTAGTGATGTTGTTAAAGTAGGAGACGAAATACTTGTTAAGTCTTTAGGATATGATAAAAGAGGAAGACTTAATTTATCTAGAAAAGAAGCAATAAAATAATTGCTTTTTTTGTATATGTTTGTTATTATATTTTCTAAAAGGTGATACTATGGGTGAAAAATTTATTGAAATTTTAAGTTTTTTAGATGACAGAAGAGATGTCTATTATGAATTGTTTAGTAAAATTAGAATGAATTATAATTTTGAAAATTTTTATGATGATTTTACTCCTGAAAAATATGGCGTTAAAGAAAATGAAATTTTTAAATTAATGTATAATGAAGATTTTTTAAACGACATTTCAAATCAATTAATAGATACTCAAGTTGAGTATGAAAACAATATTAAAACACTTATGAATGATTTAAAAAATAAGAATAAAAATGAATATGAATTGTTAATTACAATGATGTATCATGATCAATGTATATTGTTAAATACGTGTGATGTATTATTTAAAGATGTTAATTTAGAAGTTTTAAAAGAATTAATGGATAAAATAAAAACAAAAGAAGATTTGTTTAAAATAGCTGAAGAAGATGAATCAATACTTCATGATATGATAGTGTTTTTTATAGATTTTTATGAATATGATTATTTTGATAAAAGGAAAAAGATACTTGAATCTAAAAATTTAAATTCATATTTTAAAAAAATATATGATTATAATTTAATTGATGTTTTATATTATACTAAAAAATATAATATTGCTGATTTAGTTTTAATGTGTAAAGATATAGATTTTATAAATGGATATCGTTTTAACTGTGATGTTATAGATGAATTATCAGGAAAAATGTCAGATTTGTATTATTCAGATGTTGATAATGCATTTGAATTAATGACTTCATTAATAAATAGATATTATAAATATTTATTATATGATGTGGATCATAAAAATAGCAATGATTTAAAAAATAAATTGTATGATATTATTAATGAATTTGATTTAGAAAATATTTGTTCTCAAATATATAATAATGAATTATATTTGAATCAAATTGTAAAGTATTTCTATTATGATTACTTTTTATACGATTCATATTTTAAAGAAGATGTTGATCAGTATTTTGTATCTAAAAATACTGATAAATTTAACAAAAAATTTAAAGTAAAAAAAATTAATTAATAAAAAAATGACTAGTAAAAAGTAGTTATTTGTGATATCATTAAATAAGAATAGGATGGTATTATGGATTTACTTATTATAGTCATTTTTATTTTAATAATTGTTTGTTGGTTTAGAAAATTTAGTAGTTTTATTTATGCTTTAGCAATAATTGATATATTTTTACGTATTATATCTTTTGTAGCGCATAATATTGGTGTTAAAGAAATATCTTCATTTTTAATTAAATACGTACCAAAATCTATACCTAGTGTAATTGATGCATATTCTTCTGGAATATTAAATTCAATTTTATTATGGGGATTTGTAATATGTTATGGAATATTTGAATTTTATATTATAAAAACATTTATTCATAAAAGATAATTTTGTACATTGTATTTACAAATATAATGTGCTATAATTATTTTAGAATAAAAAGAATAGAAAAGGGGCTAGATGCATGAGTAATATACACGTGTATAATAACATAACTGGTACTTCGCTTCATTTAGCGCCAGGTGAAAGATTTTATAATTTATATTTAAATTGTTATAATGATTTAGATTTAAGTGCTTTATATCAAGTAGATAGTAAAGTTAGAAATGTAAAAAGATTAGAAGATTTAGAGTCTGCTTATAAAAAATTAAGGGAAACAGAAAATGAAATGAATTCTCTTTATATAGAAAGACATACTCAACTACAAAAATTTATTGATTATCAGGTAAGTATAGACAAAAAATTAATAGGGATGCAACAAGTTAAAAATAATTTGTGGAATGTTATTAAAGAAAATATAAATGAGATAGAAAGAGATAGACATGAATAATAAGATATTTGCTCGTAAAAATGATGGTACACTTGTTAGTTATGATTTATTATTAACTTTTACAAGTGATATTGATGGTAATAATTATTTTGTTTATACTGATAATGTAGTTGATAATGGAAATAAATTAAGATTATATGCTGGTATTTATGATCCAAATGAAGCAGGTAAATATTTAGGTGAACCTAATACTACTGCGCAATGGCAAGAAATACTTAGTGTTTTAGATAGAGTATATTTGGGGAAATAGTATCGTTAAGATACTTTTTTAGAAGGTGGTAAAATGTCAAAAAAATATTTAAAAGTTGCTGGTATTATTAATATTATTTTTGGGAGCATATTTATATTATCAATAATTGGATTTATTATTGGTGTTCCACTTTTAATAAATGGTATTTTGTTTGAGGAATACTCTAGATTAGATGATGAAAAATTAAAAACAAAGAAAAATAATATTCTTGTTTGGAGTATTGTATTATTACTTTTTAATGTTATAACGGCTGTAATAGGTTTTATAGCATATGAAAAAATTGATGAGAAAGAAGAAGCTGTTAATGCTGAAGTCAAACGATTAGATTTATTATTAAAGTTTGGAGTATTAATGGTATGTTTTGCAGGTATTGCATTTGCTACTACTTCATGGGATATAATAGATAATGAAATAAAAACAATTAGTTTGCTTATTTTTAGTGCATTTTTCTTTATTTTATATATTATTAGTAGTAAATTTATAAAAATTAAAAGTACAAGTATAACGTATTATATTTTAGGATGGCTATTTATAATTTTTAGTTATATTTCTGTTATTTATTTTAATATAGGTGGAATTACTTTTGGAAAAATATCTATGTCAGTTATGTTTTTATTAATTGCAGCTTGTTCATACATCACTCATGTTAAATTTTCAAGTGACGTGTTATTACATATAAGTATAATATCAGTTTTAGTAAGTTTATTTTTATTTGTATTTGAGTATTTAACTATTGGTTATAGTTTAATTATCTTAGCGCTTATTAGTGTTTTAGGAAATGTTTTATCAAATAAAAAAATTGATTTTGATATATCTTTATATGCTACATCTTTTGCAGCTGTATTAGCAATCTTATTTTCAGATGTTAGTTCTATTGAAAGAATAATTTTAACTATAATTATTATATGTACTTTATTTATTAAGGCATATGATACAAATAAAAATGTTTATAATATATTATTTTTAATAGTTTCGTATGCTATTGTATTATCTAATTTTTCAAATTGTGATTTAACAAGTACTATTTATATTTGTATTTCTGGTGCTTTAATGTCAATTAGTTTATTAGAATTATCATTTGATAATAAAAATTCATTTATTGTAAGTACACTTATTTCGAATTTGATATTGTTTGTAATATATTTAACACAAATAGGTGAGACTAATTGTTATTATTTAAATCTAATTATTGCCTTATTTATGATAATTCCGACTTTAATTGGTAAAATAATAGATAAAAGTAATGAATTATGTGAATTAATAGAACCTATACAAGTTGCTGCTATAATAGAAGGTATTAGGTATTGTATGTCTCCGTATATAGATGTTTATAATAATAATTTTTCATTTGTTACACCTTTAATTTTAAGTATTATTAGCTTATTTAAAACTAAAGAATTAAATAAAAATTCATATTATGTTGTTACTTTAGTTATGATTGCATTTTTATTCTATACTGCTAATTTACCAAGTTTATTTTCATTTATATTAATTAGTTTTATGATTTATGTAAAAGAATATATGAATAGAGAAAAAAGTAATACATATATAGTTGCATATGTAGCAATGCTTTTTATAACATTTAATTCATTAAATATAATTGGTGAAAAGTATGATATTTTACTTCCAATTTCATTAATTCAAATAGGTTTATTTATAATTTATTCGTTAATTAATAATAATAAAATTTTAAAAAATTTAACTTTATTTATTATATATATTCCATATTTAAATTTAAGAAATTCATTAGAATTACATGAAAATGTAGTATTTGCGTGTGACTATGCAATTATAGTTTATTATTCATTACTAATATCTAGTTTTATTAAAAATACTAATGATAAAAAAGTATTTATAACTATAGCACTTTCTATGATAAATTTAAGTTTAATAATATCTAATAATCCTATATCAGGAATACTAGCTGGTATTATTTCACTTGCAGCTATTTATGTTGGATTTTTTAAAGAAGAATATGATGTTTTATATAAAGCTGGATTTATTTTAGGAGTTATTAATATTATTTATAAGTTAAGAGATATATGGAGTGAAATACCTTTTTGGGCATATTTACTTATTGCAGGATTTAGTATAATATTATTTGTAACTTATAAACAATTTAAAAGTAAAAAATGATAAAAAACCACACTAATATGAAGTGAACCCTATTTTGGACACTTTAAAAAAAGACGTTTTTAATATAAAATAACATTTCAAGAAAGGGCTCTAAAAACTTCAGTGGGAAAAAATAAAGAATAGTCTCCGAACTTCAGTGGGGTCTATAAGTATATTAAATCTACAAGTTTTATTGGGGCACGTGGTAGAAAAAACTACAACTTTTAGTGGGGTTGTAGTTTTTTTAA
>JAFUCZ010000005.1 GCA_017459425.1 Bacilli bacterium
AATAAGCATTTTTTCTTAAAAAACACATAATCGAGTTGAAAAAAAAGAGGAAAAAATTTGATTTAAGAAAAATCATCATTTTCCTCTTTAAATATATAGTCTAAAGGTACATTGGGTACCCCACTGAAGTTTTTAGAGCCGCTTTTTTAGTATATAAAATGTAAATAATAAAATAGTTTTGTCGAATTTTGTTGATAGTTATTTTTTGTTGTGTTATACTTATCATAAGGATAATAGAGGTGGTATGGTTGAAAAAATACATGAATAAAGAAAATATACCTGTAGTAATTGGCTTTGTTTTTGTAGTTTTAGGTGTTGCTCTTTTATCTTATAATTATTTATGCGAAAAGCGTAATAAAATATTTGAAAATATGGAATTAGCGATTCTTGATGAACCTGTTTCCAATTCTGATTTGGAACAAGTTGATGACCCAAAATTGGATGAAAAAATTAATGATAATGAAGAAAAATTAACAGATGAAACTAACAAATATATTGGTAAAGTTGAAATACCTAAAATTAATTTAATAAAAGGCTTCGTCGATAAAGATTCTAGAAATAATAATATAAGTAAAAATGTAACAATTTTAAAAGAATCAGATATGCCAGATGTTGATAAAGGTAATTTTATTTTGGTTGCACATTCAGGTAGTGCATATATTAGCTTTTTTAGAAATTTATATAAGCTTGGATTAGATGATGTGGTATATGTTTATTATAATAATTATAAATATACGTATTCTATTAAAAATATATATAATGTTGAAAAAACAGGAACTGTTCAGATAAAAAGGGATTGGGATGAGACAACGCTAACGTTGATTACTTGTACAGAAAATGATGATTATCATCAAACTGTATACATTTCATATTTAGTTGAGAAAGTTGAGGTGTGATATGTTTGAAGTACCTATTAAAGAGAAATTTAGTATAATTTTTGATTTAATTAAATCTTCTTTTAATTTTTGGATAATTATAGGTTTATCTTTAATATTTATGTTGCTACTACTAATTTTCAAAAAAAGAAGAAAAATTATTTTTTCCATTTTTATGATTTGTTTTGTAGCAGCAATAGTATTATTTAATTATAAACAGTTAGGATATTTTTTAGATTACTTTGTAGAAGTATTGTTAAATTTAATTTATTTTCCAAATTTTTGTTTATATTCTGTTTTGTTTATAAGTTTAAATATTGTTATGTTAAACACACTATTTTCTCGTAAAACACTTGAACATAATAGAAAAATTGTCATTACTGTATATTGTGTAGTTGCTATATTATTCTCACTTGTAATAAGTACAATAGGTAATTTAAATATAAATTTAAATGATAAAATAGCGCTTTATAGTAATAAAAAAATATTGTCGTTAATAGAAATTAGTACATTTATAATAGCAGCGTTATATATTTATTTGTTATTTGGATTAATATTGAAAAAAATGTTACATAGTAGAAAAGAAAATGAACTTAGTAAAACTACTAAATTGAAACCTATTCAGGATACATTACCTAATTTTAATTATAATAAAGAAGCAGCAGTTAATTCTTTTGGTAAATTCATAAATGCTGTTCCAAATAATTCATTAAGTTTTAATGAAATTGAAACAAATAATTTTGATTCTGTTTCTAATGCTCTTATTGATTTATATTCTGAATCATAAAACTAGATTGTTCTAGTTTTTTACATTTTTTTACACTCATAAATCCATAAATTCTATAAAATTATATTAAATATATGATATAATAAATTGGGAGTAGATGGTTATGAAAAAACTTAATTTTATTTTATCTTTAATTCTTTTTTTAGAATTATTTGTTGGAAAAAATTATAATTTTGAAATAAACAATATAACTTATTATGAAAATTCTACTGAAGAAATCATAGAAAATAAAACAGATTACAAAACTTCAGATGATTCTAAATCGGATTACTCTAATACTCAAGTTTTAGAGCAAGAAGATAATAATGTAATAGAAGAAACAAAAAAAATAGATATAGCAATCAAACAAAATGACTCTGATAATAGTGTTAAATGGAGTAACTATAAAGAAGAAGAAAAATTGCTTAAAAATAAACTATTAATAATTTTAACTGGTTTATGTACATGTTTAACTATATGTATAATTTATATATTATTTAAACGTAAATAATAGCTAGATTACTAGCTTTTATTTTATTAGAGTGGGGTGTTATATATGGAAATGAATGAACTAAAAAATATTTATAATGATTACTTAAAAGAAGTTGAAACTTTATGGAGGTCACTTTGACCCAGATAAAAGAAAAAACAAAATAGCTGAACTTGAAAAAGCAATGCAGGAAGCGGATTTTTGGAATGATAAAAGAAATAGTGAGAAAGTAATTAGTGAATTAAACTATAATAAAAACTTAATAGAAAATGTTACAAAAATAATGAATCAGATAAAAGGAAATTTAAAACTAATTGATGAGTCGTTAGAATATTCAGATACAAGTGATATTAAAAATTTAATTGAAATAGAAAAAGATGAAATAAAAGAAAAAATTGATGAATTATCAATTGAAATTTTATTAAATGGTCCTTTTGACAATTTAGGATGTTTACTTGAAATACATCCTGGGGCTGGTGGTACCGAATCGTGCGATTGGGCATTAATGTTATATAGAATGTATACAAGATTTTGCGAAAAGAAAAATTATAAATATGAAGTCGTTGATTATCAAGAAGGTGATGAAGCAGGTATTAAAAGCGCTACCTTATTAATCAATACAAATCGTTCATATGGATATTTAAAAAGTGAAAAAGGAGTTCATAGATTAGTTCGTATTTCTCCATTTGATTCAAATTCAAGACGTCATACTTCTTTTGCATCTGTGGATATCACTCCATTGTTTTTAGAAGATGATATTGATATAGATATTAATCCAAATGATATTAGAATAGATGTATATAGAAGTAGTGGACATGGTGGACAAGGTGTAAATACTACTGATAGTGCAGTTAGAATTACTCATATTCCAACAAAAACAGTTGTTACTTGTCAAAATGAACGAAGCCAAATTCAAAACAAAGAAAAAGCATTAGAAATTTTAAAAACAAAATTATATAAATTAGAAATAGAAAAACGAGAAAACAAAATGAAAGACATAAAAGGAGAGTTATCTGCTATTAACTTTGGATCTCAAATTAGAAGTTATGTAATGCATCCATATTCTATGGTAAAAGATCACAGGACAAATGCTGAAACTTCAAATGTGTCAAAAGTATTAGATGGAGATATTGATTTATTTATAAATTCATATTTAAGGAGTGAATAAGATGTTGTTTAGAAAAAGAAAAGAAGAAAACATTATAAAAAAAATATACGAGCATGATAAACTAGAAAGATTTGCTTTATTATTACTTGGAGTATTATTAGTAGCGCTAGCATATAATTTACTTATTTTACCTATTAAAATAGTATATGGAATGAGCGGTGTTGGAGTAATACTAAACGGTGTTTATGGATTAAATCCATCTATTGTAATTTTAATTGGAGATATTTTGTTGTTGTTTTTAAGTTGGAAAACATTAGGATTTGAAAAAACAAAAAATTCAATTATTGGTTCAATTTTACTTCCAATATTTATAGCTCTTACAGCTAATATTGGTGAATATATAGTAATTGATACATCTGATACACTTCTTATTACGATATGTGGTGCTGTAATAAATGGTTTTGGTTTAGGATTGGTATTTAAATCAGGATTTACTACAGGTGGAACTGATATATTAAATCAAATAGTATCAAAATATTGTAAAATATCAATTGGTAATGCAATGTTTTTAACTGATGGAGTAATTATATTTATAGGAATGTTTGCATTTGGTTGGACACAATTAATGTATTCTTTAATTTCACTTTATATAATTAGTATTATGACTGATAAAGTAATACTTGGTATATCTAATTCAAAAGCATTTTACATAATAACTACTAATGAAACAGATGTAAAAAAATATATTATGAGTACGCTTGGACATGGTGTAACAGTACTTGATGGTAGAGGAGGATTTACTGGAAATCATAAAAAAGTAATTATGTGTGTAATTCCTACATCAGAATATTTTGCTTTAAAAGAAGGTATACACGAAATAGATAAAGACGCATTTTTCTTGGTTTCAGATGCGTATGAAGTGTTTGGTGGAGAGTAGACAAAATAAATTTAAATTGATATAATGTTAAGGTAGAAAAAATTACCAGGATAAAATGTTGTTAATTAGTGATATATTAAAAGAGGTGGTTGTATGGATTTTATACGAATAAAAAATGCGCGTAAGCAATATAAAAATGGTGTTACTGCTATACAAGATGTAAGTTTAAGTATTGAAAAAGGTGAATTTGTATTTATAATAGGTACTACTGGTTGTGGTAAATCAACACTTATTAAAATGCTTTATAGAGAAGAAAAACCTACAAGTGGTAATATTATAGTAGGTGGTATTGATGTTGCAAAATTACGTAACAGTAAAGTATATAAATTAAGAAGAAAAATAGGTGTAGTATTTCAAGATTATAAATTATTAAACAAAGAAACAGTTTATGAAAATGTAGCTTTTGCACTTGAAATATTTGGAGCTCCAAAATCTGAAATACATGAAAAAGTTGTAAAAGTTTTAGATTTAGTTGGACTTAAACATAAAGCAAAACAATTTCCAACACAACTTTCTGGTGGAGAACAACAAAGAGTAGCAATAGCACGTGCAATAGTAAATGGTCCAAAACTATTAATATGTGATGAACCTACTGGAAACTTGGATGAAATTACAAGTATGGAAATTATGAAAGTATTAGATGAAATTAATAAATTAGGTACAACTATAGTTATGGTTACTCATGATAATGATATAGTAAGAAAGATGCAAAAAAGAGTTGTTTTACTAGATTCAGGAAGAGTAGTAAAAGATTATGAGAAAGGATCATATAATAATGAAAGCATTTAGAATTTTAAGTCGAAATATTCGTGATTCATTTAAAAGTGTATTTAGAAACTTTTCTTTATCACTAGCATCTATTTCTTGTATCACTATAACATTAATAGTTGTAGCTTTATCTATAGTATTATCATATAATGTAAATAATTTCGCAACTTTAGTTGAAAAAGATGTAACCGTAGTAGCATTTATTAAACTTGAAACTACTAACGAAGAAGTAACTCAAGTTGAAAATGATATTAGAAGATTAAATAATATTGAATCTGTAACTTTTAAATCAAAAGGTGATATTTCAAAAGAAATGATGGATTCAAGTGATACTTTTAAAAATGTAATGGCTGATTGGACTGATGCTGATAGTCCAATACAAGATACTTATTTAATAAAAGTAAAAGATATAAAAAATATTAAACAAACTGCAAATGATATTAAAAATATAACTAATATTGAAAGTGTTAAATATGGTGAAGGTATGGTAGAACAATTAGTTACTGTATTTGAAACTATAAAAAAGGTAAGTATTGCTGCTGTAGTAGCGCTTATAATTGTAACTGCTTTCTTAATTTCTAATACAATTAAAATAACAATTTTCTCAAGAAAACGCGAGATACAAATCATGAGATTAGTTGGTGCATCAAATATAAACATAAAAATACCATTTATATTTGAGGGATTATTTTTGGGAATACTTGGTTCTATTATTCCTATAATCGCAACAGTATATGGATATACAAGTTTTTATGAAAATTTTGATGGCAAGGTATTCTCATCATTTATTGAATTAATTAAACCAGAACCATTTATATACATGATATCTGGCGTACTTCTTGGTATTGGTATACTTGTTGGTATGTTTGGTAGTTATAGAGCAGTAAGAAAGCATTTGAAAATCTAGATTACTAGATTTTTTTCATATTTAAAATCATATTTCATAAAATTTATTGGTGATATTATGGATTTTAAAATAGGAGATTTAGTTACTAGAATATCTCATAATCATGATATGGTTTTTGTTATAACAGATGAAGATGATGAGCAATTTTATTTAAAAGGAGTAAATATTAGATTGTGTGCAGATAGTCCTAAAGAAGATTTAGTTTTATATACAAATGTAGAAGATAAAGATGAAAGTGATTTTTTAGAACGTATTAAACCAGAATTCAAAATGGATAGAAATGATTATTTTTATTTGCCAGGTAAAATACTTCATATAGACGCAGATGATGATTATTTAAATAGGTGTAGAGAATATTATAATGATGCGAAAATATGGTCTATCGGTATAAAAGAAGAAGAAAAAAACATACCTAACGTAATATATAATTTACTTGAAGAATATAGGCCATCTATTGTAGTTATAACAGGACATGATGCTTATTATAAAAGAAAACATGATGAAAAAAACATCAATAATTATAAAAATAGTACATATTTTGTAGATGCTGTAAAAGAAGCAAGAAGATATGAAAAGAGTCATGAAAAGTTGGTTATTATTGCAGGTGCATGTCAATCTGATTATGAAGAATTAATAAAAGCAGGTGCGAATTTCGCATCTAGTCCAAAAAGAATAAACATTCATGCTCTAGATCCTGCAGTAATAGCTACTTCAATGAGTTTATCGGATGTAAACCAAGATATAGATTTGAAATCTATTTTAGAAAAAACTAAATATGGTTCGAAAGGTATGGGTGGTATTAAAACTAAGGGAACTATGTATATAGGTTATCCTAGATAAAGGGGGAATTATGACTATAAGTGAGGTTAGGAGTGAACTAATAAATCACTTAGGTGAGGAAGTGACTATTAAATATAATTTAGGAAGAAATAAATTTGAAAAATATAATGTGGTAATAAAAGAATTATATAAAAACATTTTTTTAGTTGAATTAAAAGAAAATTTAATTAAATCTTTTTCATATACAGATGTAATAAATAGTACAATAAAAATTATTTATTAAAATAATCATTTTATCTTGATTTTATATTTTATTTGGTATACAATGTAGTTAACTAAGAGAGGAGAGATACAATGAAGATTACATCTGTTAATGTTCAAAGGGTTGAAGAAGATCCAAGAAATCCTAAAATGAAAGGTAGAGCTTCAGTAATACTTGATGATTGCTTCGCTATTACAGGCATCAGAATTATTGAAGGTGAACACGGCTTATTTTTAGCTATGCCAAGTCGTAAAACATCAAGCGGTAAAAATCGTGATGTAGCTCATCCAATTAATCAAGAAACAAGACAAATGTTTGAAGATACTATAATTGAGGAGTTCTTAAAACAAGAATAACACTTATGTGTTATTTTTTTTTAAGTTTTTCATATAATTTGTTAGGAGGGATAAAATGGACAAGGATCAAAATGGAATAATTTTAAGTAGTCATAGTGTAACAATCAATGAAAGAAAAAATTTAATCTTAACAGGTGTAAAAAAAATCGATAGTTTTGATGAAGAAGAATTTCTAATGGAAACAAATATGGGTTATGTTGTAATTAAAGGTAGTGAACTTGAAATTGTAAAATTAGATACATATCAAGGCAATGTTTCAATTAAAGGAAAAATAAATAGTTTAACTTATCAAGAAAATGGTAATAAAAAACAAAAAGAAGCCGGAATGTTTAGTAAATTATTTAAATGAGTTTAAAAACACAAATTATTTCTTTATTGTTTTCTTTATTTTATGGCATCTTTTTTGGCTTTTTAATAACATTAAATTATAAATATATATATAATAAAAAAATGTTATTAAAAACACTTACTACATTTTTCTTTATAATAGTAAATGTATTTTTGTATTTTATAATTTTAATATACATAAATAATGGAATAATTCATATATACTTATTATTTATGATATTATTTGGATATATAATAGAGTTTAATATTCACCGCTATATTGAAAGAAAGAAAAAAAAATGATATAATCTTAAATATAGGAAGGTGAGTAGATGGCAAAAAGAAAAGTTAAGAAAAAATCTATTAGAATACTTACCTTTGGAACTTTATCTGCATTTATTATAGTTTATTTTTTATTTAGCTTAGGAAATTATGCAATAAAGTTACATTCATTAAAAACAGAACAAAGTTCATTAAAAACAGAATTAAAAGATTTAAAAAGTGAAGAAGAATTATTAAAAGCTGAATTAACTAAACTAAAAGATTCAAATTATTTAGCGCGTTTTGCTCGTGAAAATTATTTGTATACTAAAGATGGAGAATATGTTATTCAAATTCAAAAATCTGAAGATGAAAATAATTCAAAATCAAAAGTAGATTTAGATTATGAATTATATTTAGCAATTGGTATTTTTTCTATTTTTACACTTATAATAATATATATATTATATAAAGCGACACATCAAAAATAAAAAAACTGTTTTCACAGTTTATAATTTGAAATCATTTATAATTTCATCGTCCATATTTTTACCATCAAAATATGGTCTTTTTTTATATTTTGAGATAATTCCAACAATATTAGAAGGAAAAGTTCTTGCAACTTTATTATAATCAGTAATTATATCATTATAGTATTTTCTAGCAGCGATAATATCTGCCTCAGATTCATTTAAATAAATATTTATTTTTATTAATGAGTCGTTATTTTTTAAGTTGTCATCTGATTCTAAATAGCCATTAAATTCATTGATGCTATCGTAGATTTGTCTATCTAATTCAAAATTTGTTAATTTTCTAGACCTTAATTTAACAATATTTTCTAAAATATCACCTTTAATATCTGAATTGGCTTTTATAATACCTATAGATTTATTTAACAAATCAAATCTCTTTCTTAATGTAGTGTCTATAAATGCTTCAGCTTCATTTAATCTAATTATATAAGTTTGATATTTATTGTAAATATTTATGTACCATATAGCAAGTATACCAACTGCTATTATTATTAATAATACTATTGTAACTACTGTCATACTATCACCATAATAATTATACCAAATTACAATTTAATTATCAATTAAAATTAACATTTTCATAAAATTTTATATAATCTAGATAATTGATGGGTATTAAATACCAGTTGCCAGATTCTGGATTACTAATTATTATGTGATCAAGATTAGTTTGTTCAATAATTCCATTAAATGTTTCTTTTAAATCGTTAAATGTAGTATATAGAGTCACTTTTTTACCTTTATTAAGTCTTAATATATTTTGTATAGTTGTTTGTTTAAGAGGTAACTCATAATTTATATTAGAAGGTGTAAATAAATTTGAATAATAATTTTGATTCATACATGCTCCTTTCAATAAAATATATTTTTTAAATTAATATATATAACAGTAAATGTTTTTAATTTTAAAAAAATTTGTTATAATATTTAAGGAGTGTGAAAGTATGAAAATAAGTATAGGTGTATCAAATAGACATGTTCATTTATGTGAAGAAGATTATAAAAAATTATTTAATGACGAACCATTTGAAGTAGTAAGATATTTAAATCAACCAGGTGAGTTTGCAAGTAACAAAAAAGTTACAATCAAAACAGATAAAGATATAATTGAAAACGTTAGAGTTATAGGACCTATTAGAAAATATACTCAAATTGAAATATCCAAAACTGACTCATTTAAATTAGGATTAAATCCACCTGTTAGAGATTCTGGAGATTTAGAAGGTAGTAGTGGAATAACTATAATAGGACCAGTTGGAGAAATTCATAAAGAAAACGGATGTATAATTGCAAATAGGCATATACATATTACACCAGAAGAAAGAATTAAATATGGTCTAGAAAATATAGAAGAAGTTAATGTAAGACTAGATGGAATTAAAGGCGGAATTATAAATCACGTAAGATTAAAAGAAAGTCCAAAGTACGCATTTGAATTACATCTTGATACAGATGATGCCAATGCACATTTTGTAAAACAAGGCGATTTGGCTACTATTATAATAGAAGATAATGAAATAAAAAAAATATAATCTGGTTGTATTTTAAAAAAAATATTGTATAATTAAAATAGAGAGGAGAATGTTATGAAAAAGTATATTGCGGAATTCGTTGGTACTTTTGTACTTGTACTTGTTGGCTGTGGAGTAGCAGTTTTAACAAATGGTAGTATAGTTGCAACTTCACTTGCATTTGGACTTGTAATTGTTGCAATGGCATATTCTATTGGAAATGTTTCAGGATGTCATATTAATCCTGCAGTTTCATTAGGATTTCTTTTAACTAAAAAAATGGAAATAAAGGAATTTATTTGTTATGTTATTTCACAAGTACTAGGAGCATTAGCTGGGAGTGCAGTGTTAGGTGTTATTTTAGATAGTTTTAAATCATTAGGCGCTAATGGTTTTGGAGGAGTAGGCCAAATGGCTACAAACGTTTGGATCGCACTTTTAGTTGAAATTATTTTGACATTCATATTTATTTTGGCAATTCTAGGTGTTACTTCAAAAAAAGAATATAGTAATGTAGCAGGTATAGTAATTGGTCTTACTTTAGTTTTAGTACATATAATTGGTATATATTTTACCGGTACAAGTGTAAATCCAGCAAGAAGTTTAGCTCCAGCTTTACTTCAAGGTGGAGAAGCATTAGAACAAGTATGGGTATTTATAGTAGCCCCATTTATTGGCTCAGCTCTTGCTAGTTTATTTCATAATTATGTTTTAAATGATTAGGACTTAGGTCATTTTTTTATTATTTGCAAGTTACTTTGTAGTTGACAAAATAATTTTTTTAATTTATAATAAATTTAATAAAAATATAAATTTTGTTAAATTGTAAAAAAGTAATAACAAATCACTAATATTTGTTATACAGATTTAAGTTATGTGTAAAAGTAAGTAAACAAATCAACAAAATTAGTATTTTGACTATTGTTTATAGGTGTGTTAACCTCTTTGTGAGAGGAGGATATATGGCTAGAAAACTAATGAGCAACATATATGATTGTACATTTAAAACAATAGTACTAGATTCAAAATTAAAAAAATTTATTTGTACAATTATACATGAAATAACACACATACCGATGCATGAATTATTAAATGGTGTATTTATTAATTCAACAATAACAATTAATCATATAAGTGATAAACGAAGGGTAAGCGATATAATACTTAAAACAGCTAAACATATAATAAATATAGAAGCTAATAAAGATTATTATCCAGGATTATTTATAAAAAATAATTCATATTATCAAAGTATATTAAGTAATCTATATGAGACTAGTGAAGATTATTTAAAAGTATTAACTGCAATACAAATAAATATTGATAATTTTAGTTTATCAAATGTATATCCATGTAAAAAAATATCAAAGTATGTATTAAAAGAAGAAACAGATAATACTGAGTTTATAGAAAATGATGTTATAAAGTATTATGTTGATTTAGTAACATTAGAAAAAATAAGTAG
>JAFUCZ010000006.1 GCA_017459425.1 Bacilli bacterium
AAAAGTTTTAATTTTATAAAATGAAAACAAATTATTAAGTATTTGTCTTTCTAAATATATATCTAACTGATTTAATCCCTCATCAATTAAAACAATTTTTGTGTTTTTTAGTAAAGTTCTAGCAAGTATTACTATTTGCCTTTCTCCACCAGATAAATTATTACCATTATCTTCTAGAAACGAAAACAAATTCATATGCTTATTAATTAATAATTCATTTAAACAGCATACATTCATTACCTCTTGTAACTTATCATCAGGCACTGTTTGTCCAAGAGTAATATTATCGTATATACTTTTTGTAAATAAAATTTCATTTTGTGAAATATAACTTATATTTGAATTAAAATCTTTCATATTACATTCATTAATATCAACACTTCCAATATAAATTTGTTTATCATTTGCAGGATATTTTTTTGCAAGCAGTTTAAGTAATGTTGATTTACCACTTCCACTACTACCTAGTATTACAACTTTTTCTCCTTCCCTAATACTAAAATTTACATTTTCAAGAATTTTATATTTATCCATATGAATATAATTTACATTAAAGAAATAAATTGATTTTGATACTAAACTTTTATCACCATTTTTTACTACCTCTTCTTCTTCAAGTTCCATTATTCTTTTCATAGAAGCATATGCTTCTTTTATTGAATAATCTAGATTAAAAAAATCATTTATTGGATTTAAAAAAAAAGTAAGAAGCGTATTATATGTTAAAAATTCTCCAATGGGCATTACATTTATAATTACACTTTTAAATCCTAAAAAAATTATTAAAACGTAGAAAATATTATAAATTGCTTCTTTTATGAACTGCTCTTTATTTATCAATTTCTGATATTTAACACTATCATCTATAAGTTCCAAATAATTACTTTTAAAATCTTTTTTTATATATTTTTCTATATTTATACCTTTAATAGTTTCATATCCGCTTATTGATTCCACCATTATAGTTGAAACTATATCATTTTTTATTTTAAGAGAATTAATTATGTTACATATTTTATCATGAAATATATATAAAATAACAAACAAAATTAAAAGTAAAAATAAAGCAACAAACGTTAAAAGCTGATTTAAATAAAAAAGGATAAATAAAGAAATTATAGATACAACAATATCTACAATTAAATTAATAAAAACATTAGTAATAATATTTCTAACATTACTTAAATCACTCATGCGTGAAATATATTCTCCTCTTTTTTTATTACAAAAAGATAAATAAGGGAGGTCTATAATTTTTGAAAAAATATCATTTGTTATATTGCAATCTATATTTGTAGTTATATTTATAAAAATATTATTACGAAAATAAGTAATTAATGTTTTCAATAAATAATTACATAAAAATATTAAACAAACACGATTTATATGATTACTATATTTGAGTAATTTTTCTAAAAAGAAAGATGCACATATAGAAAAAGTTACTATTGAAAATGATAAGATTAATGTATAAATGATTGGTTTTTTATAAGGCATTACCCATTTCTTAAAATAGTTTAAAATAGAGTGATTTTTATATATAGGGGGTTTATTAATTAATTTAAAAGATAATATTACATTATTCCAAATAGCTTTGAATGATTCAAAGTTCAATGTTGTAATGCCTTTAGATGGATCAGCTATAGTAATCTCTTTTTTAAATAAATCTATTTTATATATAACTACATAATGATTAAAAATTTTATCTATAGTAACAAAAGCAATACATGGACAAAGATTTTCTATATCCTCAATCTCACATTTAATACCACTTGTTGTAAATCCTAAGTTGTTTGCTGCTTCAAGTAGATGAAATGCCGTTGTCCCTTCATTAGTAGTTTTTGACATACTTCTAAGTTTTGATATTGGGACATTACCTTTGTAGTACTTTATAATCATAGATAAACAACTTACACCACAATCCTTTTGATAAGGTTGCTTAACAAATGGATATTTTTTCATTTCTCACCTCCCTACTTATATAATTCGGTGAAAAAATAAAAATACCTGCATAAAAATAAAAAAAGTAAATTTTTTTTACTTTTTCTAATTTAATTCTCTACATTTTACTGCAGTTCCATAAACAATTATTTCAGCAGTTCCTTGCATTATTGCAGAAGTACCAAATCTAACTGAAACAACTGCATCAGCGCCTAAACTTTTTGCTTCTTCAATCATTCTATTAGTTGCGATTTCTCTAGCTTCACTTAACATTTCTGTATAGTTCTTTACTTCGCCACCTACAATATTCTTAACCCCAGCTAAAAAGTCTTTACCAAAGTTTTTAGATTGAACTATTTGTCCTTTTACCATTCCAATAGTTTCAACAATCTCATACCCTTTAATGTTATCTGTAGTTACTATCTTCATCATAATACCTCCTTTTAATTAAGTATACATTAAATTTGAAAATAATCAATTATAAATTATTATATTTTTATTACCATATCTTTTTTTCTTAATTATTTTATAATTTTCATTATTAATATTTTCATTTTCATACTCACATATAATCAAACCATCATCACTTAGTAAATCATACTCATAAATTTTATTAAGCGCATCATTTATTAAAAAATCATTATATGGTGGATCTATAAAAATAATATCAAATTTGATTTTTCCCTTTAAACTTAATAATGCTTTTTTATAATCCATATTTAATACAGTATTATTATTATCATTGATTTTTTTTAAATTTTCTTTTATAGTTTTAACACAAATTTCTGATTTATCAACAAAGTAAGAATAAGACGCCCCATTACTTAATGCTTCAATTCCAAGTTGGCCAGAACCCGCAAACAAATCAAGTACTACACTACCTTTAAGTTTATTTTGAATACTACCAAAGACAGATTCCTTTACCCTAGCCATTGTAGGTCTTGTACCATCTATATTAAAACCATTTAAAACTATACCTTTATATTTACCACTTATAACTCTCATTTTTTACACCCACACAATTATAACATTATTTTAACGTAGACACAATTGATTCAAATATTTCAATTCCATTTAATATTCTTTCTAATTTATCTGTCGGTCTTAATTTAAAAAACTCTTTTGCCTCCATTTCAAATTTATTAAATGAAGATGGATCCCTATTTAAATATTTATACCAATATGAATGTTCTCTTAAATATTTTTCATAGTTTGGATTATTTTTAATTCTAAATTGTAAATCTAATGTCATTAATCCTCAAAATGTTTATAAAGCGGTCTTGGTTTATATTCTTCTTGAGTATTAGTATCTTTTTTTGTAAAATCTTGCAACAATCCAACTACACGCTGCATACTGTTTATACTACTTTGAATCATATCCATATCAATATTTTTTATCCAAGAAAGAGCATCAATTGTAGTATTAGTTGAAACATTTAAATATTTATCCCACACACTATTATCTGATCCATATAAATCATACATTTCATAAAATTTTTGCCATGTCATTTCACCATTATTAACATATTTTATTAATTTAGGGTTATCTTTAACAAATGCTTTAAATTCATTTTTATTTGCCATATAATCACCTATTACATTATATGTGATTATTTTAATTTTATATATTTTATTTTTGATTTATCAAAATCAAGTTTCTTTTCATTTATTTTAAATGTAAAGTTATTCATATGTGGTGTTATATTTTTTTTAGTGGATCTATCATAATCCAAAATATTTAATTCTAGAAGTGGAAGAATTAGTTTTTTATATGCATCGAGTGTTTTTATTTTTGTATTATAATGATTATAAAAAGTCGTAAAATCAATTAATGATAATATTCCATTCATGGATAAAATTTGATGAATAGTTTGTCTATTTATTATATCTAACTCACTTCCATAATTTTGTTCTACCATATCAATTATATATTCTTTTTCTAATTCCTTTTTTATTGTTTCCATCATATAGTTTATAAAATATGTCAAATTATGATGATATTTTGTTTCTTTAATAATTTTATAGTAATCATTTATTTTATATGGTATACCTCTATTAAATATAATATATGGTTCTGAATTATTGTTTAATAAATACCACATGCTAAGTGTTCTACTAGTTCTTCCATTTATATCAAAATAAGGATGTATATATACAAAGTAAAAGTGAATTATTTGAGAAATTATAAAATTATCAGTTTGATTATCACCTTTATTTTTATTAATATATTCAAATAAATTATTCATATACTCATCAATTTTATTAAACTCAATACCTTCATCCGGTATTATATCAATATTTGATGAAAAATAAATAAATACTCTGTCTTCACGATAATATTTTCCCATATGTTTTAAATCACTTTCATCTAATAGACCTTTAGATAATATATTATATAAATTTTTTAAAGTTTCTTTATTTATATCCTTATTTTTAAGTATATATTGATACCCTCTAAATAAATTAATAATTCTTTTTCTTTTTTTATATGAAATACTTCTATTATTATCTTTTATAACAGAACTAATCAATTCTACATCATCTTTATAACCTTCTATTGTATTATTGAATTTTATTTCATTTGAAAACCATAAATGTTCAGTAAAATCTTTGTTTTTTATATATTTTTCATCACTCAAAAAATTATTTAAATCGTCATATAATAATTTAAATTTTTCATTTTTCTTTAAATACAAATTCCTGTTATCAATACTAAGTGGTATTTTATTATCAATCATAGCCTCACCTGGTTTTATATTATATAACTTATATTTTTTTATGTAAAGAAAAAAGAGTATAAACTCTTTTTAAACATCAAAATCATCTAAAAAATCATCTATAGTCATTATTTTTTCATCAATTTTATCTAAATCAAGTATTTCAATCTCTTCTTCAGTTGATACTTCAGTTTTCTTTTCTTTTTCTTCGTTTTCAACTAGTTCTACTTCATTAAAAATATCAACTATTTTTTCTTTTGAAATCATACTTCCAGTTGAAAGTCTATCCATAATTGGAAGTTCACTTGATTTAATAGATAATAAATCACTATTTGTCTTTACTTTTATATCAGATTTTGAATTTACAATTAATGTTTTTAAAATATAATATGGATTTGTTTTAACATCTCTAATAATTTGAACACCACGTCTAGCACGAGTTGTTAGTTCTATATCAGAAAGTTTTACTCTTTTAGCTGTATTTTTAAGTGTAACGACACATAAATAATTTGCTACATCTCTATCATATACATGAGCACTTACTACATAATCATTTTTTAAACTTATTGATTTAACTCCACTTGCTTTAAGTCCAACAACAGGAATTTCAGACATATCATAACTTACTATATATCCTCTATAAGTTATAACTGAAACTGTGTTATCAATATTTGTACAAACACTTACTACTTCATCATCATTTTTTAATTTAATACAAGTTATAGGTTTAGAATACCTACTAGCCATAAATTCACTTAGATGACTTCGTTTTACCATTCCATTTTTAGTAAATATAGTAATGTCTGTCAACTCATTAAAATCATGTACTTTCATAGATGCAACAATATTTTCATCTTGTGAAATTTTTATAATATTACTTACATGTTTTCCTAAATCTTTCCATTTTAAATCAGGTATTTCATGTACTGGAATATATAAATAATTACCTTTATCAGTAAACATTAATAAAGTATCTAATGTATTTATTAAATATTTACCAATTACATAATCTCCTTCTTTCAATGTCGTTTCATCTGTTGTTGATTGGAAACTTCTTAATGATACTCTTTTTACATAGCCTTCATGTGTTACAACTACTACTACATCTTCTTTTGGAATCATTTCTTTTAAATCAATTTTAATTTCTGTAATTTCATCTTTAATTAAAGTTCTTCTTTCATTTCCATATGCTTTTTTTATTTCGTTTAATTCTTTTTTCATTTGTTTTTTTAATACTTTTTCTTCATTTAAAATAGAATTTAAGAATTCAATCATTTTATTTAAATTGTTTTTTTCATCTAACAATTGATTAACATCAGTATTAGATAATCTATATAATTGCATTGTAACAATCGCTGTAGCTTGTTCAACAGTAAAATCAAAAGTTTTAACTAAATTATCAATTGAATCAGATTTGTTTTTTGATTTTCTAATAACTTTTATTATTTCATCAAGTATATCCATAGCTTTAAGCAAACCTTCAACGATATGTAATCTTGCCTTAGCATGTTCTAAGTCAAATTTAGTTCGTCTTAGTATTACTTCTTTTTGATGAAGAATAAATGCATCAAGAATTTCTATAATTCCTAATTGTTTTGGTCTTTTATTTACAATTGCAACCATATTAAAATTATAATTTACTTGTAAATCAGTATTTTTAAATAAATAATTAAGAATTAATTCTGCATTAGCGTCTTTTTTTAATTCTATAATAAGTTTTGCCATGTGCTCTTTATCAGATACATCAATCACATCAGCTATACCTTCAATTTTTTTATCTATTTTAATATCTTCTATTTTTTTTCTTAAATTTTCTTTAACAACATCATATGGAATTTCATGTATTACTATTTGTTTTTTACCTTTTACTTCAGTAATTTCAGTTTTTGCTTTTACTACTACTTTACCACGTCCTGTAGTATAAGCATTTATTAAACCAGATTTACCCTCAATAACTCCACCAGTTGGGAAATCAGGTCCTTGTACTATATTTAAAATAGAATCTAAATCACATTTTGGATTATCTATTCTATGTATTGTAGCATCTATTACTTCACTTAAATTATGTGGTGGTATATTTGTTGCATATCCTGCAGATATACCAGTTGAACCATTTACAAGCAAGTTTGGAAAATTTGCAGGCAAAACTGTCGGTTCTAGATCCTCATCTGAATAGTTAAGTGTCATTTCAACAGAATTTCTATTAATATCTTTAAGCATTACTTCAGCTAACTTTGTAAGACGAGTTTCTGTATAACGATATGCAGCAGGGCCATCTCCATCAATTGACCCATTATTACCATGTATATCTATAAATACTTCTCTCATTTTCCAAGGCTGAGACATATAAATCATAGCCCCATATATAGAAGAATCACCATGTGGGTGATACTTACCCATTACATCACCTACAGCTTTAGCGCATTTCCTGTAAGGTTTATCAAATGTATTTTTATCTTCCCACATTGTATATAGTATTCTTCTTTGAACTGGTTTTAATCCATCTCTTACATCAGGTAAAGCTCTATCTTGTATTATACTTTTAGAATATCGTCCAAAACGTTCACCCATTATATCTTCTAGTGTATAATCATATATTTTTTCAACTATTGTTTTTTCTTGCTTTTTCATGATTACCTCCTAAAATTATCCTCTAATGTGAAGTCAACGTTTTCTTCAATCCATTCCTTACGAGGTTCTACTTTATCTCCCATAAGCACAGATACTCTTTTTTCAGCAAGCGCAGCATCAGTAATACTTACTTTAATTAAACTACGTGTTTCAGGATTCATTGTTGTATCATATAACTCATCTGCATCCATTTCACCTAATCCTTTAAATCTTTGAACTTTGTAAGAGCCTTTTACTTCTTTTTTTCTAATTTCTAATTCTTCATCTGTTGCTACATACTCCTTATATTTACCAAAATCAAGTGCATATAAAGGAGGATTTGCAATAAAAAGCATTCCAGCTTCTATTAAAGGACGCATGAATCTATAGAAAAATGTTAGTAAAAGAATTTGAATATGTGCACCATCATCATCAGCATCGGTCATAATTATTACTTTCCCATAATTACTTTCACTAGGATTAAAATCATTACCAATCCCAGCCCCTATTGCATAAGTTAAAGTATTTAATTCTTCATTGCTTTGTATATCATTACTTGATGCTTTTTCACAATTTAATACTTTTCCTCTAAGTGGAAGTATTGCTTGTGTTTCACGATTACGACCTGTTTTTGCTGAACCACCGGCTGAATCACCCTCTACTAAGAATAATTCATTTAAATTTACATTTTTACCTGTTGCTTTTGCTAACTTACCACTTAATATTTTTTCCTTTTTTTCTTTACCTTTACCACTACGTGCTGCATCTCTTGCTTTACGCGCTGCTTCACGAGCAATTTTACTCTTTACCATTTTATCAAGTAAGATTGTTGCTACTTCTTTATTTTCCTCCAAGAAAAACTGTAATTTTTCACTTACAATTGATTCAACTACTGTACGAGCTACAGGTGTACCAAGTTTTCCTTTTGTTTGACCTTCAAATTGCAAAATGTTTTCTGGTATTTGAAGACTAATTATTGCAGTTAATCCTTCACGTGTATCATTTCCTTCTAAGTTCTTATCTTTTGCTTTTAAATATCCATTATTTTTCGCATAATCATTAAATACACGAGTAAGAGCAGTTTTAAATCCAACTTCATGGGATCCACCATCATTAGTTTTAACATTATTTACAAATGAAACAATATTTTCATTATATGTATCTGTATACTGAAAAGCTACTTCTACATTAATTCCTTCTTTAATACCACTCATATCAACTACTTTATGTAATTGCTTTTTATCTTCATTTAAATATTCTACGAATGCATTAAGTCCATTTTCATAATGAAAGATTTCTCGTTTGTCATCTTCTTCATCTACTACTTCAACAGTCAATCCTTTTAATAAAAATGCACATTCTTGCATTCTTTCACAAACTGTAGTAAAAGAGAAATGAGTTGTTGAAAAAATAGTATCATCTGGCATAAATCTTACTTCAGTTCCAGTACTTCCAGTTTTATCAAGTTTCTTTAATGGAACAACTGTTTTTCCACCATCTTCAAATCTTATATAATGATTAAATCCATCTCTTTTTATATGAACTTCCATCCATTTAGATAAAGCATTAACTACACTAGCTCCTACTCCATGAAGTCCGCCAGATACTTTGTATCCACCACTTTCAAATTTACCTCCAGCATGCAATACTGTATAAATTACTTCTGGTGTTGACATTCCGCTAGCATGCATTCCAACAGGAACTCCACGGCCTTCATCTTTAACGCTTACACTATTATCACTATGAAGTGTTATTTTAATTTTTTTACCGTATCCATTAATTACTTCATCTATAGCATTATCCACTATTTCCCATATTAAATGATGAAGTCCTCTTTTATCTGTTGAGCCAATATACATACCAGGTCTTTTTCTTACAGCTTCTAAGCCCTCTAATATTTTTATTGAACTCTCATCATATTTTGCCATATATTCACCTCGAATTACCGTTATACACATGATATTATACCAAAAAAAAGATAAAAAACCAAACAAAGTTTGATTTTTTACTTATTTTTACAACTATAATACCTTAATTAATCTCTTTGAATTAACATTACTATTTTTTTCAAAAAAGTATTCACCATGTTCTTCTAAAGAAGATAAATCAACAATTTCTATTTTTGTGTTATTTTTAAGGAAAGAATGTCCTACTTTTTTAGTATTACTTAAATCTATGCTTTCCAATGAATCATTATAATATAAGACATTATTACCTGCATATTCTAAATTTGGACAGTAAAATTCTGTTAAAGAAGTATTATGTAAACAAAAACAATCTCCAATACTATGTACATTAGGTGCATAAAATTTTTCTAAACAATTATTTCTCGATAAAAAATTATCACCAATTTCATCTACTTTTTCATTATAATAGCTAACTATTCTAGATTTCGAATCAATTTTTACAATTATAATGTTATTTTCTTTATAAATGTAGATATTTTTACCATCTATTTCTTTTTTTACTTCAATTTTTAGAATATCATTAAATTCATCAATAAAAGAATCTTTAATATTGTTATCTTTTAAAGTGATTTTTTTGTTTACTAAATCTAATATAAAATAATCCATTATTACATATTTTTCACTAGGATATTTTATAACATTAAATTCAGTTACAATTATATTATTATTGCAATAATAATTGTTATTTATTTTATAATTATACTTATAATAAATACCATCTGGTCCTAAAACATAATTATCTAGTTCTAATTTTGATTTAGTAATTTCATTTATTCTTAAATTATAATGTTTTTCAAAACTTGATGTTAATCCCTCTATTATATTTTCTAAATTATTACTAAATGTAGCATCAGGATTTTTAACTTTATGATTATATCTATTTTTTATTGATAATGTATTATTAATACCTCTAGTAAACTGAATACTAATTACACTAGTACCATATTTATCTTGTCTATCAGGTTTTATAAAATCTTCTCTTTTTATTTGATCAACATTTTTCAAAACTGCAAAAAAAACATAATAGCTGTTTATTTTATTTTGATCAAATGTACATAATTCTTCACCTTTTGCATAATATCTTTTAAAACTTTGTATATCTTCCTCTGTTTTACATTCAAACAATTCATATCCAGCTTCATCCATTAATTCAAATGGTGTTTTGTCACTTTTAATTTTGTTTGTATGTAAATCAATTTTACTATATATATAATCCTTAAATTCTATTATTTTATTTTGTTCAACTAAATCCTTAAATAAATATATACATGGATTAAAATTATCCATAAGTATTTTACTTAATAATCCATCAGTTTCAAGTAATGTTGGGAACAGTTTTTTACACATATGCATAAAAGGTTCACCATATAATTTTTTTATTACTCTTAAATCTGACTGCATCATACTTCCTCCCCCATTGGTTACACTATTATAACTATTTTTATTAAAAAGTCAAATTTAAAAAAAAAACATTCGTAAAGAATGTTTATCCAAACATAAGTATTTTTGGAGCTACAAGTAAAAGTATTCCAATTAAAGACATTATTATTCCACCTATTAAATGGGAATATTTACTATATTTATTTGAAATACCTGTTAATTTCATAGTAAACATCGCTATAAAAAATACTATTAAATCGTCTAGCATAAAGAATAATATGTAAAGTAAAATATATCCAATATATTCTACATTATTTAAGTTATTCATTGAAAGTACTTGTGTATATAAAAGTGGAAGTCCTGCAGAGCAAGCAAGTTCTACTAAATTTATAGAAAATGCCAACGCCATTATACCAAGTATCGCTAAAATAAAGCTTTTTTCACTAGTAAATTTTTTTATTTTTTCCATTGTTTTTTTCTTTTGATCTTTATCTGTTACAGTACACCCTACATCTTTTTCTTTTATGGTTTTATAAAAACTTCTTAAGTTTACTACTCCACCAATTAAAGCTACTATTGCAATTAATGATCTAACCCAAATTATTTGGTTAATTGATAAAGCTACTTTTAACCATGCTACCATAAAAAGTAAATAAACTAATGCTGATGATATTATAAATGTTAGACCTAATATCCACATTTTTTTTCTATCTTTCATTACAATTAAAATACTAATTAAAAATAATAACACCCACATAGCACATGGGTTAAAACCATCAACAAGTCCTATTACAACTGATAAAAGTGGAAGTGATACTTTTTTAGCATCTACTTTCCCTAATATTGGAACATTTATATTAGAATCTTTTTTTTCTTTTTTCTTCAAATTCTTTAAAATATCAGTTTTACCGTCTATAACTTGACTTACTAAATTGACGCTTGTATCTTTTTCTTTAACTGCATTTTCAATTTGATAGCCAATATTATCATTATATCCAGTAAAATATTTTGTACCAATAACGGTAAAAGGCACATAACTATTATCAACACTTAATTCTTTTTTTACTTTACCTAATAATTCTTGATTAGTTTTATCATACCATACTTCATATTCATGGATGTCTACGTAATCATATTTTTCTTTTATATCTTCTAAAAATTCTTCTTCTTTAGCACAATGTGGACATCCATCACCTCTAAAGAAATATATATTTAATTTCTCACTAGCACTAGCACTACCAGGTAATAATAATACTGCGCTTAAAATTAATAACCCTATATATTTTCTCATCAAACCACTCATTTCAAAAATTTTTCTACTTCATCAAAACTTTTTTCACCAATTAATCTTCCAATTTCTTTATCGTCTTCCATAAATATTAATACTGGTAATATTTCACCAACATTATATTTACTAACCATTTCCTCATCAAAATCATAATCATATGTTATTACTTCTAAATCAGGATATTTTTTATTTATTTTATTAAAAACATTATTCATAATTATACAACTTGGACACCAAGTAGATGTTATTTTTACTATTTTCATATTTTACCCCAATCTTTTTATACATTCATCAAATTTTTGCTTAAAAAACTCTATTTCGTCATCTGTTGTTAAATAAGATAAACTTATTCTAATACTAGATTTTGCCTTTTCTACATCGTTTGTAAATGCTTGTACTGCACGTGAAGAACTACTAGTTGAACATGCACTTTGTGTTGAAATATAAATTTCACTTTCTTCTAATGCATGTAAAAATGTTTCAGGTTTAATTCCTTTTAAACTAATATTTAACATATGTGGAATACAGTATTCATTATGATTTATTGAAATATCGTATTCACTTAAAAATTTAACTAATTCTTTATTTAGTTTATCTACTCTTTTATATTTTTTATCTAGTTCATTTAAACTTAATCTTAAAGCTTTAGATAAAGATACAATTAAAGGAAGGGCTGGTGTACCACTTCTATAAATGCTTGTACTTTTTCCACCATGAATAATTGGTTCTAGTTTTATGTTATTACTTTTTAATAAAACTCCAATACCTTTTAAGCCATAAAATTTATGCGAAGAAAAACTAACTAAATCTACATTTTCAAGTGAAATACTTGTTTTACCCATACTTTGTGTGAAATCACTATGAAAAAAGCATTTAGGATAGTTTTTTAAAAATTTACCTATTTCATCAATTGGCTGCATTATACCTATTTCACTATTAACCGAAGCAATACTAACTAATATTGTATCATCACGCATTAATTCTTTTAAATTATTTAAATCTACTTGTCCATTTTCATCTAATTTAACAAAGTCAACTTCAAATCCTAAATTTTGTAAAAATGAAATTGGTCCATAAATAGAAGAATGCTCTAAAGGTGTTGTAATAATATGTTTCCCTCTATTTTGATATTTAAGCGCTATACCTTTAATAGCTAAATTATTAGATTCAGAAGATCCACTAGTATAAATAATTTCTTTATCTTTTAAGTTTAATAAATTTTCTATTTGACTAGTTGCAGCATCAATTATTTTTTTGCTTTCAACTCCTAATTTATGTAATGAATTTGGATTACCAATAAATTCCTTACTGCATTTTACAAATGTATCTAACACCTCATCATTGACTGGCGTTGTTGCACTATAATCTAAATATGTCATAAAATCACCTACTATAATTATAGCATATATATTTTAAATTAAAAATAAAAACTTGATAAACAAGTTTTTATTTGCATTCATAATCTAATGCTTCGAATGAATTTTTTATTGTATTATAATCAGATGATAAATCAAGTAGTTCATTAACTTTTTCTAAATCCTTTTCTTCAACTTTGTTTGAATCAACAGTTAAAGCAACATATATAGAATCTTTATCTGATTTAGAATCTATTGTAATTCCACTTAAATTTTCATACTCTAAAAATGGTTCTTTTGCCTGATTTAATAGAGTATCCATTAAATTAGTATATTCATCCGGTACCTCTATATTAGTAGAAGTTGTGTAATTATCTATTACATTATTACTAAAATTAACTTTCACTTCAGATATACTTGTAAAACCATTATCGATTTGTTTTAACGAGCAAGTGATTTTTTTTGTTTCAGTGCTTTTTTTATTCTTAGTTGAACCACAACCTGTTAATAAAACAAATACACACAAAAGTAATACTGTTTTTTTCATGTTACACCTCCTGCATAACTATTAAAATCATTGGCTTACATTCAGTTTGTGAATATAAGTATTTTCCAAGTTTATCACGTATACCTAATTTTATTTTATTAAAATCTACATAATTTGGCTTAATGTTTTCTTTTATGACTTCTAGTGATAAATTTTCAGATTCTTTTATTAAATCAATATTATCTTTAACATAAATAAATCCTCTTGTTAAAACATCTGGACCTGATAAAATTTTATGATTTGTTTTATCTAAAGTAACACTAACGATTACTATACCGTTATCACCTAGTAATTCTCTATCTTTAAGCACTAGTTCTCCTATATCTCCAACTGTTTTACCGTCTACTAAAATGTCATCGATTTTAATTTTTTCACCAGTTTCAACTAGTTTTCCACCAACAAATTCAGCCACTTCTCCATTTAATTTTAATAATATATTATCGTTATCCATTCCAATGTTTTGTGCACATGTTGCATTTTCTACTTGATGTCTATATTCTCCAATTACTGGGAAATAATATTTTGGATTCATCAAGTTTATCATTAGCATCAAATCTTCACTTGAAGCATGACATGATAAGTATTTTTTAGATGATAAAATAATTAAATTAGAATCTATTTTTGAAATATCATCAAATAATTTTGTAGAACTTTTTTCCATTCCATCATATATAGGACTTGCAAATACGACTGTATCTTTGTTTGTTATTTTTATAAATTTATCGTATCCTTTTACTATTCTTGAAATATTTGAAAAAGGTTTTTCTCTTTCATCAGAAATAATAACAATAACTCCTTCATCATTAACATGATGAATATTAGAAATTTGTTTTTTATCAAAATCAATATATTTCATATCAATAGATTTTAATATAATTGATTCTAATTTTTTACCCATTATAATTACTTTACGGTTTGTATCTTTAACAACACTTAATAGTTCTTGAATTCTATAAAACTGTGCCTGGGATAAATTTAGTAATATTCTACCTTCATTTTTTGTTATAACCTCTCCAAGAGCACTAGCCATTCTATGATTTGGTGAAGTAAATCCTCTTTTTTCAGCATACATTGATTCACTCATTAAACATAAAACACCTTGTTTACCAACATATGCTAGTTTACCAATATCTGTTTTATAATGTCCCATCATTGTTGAGTCAAATACAAAATTACCTGTATATACTATTGCCCCATCTTGAGTATTTAAAACATATCCTACAGTATCAGGTACAGAATGTGTTAAACTAATTGGAAAAATGCTATTTTTACCAAAATCAATTTTTCTATGAGGTGTTAAAATATGTAAGTTATCTGTTTTTATATTTTCCTCTATTAATTGACCTTTAATAACTTCTATTGTAAAAGTTGTACCGTAAACAGGTAAATCTACTTCATTTAAAATATCTGGTAACGCTCCCATTTGCTGATCATGACCATGAGTTACAAAAATACCTTTAATTCTATCTTTATTTTGTTTTAAATATTCAAAGTCAGGTATTATATAATCTACTCCAAGCATTTTATCATCAGCATATTTTAAACCTGCATCAAATACAAATATATCCTTATCCACTTCAACGACATACATGTTTTTTCCAACTTCATTAAGTCCGCCTAAAGCGAATATTTTAATTTTACTCATCTCTCCCACTCCTTTCTGTTTAAAAATAAAAAATACTAATCTATTATATCATAAATTAGTATTAATAACAAATTTAAATGGCGGAGTGGGAGGGATTTGAACCCTCGCGCCAGTTGCCCGACCTACACCCTTAGCAGGGGCGCCTCTTCAGCCTCTTGAGTACCACTCCAAATCTATTGGCTACACGTTACATTTTACATTAATATTTAAGTGTTGTCAATAGAATTTTATATATCTACTTTATTTCATATATTGTTCCATCTTTAGTATCTTTTAATACTATTTTTTTATTTAATAATTCATTTCTGATCTCATCTGCTCTATTATAATCTTTATTTTTTTTAGCTTCATTTCTTAAATTTATCATAGTTTCTATGTATTCTTTTAATTCTAAATCTAATACATCACAACTATCATTAAGTAGGTCTAGCGATAAAACTTTATCAAAGTCACCTACTAAAAATAATTTTGTTTTATTAGAGATTTCATTATCTTTTAATACATTATAAAGAACTGTTAATGCACTAGATGTATTTAAATCATTTTCTAAAGCTTTTATAAAATCGGATTTATAATTATTTATTTTATCTTGGTCTAACTTGCCACAATTATTATCTTTTATAGATTTTATTTTATTAATAAGTTTATTATATGCATTTGTTGTTATATCCATTGCTTCATAGCTAAATACTAATTGATTTCTATAATGCGATTGTAAGCAAAACATACGATATACTAAAGGATCATATCCTTTTTCTTTTAATAATGAAAGTGTTAAAAAGTCCCCTTTTGACTTACTCATTTTACCTGTTTTATCATTTAAATGTTCACCATGCATCCAATATTTACACCAAGTATGTCCTATAAAACTTTCTGATTGCGCTATTTCATTTGTATGATGTGGGAATATATTATCTACTCCACCACAATGAATATCTAGTTTATCACCTAAATATTTAAGTGCTATACCGGAACATTCTATATGCCATCCTGGATATCCAATACCCCATGGGCTATCCCATTTCATAACTTGATTTGAAAACTTAGAAACTGTAAACCATAGTCCAAAATCAGCTGGATTTCTTTTAAATTCATCTTCTTCAACATCTTCTCTTACAGCAACTAATAAATCTTCTTTATTTTTTCCAGATAAGTCATAATAATTACTTACTTTACTAACATCAAAATATACATTATTGTTTGCTAAATATGCATATCCTTTTTTTAATAATTGCTCAACTATTTTTATATATTCATCTATATTATCTGATGCTTTTGAAATTATATCAGGCTTCTTTATATTTAAATCTTTTAAATCGCTAAAAAATGCATCAGTATAAAATTGAGCTATTTCATATACTGTTTTGTTTTCTCTTTGTGCACCTTTTAGCATCTTATCTTCACCAGTATCAGCATCACTAGTCATGTGTCCTACATCCGTTATGTTCATACAACGTTTTACATCATACCCTATATAATTTAATGTTTTTTCTAAAATATCTTCAAAAACATAAGTTCTTAAATTTCCAATATGCGCATAATTATACACGGTAGGTCCACATGTATACATTTTTACCTGTTTTTTATCATTTGGAATAAATTCCTCTACTTTTTTTGTTAAAGTATTATAAATTTTCATTTAATCACTGCCTTTATTTATTATATTATTTGCAAGATAATGTATTCAATATAATAATATCATTTTAAGATGTTTTTTTCAAATTTTAAAGATTGATAATTTGAAAATTAGATGTGTTTTGTATGTCATGATTATATGTATATATTTCTTTAAATAATTTATTTATATCTTTTTTCTGCAATTCAAAAACTAAATTTTTATTTTTGTATTTACCAGCGTATTTACCACTTTTGCCAATTCGACATGATAATGATATATTTATTGTTCCATTTTTTAATAATTCTATAAATTTATGAAAACCAATTAATTCATATATGGTAATTTTGTAATATCTAAATTGATCTTCTGCACTACACTTCTTTGTGCTTGCATAAACTAAAGCCATACTACTTAGTTTTAATTTCAAATGGTTATAAATTGTATCTAGATATACAAAAGATTTTCGTTCAATTAATTCTCCATTTAAATTGTATATGCACAGAAATAGTTTTTCTTCTTTTTCATCTATATCAAATTTGAATATGTAATTATTTACTTTTTTTTGATTTTTACAACTAAGTATTTCTTGTAAAGCTTTTTTGTCTTTGAAATCTTTATCAAAGTATCCATATTTTTCTATTAATCTATTAATTTCAGGAAATGTTGGCCCATCAAATGCACATGAAAAAAGTGAAATTGGATATCTGCTAAATCTACTGCTACACTTTATTTCGATGCCATAATAATCAGGAAAATACATACTATCATTTTCTTTACCAAGAAGATGTTCAAATGTTAATCCTATTGCTCCTAAACCATTTGCTGAGCTTTTTACATATCCTTTTCTTGCAATTTTTTTTAAAGTTATCAATTAATAATTTGTAATTTTCGTTCATGTTGTTCCTCCAGGTGTTTTTTTCTAGCATCCGACTCTACTGTATGATTTTAAAATAATTGTTTAAAACTTTATTAAAATTTTAAAATTATTAATTATGTAAAATAATCGGGCGGTCTGGGTCGGTATTTGAGTTAAAAAAATAGTTCACAAGTGAACTACTTAATTATTAAAATGGTGCGAGTGAAGGGACTTGAACCCCCATGCCTTACGGCGCTAGATCCTAAGTCTAGTGCGTCTGCCAATTTCGCCACACTCGCACAAGTGGTGGACCTTATAGGACTCGAACCTATGACCGCCCGGTTATGAGCCGGATGCTCTAACCAACTGAGCTAAAGGTCCATCATTGCTTAACGCTCTTATATAATAACATATTAATAAATTTTATGCAATAAATTTTTAAATAATTCTTATAAATTTTCTTCTGTTTTGTAAAGTAATAATTATATCTAAAAAAATATGATTACTTTTGAATCATATTTAATAGATTTATTTTGAATATATCTTTATCAGAATGTTCTTTTGAAACCATAACTCCTTTATAAACCTCGAGTTCTGATTGATGGCCTTCAGTTAAAATTTCTTTTGGAGAAATGGTATCTAGCATTACAATATTTTGTTCTAAATAAACAATATAGTGTAAACAAACATCTCCATGCACTTTTGAAAAAAGTGTATCTGTTGGGAGCTTTAATTTATATGTTTGTGTATTTTGTTCTTGATTTGTTGAAACAAGTTCTCCCAAAAACTTACCTTCTTTTAATTGAGGATAATACTCAAAATATAATTTTTTGAAAGCAAGCATATTATATTTTTTTAATGAACGCTCTAATTTTTTAAATTCATTTTCGTTAACATATTCAAAAACGTATAAATCTTTCATATTACCCTCCTATCTATAGTAATTACAATATATCATAAAAATAAATCTTTGTCAAAACAAAATAGGAAGTTTACTCCCTATTTTGTATAAGTTTTGACCTTGTTTTCGCTAGAATTTGATTGAGTCATTGAAGCAATCCATTCTGCATCTTCATCACTTAATGTAATAGTAGATCCATTGTAACTAATGTTACCATTAGAATCCATTGTAACTCCCTCACTAAATTCAAATGAAGTTGTTTCATTTGTAGAAACACTTGATGAACTAGTATTTGTTTGAGTTGAATTAGTAGACGACTGTGTACTTGAAGTTTTACTTTCAGTTTTACTAGCTTCGGTTTTAACATTCGAACTACTGTCAGTAGTTGTTTGTTGCTTTGTGTTTGAATTATCTACTTTTTCATAAGTTACTTTTGGATTTTTATTTTGTTCAACAGCCTTATCATAAACTGCTTTTGCGTCATCGTAAGAAGAATTATAACCAAGTTTATAACCTTCTACATATTCAGCCTTACCTGAAGTTGAATTATTTCTAGATTTTCCACTAGCTCCATCTATAGCACCTTGAGCACTACCAGCATTGTATCCATTTTGATAAGCAGTAGTATCATAAGTATTTGCACTAGAACCAGTTGCTAATGTCTTACCAGTATTATCTTTAACTACAGTTGCAGATGAAGTTTTACTTTCAGTTTGTTTTCTGATTTGAGCTTTTTCGCTTTCAGATAAACTAATAACTGTTTCTCCACCACTTGGTACTGTACTAAATACAGGATTAGATGGGTCTACTTTTTTCAATTTTTCTAAATATTCATCTTTTAATTCTTCAGCTGTTTTTATAGAATTTGATTTTACATATTCAATTCTTTTTGAATTAATCATTTCAATTAATTCTTCTACAGAAACTTTTGATGAAGTTTGATTAAATAATGTGTTATGAAATTCTTTTACACCTTCAATAAAATCAATTGAATCATCTGATAAAGTTGTTTTTACTGCTTTACTAGATTCAACATATCCATTACAAGATATTTCTTTTGAATCTAAGAATTTTGTTACTAAATAATCAGTTGTTGTTTTATATTTATCATCTACTTTATCTAAGTCTTTAACATTATCTAAAGCAGCAATATTTTCAACAGCATTTGTTAATCTAGCATTTTGAATAAGTCTATAACTTACTATTACAGCAGCTTTACTTACATTACCATAATCTTGACTAACAACATTTTGATCTACCCATTTTGAAATTTCTTCACGGGCATTTGTTTTATCTTTAGCGTTATTATAATTCATTAATAATCTTTCTAGATTTTCTAGATATTTTCTATCAGTTGTTGATATAAAATATTTTGAAAAATGAATATCATTTTTTTCAGTAGCAAATACTGCTTTTACTTGTAAATCATCAATTACTTGAAAGAAAGATGTATACAAATCTGTTGCAGTATATTTTTGAATAATACTTGCGTACACTGAATTTGGTTCATATAATACGTTATGATTTGCTGCGATATAAAATTTTAACATTAATTCTGAATCTTCGCTCATATTTTTAGAACCTGCTAGCCAAGAATTAAATGCTAAAACATTTATATCTCCAAGATTAGCCAGTTCACTAGAAACTTTATCAAAATCATGATAGTCATATACATATTTTGATAAATCCACAGTTGATTTTTTGCTTGTTGTAATTTCTTCATTTTGTTGTTCAATTGGCTTAGCTATTTCAATTTTTTTATCTTCGTTTGTTATTGTAGTAGTTGTATTTGGCACAGTTTGTGTTGACTTTGGTTTTTTTGAATTACTATCAGCACATGCCGAAGAACCAACCAAAACCCCAAGTGTTGTTCCAAGTACTGCTAATTTAGATTTTAAATATGATGGCTTATAAGCTTTTTTAACAGTTTTATCTAATTTAGCAATCCAATAATCTTTTGTTTTTTCATCTAAATAAGAATCAAATAATATTATATTTTCATCAAATTTATTTCTTAATAAATCAATATCTTTTTTATATGTTGAAAATATTTTTTTAAAATTTTTATTTGCAATTTTAGCTATCTTTTTTTTCATATAAATTACCCCCTAATTAAACTTCCTTTTTATTTCCAGTAGCAACATATCCTTCTTTAATTAAATTTTGGTCTTTTGAACTACTTGACCATTTTATATCTTTTTCGTTAGTATATCCATAACCATCATTAATTAAAGATTTATCATTTGTACTAGTTGACCATTTAGTACTTGATACGTTCATATATGAATATCCTGCACTAATAAGCGATTTATCACTAATTGAAGCACTCCATTTATAAGCTGTACTACCTGCTATTACACTACGTGTTCTATAACGATATAATGTAATGTTTGTAGTTGTAGTAACTGGAGTTTTTTTAGTACCATAAACTGGTGTTTTAGTTGTTTTTTGTTCATATCCAGTTAATACTTTTTTAGTACCATAGATATTTACAGTTTTAGTACCATATGAAGTACATCCATATTGTTCTTTTTTAACTTCAGTTTTTGTTCTTGTATAAACATTATATACACCATAATTAGATACAGTACAATTTTGTACACATACGCTTGTTTGACCTGATACTGGAACATATAATGTTGTTTCAGTATTTGCAGGTGTACTATAGAATACTTTACCTTTTTCTTTTAAAGTCCAGCTTCCATATGTATATTTACCAGTTCCAACGTATGTTGTTCCATAACTCTTACAATATTGTTCTTGTTTTGTACCAATTACAACTTGTTGATTTTCATAAATTGGCTTACTTAAATCATTAGTTGTTGTAACTTTGTACCCAACTAATACTTTTTCTTCTTTATATGTAGTAGTTGATTTCTTTTCTGTTTTAGTTTCAACTTGTGTCAATTCGTTAGCAACTTTTTTAGTTCCAGACCAACTAGACCAATTTGACCACGCAGAATATGATGCATTAGTTGTTTTGATATATTTATATTTAGCATATTTATATTTAGCGTATTCATATAAATAATTTTTAGGTGTATCAGGTTTAGATGGAGTATCTGGAGTTGGTTCATTATTTTCTATTTTATTTACAATAACTGTTACATTAGTTATGTTAGTTATATTTGTTATGTTAGTTATATTTGTAACATTATTTGTAACATTTGATACGTTGTTTGTAACAGATTCATTTTTGTTAGTTGTGTCACTTGTATTATTTGTAGTATTATTTGTATTTACCTTAGTAGTGTTTGTTTTAGTTGAATTTGAATAACTTCCTTTACTTGTTGTAGCTGTAGATGGAATTATCACTGGTGTTTTAACATCTCTAGTATTTTTTTCACAAACATCAGTTGTACAATATTGGTAACATCCCATATAAACAAGTAAATAGTTTTCTTGTTTTGAACATTTTAAATTTACTTTTAAAACGTATTCATCATCTAATTTTGTAATTTGAACATATGATGCTTCTTTATCACATGATTTGCCATTACTATCAGTAAAAGGTAAAACAATTTTCATATCTAACATTTTACCTAAAGTAAGTGATACTTTATCACCAACATTTTTTGGTAAGCGTGATGTAGTATAATAACTTTTTGCTGCATCTTTCATCATCAAAATGTTATTATTAAATGAGTTATCATAAGTTGATACCGTCTTAACTGTAGTTGTATTTTTACTCATTTTTGAAACAGCTTTATCTAAATCACTCTTCATTGGAAATAACCAAATTAAAATAAAAATAAATAAAGCAATAAATAAAATTTGTAATACTATATCCTTTATAGTAAAACCGTCTTTTCTTTCGTTATACATAAATGTATTCCCCCTTCAAAAATATGTTTGATATATTAACATAAAAACTTTATTTTGTCAACAATAAGTGACTTTTTTTACACGATGATGATTATACATCAAAAAAGTAGTTCTTGTCAACACAAAAAAACTATTACATTATGTAATAGTTTTACCTTCTTTGCATTTTTTGATTTTCATCTCTAGCTGGAGCCATTTGTCCATTTTGCATTTGTCCTCGGTCCATTGAAGAAGTATTTCCAATATTTGTTATTATAGAATTTATTGTAAATGATTGGTATTGTGTTCCTCCACTAAATCCACCATTTTCGTATAATCCATTAGTGTTTTCTTTTGAAGAAGTTCCATTTGTATAAATTGTATAAGTTTGACCCGTTTTTAAATCAGACGTTGAAATAACTAAGTTTTGATAATTTTTACTTGATGAATAAGTAATTATTTCATTATCATTACTATCTTTAATTGTGATTACATCACCACTATTTATACTTGAATTAAAATTAATCATTATGCCATTTTGGCTAGAATTAGATGAAATACTTTGTGACATTCCTGCGCTACCACTAGCAATCAATGTTCCATCAGTTATTATAAATTCAGCGTTATAATCAAGTGCACCATTACCATTATCTGTAGGACCATTTACAATTACAGTTCCACCATTCATATAAATACTTCCATTTGAATCAATGCCATCTCCTTTTGAGTCTACATAAATGCTTCCACCATTAATATTGATAGTAGAGTCTCCTCCTTCAGAAAAATTATTTTCACCTGGTCTTCCACCTATTGATGATGAATCATTACCTCCTGCTCCATTAAAGCCATCATCACTTGCGACAACATTAATTGTACCATTATTTATAGTAATTTCTTTTGCTTCTATTCCTTCATAGCTTTTTTGGATATTTATATTACCATTATCAATAATAATAGTACTATCTGCATGTATACCATCATCACCACTATTTATAGTAATATTTCCATTAGTTATTTTTACTGAATTATTTGAGTGAATACTATCATCACTTGAATCTATATTAAATGTTCCGCCATTAATTACTATGTTATTTTGTGCTTTGATACCTTTTGCACTTGATTCATTACTATTTTTATCTGTAAAATTACCCCAATTAGAATTAGTACTTACATTACTACTACCATTACTTGTTTTAATATTAAACTTTCCATTATTTATTGTGATATCAGTAACTGCTTGAATAGCATCAGTAGTAGATGTAATGTTAAATTCTCCATCGTTTATTAAAATATATCCTAATTTCTCATCTGCATCATTAGTTGCTTTAATTGCATCACCTTTTGTTTCAATTGTAAATTTACCATTATCTATTACAAGTGAATCCTTTGCAATTATTCCATCATCTATGGATGTTATTTCATAACTGCCTGATTTAATTTTTAAATCGTCTTTACTTTTAATAGCATTATTATAATTTGAATTTATTATAAGTGTGCCACTACCACAAAGCACTAAATCATCTTTTGAATAAATTGTAGCATCATATTCTTCGTTACTAAATGATGAACCATCAGTTAAAGTATTTGTTGTACCATCTTTAGTTTCAATATAAACAACATTAGAATTTTCTACTAATATTGCTGGACCACTTTCATTTGTAATTGAAACGTTATCTAATATAATTTTTATATTATCTGTAGTATCGACTGTAATTGATCCATTATTTAATGTTCCAGTAAATGTATATACACCTGCATTTTCAATAGTATATGAATCTGTTAAATTAATACTATATTTTTTATAATTAGAAAAATCAATATCATCAATATTATCACTTTGATTTGTTTTAAGTGATACAGTATTATCTTTTCTTATAAATTTAAAATAAATAGTACATCCTATTATTAAGGTTAAAAATATACTTATCACTGTAATAATAATTTTTTTCTCTTTCATTATTTTCACCTACAATTCTTGCATTATAACTCTTTCTGATAAAGATATGCTTAAATTACCATTTTTTACTCTTAAATTATCTATAAATTCTTTTTCGTTTGCTTGTGGTAATAATTTTATTTTATATGTTAATTCAAACATACTTCCCAAATTAGTTGTTTTTGATTTTTCTAAAACAGCTTCACTTGTAAAAGTCTTAAATACATCTATAAATACATCTGTATAATCTAAGTTTTCAGGTATTGTAATTTTTAAGTATTTATAATTACTTTTTGTTTTGCCAAAATTACTAACTGATAATACCACTAATAATATACATATTATTATAGTAGTAATTATTGCAAATAAAATTTGACCCATACCAACAGAAAGTCCTATTGCCATAGATAAAAATATAAACATTATTTCTTTTGATGTACCAGGAATACTTCTAAATCTAACAAGTCCAAATGCACCTAGTACTGCAACTGAAGTACCTAAATTCCCATTTACCATAATCATAACTACTTGCACTAAAGCTGGTAATACTACTAGTGTGGTTGCGAAGTTTTTAGACCCCTCACTTGTTTTTATGTGAGTAATTGCTATAACCATTCCTAAAATAATTGATGTTAAGAAACATAACATTATAGATCCTAGTGATAAAGAAGTACTAGAATCAAATATACTTGTAAACATATTAACACTCTCCTTTTATAAATATTTGTTTTTTATATACATTTCCATATTTTGAAAATGAAGTTGGATAAATTTCTAATTCAGATAAAACATTTGTAAACCACATGGGATAAGCATCTAATGTTTTAACTTCCATTAAATATTCTCCTTTTTTTAATAAAACATTACCACTATCTCCATTTTCTAAATTTATAAAATTATTTCTACTTCTAATATTTTTATCAAAAGTAATTCTAAATTCTTTTTCGTTTTTTCCTTTATATGAATATCTATCATATGCAATAAAAATTTTAGGTTTTAAATTGTATAATTTTATCATATAATCTATTTCATTCATTACTTGAATATCTACATTTGGTACAATTCCTTTAGTTAAATAATCGTAAAATTCTTTTAATGTTAATGAAATTCTCCTTTTAAAAACTATCCCTTTATACTTTTTCTTAATTTCAAAAAATACTTTATCAGTTTTACTTGGAATACCATAACTTCTAATTCTTAATTTTTCTTTATATAACGGTTTTTCAATTGATTTAGTTATTAAATCATAATTATCATTATCGAAATAAACATTACAAATTGTTGAATAATCATATTTATCAGCAGTTATATGATTCCTAATTTTTGAAATTAATAATTCATATTTTTCTTTTGTTAGCAGATATTTTTTTTCTACTCTTCTAAATTTATTTATATCCATACTACCTCCAAACCAATAAAATCATAATATATTATAATGAATAAAAGGTGTTGATATTGTGTAAATTTAGTGAAAAAAAAAGAAAGAATTATCTTTCTTCATAAATACTAACTTGTTTTTTACATTTTCCTACACGTTCATATTTTACATATCCACTGATTTTAGCATAAACTGTATCATCACTTCCGATACCAACATTTTTACCTGGATAAATTTTAGTTCCACGTTGACGATATAAAATTGAGCCACCTGTAACATATTCTCCATCAGCAGCTTTAGCTCCTAAACGTTTAGAAATTGAATCTCTACCATTCTTTGTAGATCCTTGACCTTTTTTATGTGCAAATAATTGTATATTTAATTCTATTAATCTAGGCATTAGTTACACCTCCTCATTTATTTTTATATTTTTAGGATATTGTTTTGATAAACTATTTAATAAGTCTAACATATTATCTATTAATATATCTATAACTTCATCATGATTTAAAATATTTATTTCTACATTACCTGATGATTCTTTATGTGTTATAGATTTATCATTTAATCTTATAATAGCATTTAATGTAGTAGTTACAATACTACTTATACTTGAGCAAACAATATCATGTCCAATTACATCGTAACCTGTATGTCCTTTGATTACTATTTTATTAATTTGATTATTTTTTCTTTTTATATTAACATTAGTCATATTATTTAACATTAATAGAAGTAATTTCTATTTTAGTGTAAGGTTGACGATGACCTTGTGTTCTACGATATTTCTTCTTAGCATTGTATTTAAAAACTTTAATTTTTTTGCTTTTACCATGCTTAATTACTTTACCAGAAACACTTGCATTTAAATAAGGGTGTCCAACTGTACCATTTGCCATAATTACGTTATCAAATTTAACTTCACTACCAGCTTCAGCATCTATTTTTTCAACATAAATAACGCTTCCAACTTCTACATAGTATTGTTTTCCACCAGTTTCAATTACTGCTTTCATAATTTACCTCCTTCAAATCTAAGACTCGCCATTAAGGTACTTACGTTTAAAACCTTTTTTGTGCGGTTGTAGAGTGAGGCTCTACACAATTTAGAATTTTATCACAAATAATAAGATAAGTCAAACTTTAACTTAAGAAAATCGCTTTCTTTTAAATAAGTATGATTATAAAAAAATAAATGATAGTAATCTCTTTTCATTTTTTTAACATTTTTGTTTTTTATAAGTTTTATTTTTTTATATTCAAAATTATACATTGTTCTTTCAAGTAAAAATTTGTTAAAAATAGTTTTTTTATTTTTTATAGTCTTTATATTTTCTTTAAATAAAAATATACTCATTAAAATAATACTTAGATTTGATATATATATCCCATAAAAAAATAATATATTTAAAAATATAAATGATATTATTATATTAATATTTAAATTTAGGTTAAATGATAAAACATAATCACCAATTAATTTTATTATTTTAGATCCATCTAATGGAATAATTGGAATTAAATTAATAAATAAAATTATCTTATTTATCATCATATATTCAAAACTATTTATATCTAGTAAAACTAATATTAAATAAAAAACAATTTGAAAAATCGGACCCATTATAGCTATCATAAATTCTTCTTTTATAGGTTTATTTATTATTTCATTAAAAATGGTTATACCACCAAAAGGTAGTATAATTATTTTTACTATGTTCCATTTATAATAAAGTGCGGCAAAAATGTGTCCCATTTCATGAACAATAATACAAATACTAAATAAAAAAAAGATTTTAAAATGACCTGTAAGTGCACAAATGAATGCTACTATAAAATAAAACAAATGAATATGTATTACTTTAAATATACTTTTTATAATCTAATACATTCCCATCTTTTTTAAAAACTAAGTATAATTTATCATCAATAGTACTTCCTAAATAATTTTTTGATTCAACATAATCATACATTTTTACACTTACATTTTCTATATTTGAATACCATATATCTACTCCATCTTCGCCCTCTATTATAACTGTTTGCCCATATCCTTCTTTTTCTCCTATAAATGTAACTACACCATTTTTTAAAATAGGCACCATATAATTTTTTGTTACGTTAAGTACAACCCCATCTTTAAAAATGTTAGATTGACTATATTCTAATTTTTCATTAAATACGGTTTGGGTTTTACTTTCAAAAAAATTTTTAAATGGGATTTGGCTACCAAATAATTTAGTATAATATTTGTTAATTGTTGCAAATGAAATGTTTTGCTCATATACATATTTATGAAATATGTTTTTAAATTTATTATCTTTTTTACACATAATTAGTATGGATAATGATATTATTATTACTAATAATAATTTACTAAAAAATAAAAACAATGGATTTATTTTATGTGTTTTCATAGTTATCACCTACAACAGTTTATGTGGTATTAAAAAAAATATGAATAAATCATATTTTCTTTTGAATCTTCAATTTTTTACTGATATAATCAGTAATTAAATATATTATTATCGCATATATTACATTTAATATGATTGATGAATATATACTTTTTAATAAATAATTAAAATCATATTTAAAATAATTTATAACCACTAAAACAAAATAAACAAATACTCTATATAATAAAATTACTATAATTGATAATATACTAATACTTATTGTATTAATTGATAATCTATTACAAATATATTTTATAACTACGCCTATAACTAAAAATATAATTGCATAAAAGAATAAAGTACTTGTAAAAATTAAATCATAGCATAATCCTGTAATAAAACAAGTTACTAAGTATTTATTATTAAATTTGTTAAAATATGGATATATTATTATTAGTGAAATAGGCACAAAACAAACATTAAATAAAGTAGTATTAACTGGGATTATATTTGAAACTATATTCTCTAAAATAAATGAAATTATTATAATACTTGGAATCACTTCTGATAATCCTTTCTTTTTAAAACAGTGACATAACTAATATTATTAAAATCAACTGCCGATTCAATTTCAATAGTACGAGCCAAATCAAAATGGTCTTTTGATATTGTTTTAACCTTTCCAACTAATATTCCACTTGGAAATATATTACCCATACCAGTAGTTGTTACAAAAGAACCGCTAGGGATTTCTGAATTATCAGATATTCCTTCTATTGTAAATGTATTTGTATCTTTGTTATATCCAGTCAATAATCCATATATATATTTATCATTTACTTCTATTCTAATAGAAGTTTTATTATTAGCATCTTCACTAGTTAATAGTTTTACAGTACTTGTAAAATTAGAAGCTTTAACAATCTTACCTATCAATCCTTCACTTGTAATTACAGCCATATCTTCTTTAATACCTGAGTTAGTTCCTTTATCTATTGTAATAGTATTATACCAATAACCTAAATTTCTGTTTATAACTGTTGCATTTAAATAAGAATCTTCAGATAAAGCGCTTGTTAAATCCAGCAAATTTTTCATTTCCTCTAATTCTCTTTCAAGTTCTTTTTTTTCTGCATTAATTAAATCAGTTTCTTTTACTTTTTTTTCTAATTCTTTATATTTTTTGTATAAATCCTTTTTTTCTTTTGTTTCATTTATTTTATCTTTTATAAAATCTATTGGTGTGTTAACTATTTTAATAACTACTAATGATGTGTCTTTTATTATTTGTTCTACCGGATTTAGTTTTCTATCTGTTTTTATAAGGGTTGCTGAAAATCCTAAAAAAAGTGTCGCACTTATTAGGATAATTATTAAAATATATTTTTTTTCTAGTTTTTTCTTTTTCATAAAACCACCCATTTGATTATAGTATAAATTTTAGTTTTTTAAAAGTGAAATTTCATCATTTTCATAAAAACTATAATATTTTTCGTTTCCGATAATAATATGATCATCTACTGGTATTCCGAGCATATGTCCAACCTCTTTTAAACGCATAGTTAATTCTTTATCTAAAATTGATGGTGTTACATCTCCACTTGGATGATTATGAACGCATATTATACTTGAAGCACTAAGGGTAATTGCATTTTTAAATACTTCTCTAGGATGTACTAAGCTTTGATTTAATGTACCTATAAAAAGATTTAAATCTTTTATCAAATGTTTTTTGTTATCTAAATATAAACAATTAAAATATTCTTGTTTCTTATCTTTTAATTCTTCTTTATAAAATTCATAAACGATTTCTGGGTTATTAAATTTAATTTTTTCTAAATTGAGCTTTTTTTCATTCATTCTCTTAGAGATTTCTACAAGAGCTGATAATTCACATGCTTTTACACTACCTATACCTTGAATTTTTAAAAATTGATGATAATTCATATCTTTCAAATTTGAAATACCTTTTGATAAAGATAATATATTAAGTGATAAATCTTTAACAGAAATACCTTTTGTACCAGTTTTTAATATAATTGATAATAATTCATCATCACTTAAATATTTAGCGCCTAATTTGATTAATCTTTCCCTTGGTCGTAATTCTTTAGGAATTTGTTTTATCATTGTTTTCACTTCTACTTTCCTCCTCATATTTAGAAAGTACTTGGCCACATATTGCTTTTATTGTTTTTTCATCATCTGTTTTACTTAATAATTCATCGTATTGACTTAATATAGTTATAAAAGATTCACTTGTAACATCAAATTCTTCCTCATTTATAATATATCCTTTTTCTTTGAAAAACCCTTTTAGTTTTTCTAAATTATCTTTTGATTGTGTGATAGCAACATATACATGAAACTTGTTATTATCTTCTTTATATATATAATAATTAAAATCTACTGTGTTTTTTTCCATTGCCTCTTTGTTATCATATACACCAAGTTTTAAAAAATATGTGGGAGTTTTTTCACTAAATGTTGACGTTGTAATAGGAATATTACTATATTGTTTAATTAAAAATGTGCCCATAAATATTCCTAAAATTGTACATAAAGTAAGAGGAAAAAAATATTTTTTCATATAATCACCACATTTATTATTACATGATGTTTTATATTTTTTTGTCGAAAAAAAGGCATTAAGCCTTATAAATAATTTTTTCTGCTATTTTTATTCCGTCAACACCTGCACTCATTATTCCACCGGCATATCCTGCACCTTCTCCGCATGGATATATTCCTTCTACATTAGATTGTAATGAATCATCTCTATTTATTCTAACTGGAGATGAAGTTCTACTTTCAATTGCAGATAAAACTACATCATCATCATCAAAATGATTTATTTTTTTACCAAAATTATCAAATGCTTCTTTTATTGAATTTGATATTTCTAAATCAAATAACTCATTTAAATTTGAGAATTGATAATTTCCTTTAAATTTAGGTTTAATATTTCCAAATTCTTTGCTTGTTGTATTTTTTTTAAAATCTTTTAATAATTGTATTGGTATATTTCCTTTTCCTAATTTATAAGCTTTTTCTTCTAGTATTTGTTGATATTTGACTCCATCTAAAGGGTGAAATCCAAAATCATCTGGTGTTATCGTTACAACTATAGCACTATTAGAATAACCAGAATCCCTTTTACTATAGCTCATACCGTTAATTGCAAGTTTGTTTTTTTCACTTGATGCATTTACTACATATCCACCTGGACACATACAAAATGAATATACTCCTCTATTTGTACTTGCTTTATATGTTAATTTATATGTTGCAGGAGGTAAAACATCAGCGTATTTACCATATTGTGATTTATCAATAACACTTTGATTATGTATTGTTCTTACACCAACCGCAAAAGGTTTTGCTTCCATATCCAATTTTTTTTGATATAACATATTAAATGTATCTCTAGCGCTATGACCAATAGCTAAAACAAGTTCATTTACTTCTATCCATTCTTGATTATTTATTTGTATTTGTTGTACTTTATTGTTTTTTATTTCTATATCAGTTAGTTGAGTATTGAATAAAAATGTCGCTCCCATTTTAATCATTTCTTCACGCATATTTTTAATAACATCAATTAATATATCAGTTCCAATATGTGGAGCATAACTATATGTTATTTCATTTTGTGCCCCAAATTTAACAAATGTATCTAGTATAAAATTAATTCTATTAAATTTATCTTTTATTCTTGTATTTAATTTGCCATCTGAAAATGTTCCAGCACCACCTTCGCCAAATTGAATATTTGAATTAGTATTTAAATTGCCTGTTTTAAAGAATTCTTCTACTGAATTTACTCTATCTTCTACTTTTTCTCCTCTTTCAATTATTATAGGTTTAAAACCTGCTAGACAAAGAATGTATGCACAAAATAATCCGGATGGCCCTGCTCCAACTATAATTATTTTTTTATTGGTATTTTTAGTAGATGGTACATTATAATTTTTACTGACTGATTTAGTTAATGTGTTATTACTTTTTAAAATCAAATCTTCATTTATAACATCCACTTCTACTTCATATACATAAAATATTTGTGATTTATTTCTTGCATCCAGTGATTGTTTAGTGATTTTGATTTTTTTTATATCTGATTCTTTTACATTTAGTTTTTTTATTATTTTCTCTTTTAAATTATTTTTTGTTACTTCTACTTTTACATCTTTAATTTGAATCATTTAGATTCCTCCCACAAATGTAACCAGTAATAAAAGAAAAAGCCAAATTATAACCACCACAATCACCATTTACATCAATTATTTCACCAGTAAAGTACAAATTTTTGTTATATTTAGATTGCATAGTTTCATTAATTTCATTTAAAGGTATTCCACCACTACATGTTTGAGCTCTATCGAAATCGAGTGTTCCTATAATATTTGCACTAAAGTTTTTTATTGTTTCGCATAATTTGTGTTTTTCTGTTTCTTTTAATTCGTTCCATTTTGTATTGGTTTTAATTCCTGATTTTTTTAGTAATACAAACATTAATTTATAATTAAAAATTGATTCTAATATATCTTCTACAGTACCGCCTATTTCTTTATCTCTATCAGTTAAAAAGTTATACAGGTTATTTATATTAGGTAAAAAATCAATTTCTAAACTAGATTTGTTTTTTAATTTACCACTTAAATTAAATATACATATTCCACTTACACCATAATTTGTTAATTGAATTTCACCTGTTTCTTCTTTTATTATTTTGTTATCATTAATTAATTTAACATGCGCTAATGTTCTAATTCCATCCCAATCTTTTAAATAATTTCCTTCTAATTTTAATGGTACTAAAGAAGGTTTAATTTCATTTATAGTATGATTAAAAGAAGTAGCTAAATTATATCCACTACCATCACTCCCTGTTTTTGGATATGATTTAGACCCTGTAGCAATAATTAATTTATCGCACTTTATAATTTTTTCTTTTGATTTTATTATAAATTCATTAGTATATTTAATATCGTCAACTTTAAAATCAGTAATTATTTTTACTTTTGATTTTTTTAATTGTTTTATTAATATTTCTCTTACACTATTAGAACTTTCGGAATATGGATAATAATATCCATTTTTTATTTTTGGATATAATCCAAGTTTATATAAAAAATTTAGTGTTTCATCTTTATATTTTAATATTTGGTTTAATTTTGTTTTATCATCTGTACAATATTTTGTTTCATCAATTGATTCATTCCAATAGTTACATTTCCCATTACCTGTTAAAAGTAGTTTTTTTAATAATTTATCATTTCCTTCTAATATAGTCACATCATTGTTGTTTGAAGCTTTTATTGCAGCTATTACTCCTGATGCTCCTCCACCTATTACTACAACTTTACTCATATTATCACCCACATTCAAATTATAAATCATATATAAAATAAAAGCAATTAAATAGTTAATTGCTCTTTACACTATTGATTATTTTAATTTTTTAGAATACTTACAATTTGGATAATTAGAACATCCTAAAAATTTACCATATACTCCATTCTTTATTATTAAATCCCCATTACATAGTGGACATTTATTTGAATTTTTTAAAATTTTTTTTACATTATTTACATGTTTTTTTCGTTCACGTATACTAACAATATTATTTGAAAGTATTTGATTATAAATAACATCTGGGTCATTTATAATTTCCTTATTATATGATTTTATTTTATTTAATAATTTATTAATATCAACTGTGCAATTAGATCTAACATTTACTATTGCATTACTTGTTATACATATAATAGATGTAAATTTACTATCTTCTAAATTTAATACTTCACATAATGCCATAATATGACTATAATTTTGATGTACAGGATTATTAATATTACTTTTTTTACCAAATTGTTTTTTAATCCATGTTTTATCATTATCATTTCCTGTTATATGACCACTTAAATGTTTTGTTTCAATGACAAATATTCCAAATTTAGAAACTACTATGTGATCTATCTGATGAGTTGATTGATCATTTGTTTTGATCATTATATTATTTAATATTTTATACTCGGGTGGTAATTTTTTTAATTCTTTTTTTACATATAATTCTCCAAAAAAACCAAAAATTTTATACATATTTTTTTCTAAAAAATATATAAAAACAATTGTTATACTAATGTTTATATAAAATACCAAAGTCCAATTCATATCAAAGCTCCTTACTATAAACATTATATCATTAAGAGTAAAAAATTAAAAATAGTATTTTAAAATGCTCTCTTCAGGGGGAAATCTAAATACCAGTTCGTAACAATTTAATAATTAGTTAAAGTCTTATAAAATAAGGCTTTTTCAGTTTCTTAAATTTACTAAAGTTTATTAAAATAACTTAATTTTTGACATTTAGTATCTGGTTTTGGTATCTAGAATTCTAAATTCTTATCTTTTTCCATTTGTTCATATAACTTATTAATAAAATTTCCATTGTAAAACATTTTACAAATACCCTTTTTATTTGGATTTAAATATCTTGCTTTACAACATATTTCATTTTGTTCCAAAACTTTTTTTGCTCTATTAAAAAAATTATTAATTTTCAATCCATATTTTTTCTTAAATTTTGCACACATTTCCGAATATGTAAGTGGATACATTTTTTTAAAAATCTCATCTGATAGTTCTACATTTACTTTTTTACCCTCTTGTGCATATTTCAATAATAGTGCCTCATCAGTTTCAACTTTTGTAAATCTTAGTTCTGTCTTAATACAAACATCAAAATCATCCTTAATAGCACCAGATGCAGCCATTTCTAAATAATTAATGAAATTTTTTTGTGCTATATCTAAATTTGCTGTTTCTACATTTTCATCTATTCCTGAAAAGTTAATAGGTGTAATATAAAAATTATATTTTGATAACTCAAAATTTGAAAACCACTTTTCTATTAAATGATAATAATTTTTTATTGTTGCAACACAAACAGTATATAATTTATATTTCATTAAATCATTATTACTATTTATGAAATGAATAGAATTATCTCTTATCTCAATCAACATTAAAATATTTTCAATAACATTAGATGATATCTTTTTTTGATTTTTTAATGAATTCATCAAAGAAATTATTCCTTTTGTCATTGGCTCACCAATTCTGTTTTTCTTAATATAATCTCTTTTACTAGAAGTATTATCAATGAGTTTCTTTTTTTCATATTCATAAATTGAATTAATTTTTCCTGTATCTTCAACCACTTTTGCTTTAAATAATAGTTCATAAGCATTTATTATCAAAATTGCAAAACTTTCTTCTCTATATTCAATATTAGGTTTATTATATAATTCAATTGCAAGTAACGCTGCAGACAAAGATTTTTCTAATAATCTATTTGATATTTTTTTAGACATACTTTCACTTCCTTACTACTAAAAAACGCCAATACAAAAACTTATAAATTATAAGCCTGTACTAGCGCTTCCCTTTTATATAACCATTATATCATAAATCTTTTAATTATGTTATTACATGACACTGTGACACATCGTTTGTTAGTACCTCTCAAGCATTTATAGTGTCATAGTGTCATAAATATTGTTTTTATCTTTCTACTTTATAAATAACATCATATTCATCTTCAGTAGGTTCTTCCCATTTAGATTCTAGTTTTTTCATTAATCCTTCGTCCAAATAGAAATCAGAACCACCAAAACCATCTAAAACTCTTTGGTTTCTTTCTTCAATATTTTGTTTCCAAGTATCATCATCAACACATACATAATGTATTTCACAACCTACTTCATTATTTTTATAATATTCTTTTATTTCGTTTCTATCTTTACTTGACCAAAGTCCTCTTTCAAAAATTACATTAGCACCTGCTTTAGCAATTTCACCAACTTTTCTAGTCAAATACTTATTCAATCTTTCAGAAAAGACATTATAAAATTCTCCTTGCTCATTATTTATTAATTCATAAGTAGCTTCATCTGGTGAGATTATTACCGCATTTAATGAATCTTTTAATTGTTTTGAATAATAACTTTTACCACTACATATTTTTCCACATACTAATATTACTTTTCCCATAGATACCTCCTTATCTTTCTTTCAATAATCCATCTGGTGTTAGAATATAAAGGGCATTTGCTACTTCATTAATATATTTTCTATCATGAGATACACTAATTATAGTACCTTTATATTCTTTTAAAACTTTTCTAATAACAGGATTTGATAATGGGCTAACATTTCTTGTAGGCTCATCAAGTATTAAAACATCACATTTATCTAATACTAATTTAATAAGAAATAGTTTTGCCTTGGTCCCATTACTTAAATCTTTAATATTACTAATCATTTCATCTCGAGTAAATTTCATATTTCCTAAAAACATTCTTGCTTTTGTAATTTCATCTTTACTGCCCTTAGGACAAACAAAATCTAATACATATTTATAATTATTTAAGATGTCATCATAAGTTTGTGGCATATAACCAACCTTGATATCATTTCTATCTTTTAATTCTTTATAAATTAACTTAATTAGTGTAGATTTACCAACACCATTTTTACCTATAATACATAAATGTACATTACCAATTACATCTAACTTTATATTTCTAGATAATACCTTATCAGATACTTTTAATTCATCTATATTTAAATTGATTATATTTTTTGTTCTTGGCATTTCAACTTCTTCGAATGAAAAACCTATACTTTCTTCAACATCTGGTACTTCAGTTAATTCAGTTTCATCTAGTTTTCTCTCTTGTGATTTTAATGAATGCATTTTCTTTTTTAAAACTTGAGCTCCATGTGGATCAGCTCTTGAAATTGTATTTTGTTTATATTCAACCTTTTGCATTATTCTTTGTAGTTTTTCTTGTTGCTTGTTAAATTCTCTTTTTTCAGATTTTGCTACTTGTGTTTGTTTTTCAATTTTTTTAAGTCTTTGTTCAACATAAGTATCATAATCAATTCTTAATAATGTATGTCTACATTCAGTCTTCTTTTTTATTTGTTCTAAATGTAAAATCATATTTGCTGTATTAGCTAGTAATGTTTCATCATGTGAAACATACATAATTGGCTTATTAGTATTATTAATAAATTTTTCTAACCATTCTAATGTTTCAATATCTAAATCATTAGTAGGCTCATCTAAAAATAAGATATCATATTCGTTTAATAGTAATTTTAAAATACTAATTTTAACTTTTTCGCCACCTGATAATGTTTTTATTTTTTGTTTTAAAATATCATCAGTTAAATTAATCAAGTCTAAGTATTTATATAAATTATTAATCTTATCATAATAATCACTTTCATCAATAAACAAAAATTCATATACACTTTTATCTAATTTATCAGTACTAATAGATTGTTCTAAATAACCAATTCTATTGCCTTTTAGATTAATATTTCCACTAATTTCAGCATATTCACAAATACCTAAAATTGATTTTAATAAAGTGGATTTACCGTTTCCTTCTTCACCAATAATAGCAAGTTTATCACCATTATTTAGTATTAAATTTAAATTTTTAATTAAATATCTATCACTAATAGATATAGTTAAATCTTTTATTTCTAACATATTATGCCTCCTTTTTTCGGCATAATCAAAGTTTATGCCATACTTATTTAGTCATTGTTCTCATTTTCTCACCTCTTAATTTTTAAAATTTTTCTTAAAACAAATTTTTTTGATTTTTCGTTTTATATTTTTTTATAGAACGAATTTTTTGTTTTTTTCGTTCTATAACTTAGTTTTTCTTTGGTAATTTACTATAATCATATTTATGTTCTGCAAATTCTAATTCATCAAATGCGTATTGAATATCCTCAACCGCTTTATCAATAGTATATAAACTATCTTTATTATCTTTCATTATTTGTAGATGTTCTATTATATAAAATAGTTTTTGTCTTGCATCACTTACTTTTTTTCTTTTTTCAGTATCAAATTCTAGTAATTCTCTTTGAGATTCTTCATAAGTTTTAATCATTTCTTTTAAATCCTTGCTAGATTTATTTGCATATTTATCTTTAGAAAAATAGAAAAGCATTTCATCATAACCTGCAACTTTTAATAATTTTTGCAATGACATATCTAACGTTTCAGCAATCTTTCGTAGATCATCAATATCTACTTTTTTTATTTTACCATTAATTAAATCGTTTAAAGTACTTCTACTTATACCAGTTAATTTAGCAAGTTCTCTTTGAGAAATTCCTTTTTCAACTCTTGCAGATTCAATTAGATTCTTAAGTTCTTCTGAGTTCATTTAATCACTTCTTTCTTCCCTTTTCTTCCTTCACAATTTAATTTTAACACTTTTTTATTAATTTGTCTATATTTTCGGACAAAAAGTATTGACATCTTTTTCGGACAATGTTATATTTAAATTGTCCTTAATATCGGACATAATTATAGAAAGGAGGATTTGTATGAGATTACTAAAAAAACAAACTACTAATGATTATGTAATACCTAAAACTTTATCAGTTGGTGCTATAGGTATGCTTAACTCTCTATTAGTTAGATCTAATAATGAACTTGCTAATATCGACCTCTACTCTCTTAGTAATGATAGTAGAAAAGATGTTGCTCTAGCATTTAGAGAATTAAGAAAAAAGAAATATATTATTTATAGTTCTTTAGATGATACATATTACATTTATGTATCACCACAAAAAAATAATTAGGAAGGAGGAAAAAATATGTCTGCAGAAGAAACATTAAATTTAATAGCTAAGCAATGGTGCACCCTAGAAGATATTATGAAGTTAGGACATCTAGGAAGAAATTCTGCACTAAAGGCTAAAAAGAAGATAAAAGAAAGGCTTGAAAAACAAGGTTATCTTATTCCAAAGTCTGTCGTTCCGACTAAGGAAGTTGTAGCATTCTTTGATATAGATATACCTTATTTAGAATCTAGAGTTTCTAGTAAAGAATTAATTAAAAAATTGTAAGAAAGGAGATACAAATGAAACAATTAACTGAAATAAAAGAAAGCACAAAAAAAGATATCATCGTCGAAAACCTAATGATATCAAATGGAGTTTATCTACTTGTATCTCATCCTAAGGTTGGCAAGTCAATGTTCGCTCAGCAACTTGCCTTCTCTCTTACTACTGGAGAAGATTTTTTAGGATTTAAAGTAAATCCCTCTCATGTCTTATATATTACCACAGAGGGAGATATAAATCAATTAGAAACAAGATTTAAATTAATGAATTTAAAGCCTAAATTAGATAAACTTCACATAATAGATTCAGATGATATATCAGATTTTTATATTAGAGATATTGAATATGATATTCATCAGTTAGCATCCAATAATCAAAAACTATTTGTCATTATAGATATGTTAAAAGATATAAAATTTGATACTAGTTATGATTTAAATAACTATCAAGAAATAAATGATGTTGTATTTAGAAAATTAAGAGAGTTATGTAAAAAGTATAATATCACTCTACTTGTTACTCATCATTTAAATAAAAGAGATGACACTATGGGTAGTGTTGGATTAAATGCTGATGTATCAGGAATAATTAAGTTAAAGGAATCAAGGAATGATTATAATAAACTAACTTTGGATTATAAGGGTAGAGATTTAGGTAGATTAGAATTAAATTTAAAACGAAATGATAATCAAACATTTAGTGTTGTTGATGAAAATAACAATGATGAAACTGATTATAATCTACTCTTATTTATAAAATATGCAGTTTCTAAAAAAGATTTTGATTATACAATATCAGATATTTTATCTAAAACAAATATTTTATTAACTCCAACACAACTTGGAGGTTTAATTCAAAGAAACCTTAGTTTGTTGGAGCATGAAGGTCTTCATATAACAAATAAAAGAAATGGTAATCAAAGATTATGGCATTGTACTTATGAAGAACCTTCAGAAAATAATGAATGAAAGTGGCACGTTCTGACCTGTAAGGTTGGAAGTGGCGATAGTGAATTTATTATAAATTAATTAAAGGATATAGTATATCGTTTAATTAATCTTGTAATAGCGGATAACTTTATTTGACAAGTTCAAATATTGGCTCTAGCTATTACAAGCATAAAGGATTCTAAGGAATATTCCTTAGCTCACGGTTGGGCATATAATTATGCCCTAGTGAGATAGAGTATTATTTTTAAAAAAATTTGAAAGGAGGCAAAAATAAATGTACTCAGGTAAACAAGCACTACGATTAGAGAAATTTAAAGCATCAGATATTGGTGGATTAGATAAAGAATTAAAAGAAAGAAAAGGATCAGGTAAATATGATAGCACTAGAACTCCTTATAATATAGAATTAATAAATTATGATGGTCCTACTCTAGCTAGTTCAACTTATGATTATCTTTATTCTAACAATATAAACTATAATCCAAATAAGAAAAGTACTAAGGTATTAAATGGATTAATAATATCAAGTGGTCAAGAATTCTTTGAACAATATGGAATGAAATTTAGAGATACTGGAGAAGTTTATAAAACTGGAGATAATGCTGGTAAATCAATTAGACATGTAATTATAGATGAAGAACACAGATTACCTACTGAAATAAGAAGATTCTTTGATGAAAGTCTTAACTTTATTTCTGATTATGTTGGTAAAGAAAATATTAGATATGCAGCAATACATCTTGATGAATCTACTCCACACATGCATATTTACTTTACACCAGTTGTGAATGAAGTAAAAAGAAAAGTATTTGAACTTGATGAAAATGGTCATCAATTAAAGCATGAAATAACTAATAAAAAAGGAGAAAAAAAGTTAGTACCTATTCAAAAGAAAGATGAGAATGGAAAAAATATTTATGAAACAGTTAAAGGTAAATTTCTAAACTCAGATCAATTTTGGAAACAAAAAGGTGGCAATGCTTCTTATACCCTACTTCAAGATGATTATAATGAATTTATCAAATCTAAAGGTTATAACTTATTTAGAGGAGAAATTGGTGGAGATAAAACTCATTTAACTAATGCTATGAAACAACAAAAAGAATTAAATGCTTTAAACAAAGAAATAAGAAAAGAAAATGAACTATTAAAAGAGGCAAATAAAAGCGAAAATGAGTTTATTGATAAAGTTGATAAAGAAACTTCTAAAGATATTTTAAATCCTGTTAAAAAAGGTCTTATTAAGCAATATAAAGATGAAGATATAGATAATCTATCTACTTATTCAAAAGAACTTGCTGAAGATAATATAAGAAAAGATTTAGAGATTAAATCACTTACTGAAGAAGTTAATAGTTTTAGATCTGGTAAGGCATATAAAGAACAAAATAAAATTATAGCTAATCAAAAAATTATTATTAACCAAAAAGATGATGAAATAAATACTTGGAAGAATAAATTTGAAGAATTAGCAGATGAATTTAAGAATTTTAAGAAAAAAATTCAAGATAAGATATACTCTCTTACTTCTAAAATATTTGATATTCTTCATATACCTTATTCTTGGTATGAAGCAAATGATATTGATTACGCTATTGATACTACAAGAGATTATTTAAAAAAGCATTCAAAATCTAAAGATGATTTAGAGAGATAATTTATAATATTATCAGTTTATATGATAAAATAAGATTGTTACGAACTGGTATATTTATAAATTCCAACAAAGGAGGAACGATATATGGGAATATATAAATTACCTAAAAATCAATGGACTAAAGATGGTCGTAAATATAAATATTATTGGAACGAAAAAGATAAGAGTGGAAAATGGAAAAAGAAATTTTCACAAGCATATAAAACTAAACTTGATGCAATGAATGCTGAAAGAGAGTTTCTAAATAATAAGGTTGAGTTTGGTGGAGATATGGATATGACATTTGGTACTCTTACTGACCAATATATTGAATCACAAAAAAATAAAGTTCGTAGAAGAACTATGGAAACATATTTAAAGAGAAGAAAATATTTTACTAGTTTTGAAAATGTTAAGTTAAAAGATATGGATGGTAATCTATATCATAAATTTCAACAAGAACTATGGGATAAGCCTATTAAATGTTCTAGTAGAAATGATATTCAAAAATTTCTAAAAATTATTCTTAACTGGGGTATGAAAATGTATGATATTAATTTAATGCGTTTTTATAAAAAAATTGAATTTTTCAAAGATCCAAATGAGATGAAAGAAGAAAAAGATGTTTATACTTTTGAAGAATTTCAAAAATATATTACTGGTGCTACTAATTTAAATGATAAGACAATGTTTGAAATGTTATATTATTGTGGATTACGTCGTGGTGAATGTCGTGGACTACAATGGTCTGATATAGACTGGAATAATAAATTAGTATCTATTACAAAACAAGCTAATAGTGTTAAAGATAGTCAAAAATACTATGAATTAACACCACCTAAAACTCAAAAGAGTATTAGAACATTACCTCTTACTGATGTTTTATACAATGATTTAGTAAATCTTTATAATGAAAAAAAGAAATACTATGGATTTAATGAAAAATGGTTTATCTTTGGAGAATTAGATCCATTAACATTTGGTATGATGCATAGAATAAATAAACGAATTGCTGAAAGTGCTGATATCAGAAGAATACCACTACACTCTTTTAGACATAGTTGTGCATCTCTATTAATAAATACAGGTCAACCAGTAACAACTGTATCTAAGTATTTAGGACATGCTAGTACTAAAGAAACATTAGATACTTATGCTCATATGTTTCCAAATAATCTTACTAATGTAAAAAATACCATAGATAATTTAAATCTAGGTATTTAAATAAACTTAAATAAAAAATAAATATGGTATCTGAAAATTGATTTTTGGTATCTGGCTTGGTATCTAGAAAAATCAATAATCACTGAAAACCCTTATAAAACAAAAAGTGTTCCCTCTTTCGAGGGAACTTCAGGGGGTTTTGGTTGAGCAAATTCACAATAAATACCGTAAATTTACTCGCGTGAACTATTCACGCTAGTATAATTATAAAATCATATTTAAAAAAAGTCAATCACTTAATGTAAACAAATTTACACTAATCCAAATGTTCTTTAATTACCATATTTAATACATTTGGATAGTTATTTTTTAATGATGAATTTAAGAAATATGTGCTGTCATCACGAGCTTTTACTAATATAGAAAAATCCTTTTTAATATCTGCTATTTTAAATGACATTTCACCACTTTGCCTTACGCCAAATAAATCTCCACTACCTCTTAATTTAAAATCTTCTTCACTTATTTTAAACCCATCATTAGTTTTTTCTAATATTTCAAGGCGCTTAGTTTTATTTTTAGAAACCAATATACAATATGATTGATACTCTCCTCTACCAACTCTTCCTCTTAATTGATGTAGCGCTGATAAACCAAATAATTCTGCATCAAAAATAACCATCATTGTAGCATTTGGTACATTAACACCAACTTCTATAACTGTAGTAGAAACAAGTATATCAATTTTTTTATCTTTAAAACTCTCCATTATTTCATCTTTTTTATCTTGTTTCATTTTGCCATGTAATGAACCAATCTTATACTTACTTCCAAATGCTTTTTCCATATTATTTGTAATTAATTCTATATCTTTTAAATTACTGTTTTCACTTTCTTCTATAAGTGGCGCTATAACATATACCTGATGATTTAGTTTTAATTCTCTATAAATATTTTGTAAAACTTCTTTAATATTATTTTCTTCCATAACAGTAGTAATTATTTCTTTTCTACCACTTGGAAGCACTTTAATATTACTTACATCCATATCACCATATATAGTAAGTGCATACGTTCTTGGAATTGGAGTTGCGCTCATATATAAAATATCTGGTGTAATACCTTTGTTTTTTAAAGTTGAACGTTGTTTCACACCAAATCTATGTTGTTCATCAGTTATTACTAGACCTAAATTGTTGTATTCTACATCATTTGAAAATAATGCATGTGTTCCAACTATTATGTCATATTCTTTATTTTTAATTTTGCTTAATATTTCTTTTCTTTCTTTTTGTTTTAAACTACTTGTTACAATACAAACATTAATATCAGGAAACAAATTAGTTAATTCATTATAATGTTGTTTTGCTAGTATTTCAGTTGGTGCCATTAAACAACCTTGATAACCACTTAAATAATTCATATAAAGCGATATAAATGATACTATTGATTTACCACTTCCTACATCACCTTGTAATAATCTATTCATTTGACTCGGAGAAATAAAGTCATTATATATATCTTTTACCGCATTAACTTGATCAAGCGTTAATTTAAATTTTAATGAATTAATAAATTCTTTTACTAAATTAAAATCAAAATTTTTCTTTAATCCTAAAGTATTTTTACTATCATTTTGTAAATATTTCATTTTAACCATAAATAAGAAAAATTCCTCATATTTAAATCTATTTAATGATTTTTTTAACGTTGATAAATTACTTGGATTATGTAATTCAACTAAGCTTTTTTTCTTATCTAAAAAATTATATTTTGTACTAAACTCACTAGGTATATAATCTATTAATTCAAAATCAGTAGTTATAACTTTATTTATTAAATCCCTTATTTTTTTACTTGTTATACCATTTACCGTGTGATAAATAGGTTCTATTATTGGTTTATCAGGTAATACTCCAAAACGAATATCAGAAGCTACAATTAAATTATGCTTTTCATCATATTTTCCAATAATAATAACATTTGTATTTGGAATAAGTCTATTCTTTAAATAACCTCTATTAAATATACACACATTTATTAATTTATTATTTGTATGTAATACAAATTTCATCCTATCTTTTCTATTTCTTAAAAATACAACTGTAGCATAATTTTCTATAACTCCATCTATTATTACTTTATCGTCATGATTTAAAGCTTTACTTTTTTCTAATATTTCATATCTAAATGGATAAAAATTAATCAAATCCAAAGTAGTATTAATTCCAAGTTTAGATAGATTACTTAATAATTTTGGGCCTACACCTTTTATTTGTTTTATATCAATCATATTACTCCTTTCATACCATAACAAATACAATATAACAAACTTATGTTTGCATGTCAATTATTTTTTTACAAATAATTAAAAAATGCTTGACAAATCAAGCATAATCGATTATTATAGAAAGCACCAATTCGAAATTAGGCGAATTGGAAGCTAGTATCACACTAGCCAACCCCTTTTTATTCTTTTATGAACTGTTCTCAGGGGGACAGTTCTTTTTTTATTTAAAAATTTGTATTATATCAAGTGCTTTATAAGAATCAAAGTTTCTTTTTTCAATACCAAAATATGCATATATAAAAGGTATCAATTTATTTATTTCTTTATCTTTTATATGATGAACTAACTTAATTGAATCAGAAGAATCATTTTCTTTATCAATTATATATGATATATAAGCAGCAATATCTTCATTTAAAATAAATCCCTTTACTTCACCATGTTTATATTTATAAAGTAAACTTAACAATCTATTCACTTGCAACTTTATATACATTCTTAAATTATTATTCATAGTTATAAATAAACCATCATATGTATAGCTTTTATTTATTTCATCATATTCATAATCTAATACTTCATATTTAATATTATACGAATCAATAAATGTATCTAAAACATTAGTATTATTTAAAACACAATTAATTCCAGTTATAACAGCATTATTCATGAAATGCTCTTTATCAGTTAAATTATCAGTTATCTTACTATCTAAATATTTTTTTAAATGTTTTACTGTAAATATTTCACTATTAATATTATTCATACAAAAATTTGAATATTCAGATAGTATTTTGCACAAATGATATTGATAACTCATACCATATGTATCTCTAGCTATTCCAATTTTATTTATTGTTGGAATAAATGGATTTAAATCAATTAAACTATCTATATTTTTACAAAAATCAATTAATTTAATTGCATCCTTTTTATAAAATAATCTAATTATAAATCCATCTAGTCTTTTAGTTTTTGATATTTTAGCAATAAAAGGTATTTTTTCATTAAATAAAAATTCAAATATTTTTTTAGAACCTGAAACAATACCTTTACTTTCAAGTGGTATATAAAGTTTTATATTATCTCGTGCACCCGTTTTTACAGTGTTCGTATACCCTACTTCAATTCGCTTATAATTTGAATTATTACTAAAGTAATAATATAAATCATTATCAAGATCTTTTAATTGTCTATTATCTTCATAACTTCTTAAATAAATTTCAGGGTAGTCACATATATCATAGAATAATGTTTCATCATACGTATTAAAACCTTTAACTTTATTTATATAACTATATAATTCATCTTGTGTAATTATTCGATTATTTCTTGCACAAAAATCATATAGCTTAGTTAAAAACAATTCTATTTCATTCATCTTTTTTTTCTATATCGTATGATTCAAACGGATCAATTTCATTTTTCAAAGTAAGAGAATCTTTATTAGTAGTTTCAAGCTCAACTTCGATAATTTCTCTTATATCTTCATATTCTATATTCATACTACCACCTATTTTAAGTATACAACAAAATAATGGTTTTTTAAACCATTATTTTTCTAAACTTTCATAATATTTATATCTTCTAATAGCATTTTCTTTATTTTCTTTAAGCAAATCACTTGATTCTTCTTTATTTATTTTTTCTAACATTGAATATCTTGTTTGACTATTTAAAAACTCCTCATATAAATCAAAATCAACATTTTTACTATCTAAAGTAAATGTATCAGCATCAGGATTATATCTAAATATAGGATAATATCCACATTTTGTAGCAACTTTTTGTAAGTCTAAACTACAATTCATTCCACCTTTTATACCATGTGAAATACATGGTGAATAAGCTATTATAATTGATGGACCATTATGATTATCAGCTTCTTTAAATGCTTTTAAAACTTGATTCATATTAGCGCCTAAATTAACTTGGGCTACATAAGCATTTGGATAAGAAAGCGCTATACGAGCTAAATCCTTTTTAGGAGTTTTTTTACCGTGAGAAGCAAATAATGCAATCGCTCCTTCTCCAGTTGATTTAGAAGCCTGACCACCAGTATTAGAATAAACTTGCGTATCAAGTACTAATATATTTATATTGTCATTACTTGATAATACGTGATCTATACCACTAAATCCAATATCATATGCCCATCCATCTCCACCAATTAACCAAATAGATTCTTTAACTAAATAATCTTTGTATTTTTCTAAATCTTTATATTTATTGAAATCTATTTTTTCTTTTATTTCTTTTGTAATTTCATAATTATCATAATTTTTTATCCATTCATCAAACATTTCATCATCATATGTAAGCATTATATTTTTAATTCTATTTTTGATACTTTTATGAGCTTGTAATATACCATAACCAAATTCTGCATTATCTTCAAATAATGATGATGCCCATGGCAAATTATAAGGTAAGCTTGGTAAACTTCCACCGTATATAGAAGAACAACCTGTAGCGTTAGCAATTATTATTCTATCTTTAAATATTTGTGAAAGAAGTTTTATATACGCTACTTCACCACATCCAGCACATGCACCTGGAAATTCAAAATTTGGTTTTATAAATTGTGTATCTTTAATAGTATTAGTATTACCTTTATCTGAAATAGAATTATTTAAATAATCAAATATTTCTTGCTCTTTATTTTTTAATGACGTATTAATATCTTCTTCAATCAAAGCTTTCATATCTTTTTTACCTGGACAAGTTTTAATGCATAAACCACAGCCTGTACAATCTTTAATAGATATTCCTACAGCAAAATACATATCTTTTTTACCTATTGCTTCAACACATCTATTTTTTATTATATCAGGTGCTTTATCATATTCTTCTTTATTAAGTAAAAATGTTCTAATTACTCCATGAGGACAAACAAAAGCACATTGATTACAATTAATACAATTACTATTAATCCAGTTTGGAACTACATCAGTACTTGATCGTTTTTCTAATTTTGATGTACCTCCATTATATGTTCCATCTTTTGAATTTAAAAATGCAGATACTGGTAATTCATTACCACGTCTTTCAAACATTTCTTCAATTATTGATTTAGAATTATTTTCTTTATTAACTGTACTTACTTCTTTTAATTTTACTTCTTTTAAAAATTGGTCAACTGCATGAATTGCTGTAATATTAGCTTTTACTACTAATTCACCTTTTTTAAAGAATTTTTTACTAATATATTTTTCTAATTCAGAATAAATTTGTTCTTCAGTAAGAGTATTCATAGAAAGTAATATTGCCACTTCCATAATCATACTTATTTTATTTCCAAGATTATTTTTTTTAGCCAAGTTATATGCATCGATTGTATAAAACTTTATATTCTTTTTATTTATTATATCAATTACATTATTAGGAAGTGTTTTATTTAATTCATCTTCATTTAATGATGTATTTAAAATAAATGTTCCATTTTTTTCAATATTAGAAATGCAATCAAATGAATTTAAATATGATTCTTTTGACACAACTACTAAACTTGGATTTTCCACATAATAAGTTGATCTAATTGGTTCATTTGAAACTCTTAAATGACTTATTGTAACCCCACCAGATTTTTTAGAATCATATTGAAAATATCCTTGTACGTTTGATGGTGTGTTATCACCAATCAATTTAATAATTGATTTAGAAGCACTAACCATTCCATCACTTCCATATCCGTAAAATAGCATTTCTTTTGAAGAATTTATTTTACCAATATGTATTTTTGGTAAACTTAAATTAGTTACATCATCTATTATTCCAATCGTAAAATTATTTTTTAAATTGTTTTCTAACATATCATATACTGAACATATATCTTCTGGAGTAGTATCTTTACTAGATAAACCATATCTTCCACCAACAACATTTATATTACCTAATATAGATTTAACATCTAAATAAAGTGGTTCTCCACTACTACCAAATTCCTTAGTACGATCTAAAACTGCTACATTTTTAACAGTATCAGGTATAACACTTTTTAAATAACTACTAGAAAATGGTCTATATAAATGAACTTCTACAAGTCCAACTTTTTTATTTTGTTTAATTAAATAATCTATTGTTTCTTTTATAGTTTCACAAACTGATCCCATAGCAATAATTATCGACTCTGCATCAGGTGATCCATAATAATTAAACGGATGATAATCAGTACCATATTCTTTGTTTAATTTTTCCATATATTCATTTACTACATCAGGCACTTCTTCATAATATTTATTTCTTACCTCTGTTGCTTGAAAATATATGTCATCATTTTGAGCAGTTCCACGAGTTACTTTTTTATCAATAGTAAGTGCTCTCTTTCTAAACTTATCTACCGCATCAAAATCAACTAGCTTTTTCCAGTCATCTAACTCTAATACATCTATTTTATCAATTTCATGACTTGTTCTAAATCCATCAAAAAAATGCATAAAAGGAATACTAGATTTTATACTAGATAAATGTGCCACACCAGATAAATAAGCACAATCTTGAACATTAGAAGATGCTAGCATGCAAAAACCTGTACTACGTGTAGCATATATATCTTGATGATCACCAAAAATACTAAGTGCATGAGTAGATAAACTACGTGCAGCAACATGCATAACACACGGTAACATTTCACCTGCCATCTTATACATATTAGGAATCATTAAAAGTAAGCCTTGACTTGCAGTAAAAGTAGATGCTAAAACACCCCCTTGTAAAGAACCATGAATAAGACCTGCTGCTCCTGCTTCACTTTGCATTTCAACTACCTTTACTGTATCATTAAATATATTTAATCTTCCACTATTACCCCATTCATCCATATGTTCTGCCATTGGACTAGATGGTGTTATCGGATAAATTCCTGCTAATTCTGTAAAAAAGTATGAAGTATAACTACATGCTTCATTCCCATCAATTGTCATTTGTTTTTTCATAAGTCACCTCAATCTACATATATTATATCAAAAATAAATAAAGATAGTAGCGTAAAACTACTATTTATTATTACTTTCGTAAATTAATGCTTCATATAATAAATCAACTATATAATTACTAGGCTCTAAATTATATTTTTTCATAATTACATCTATTACATCATCACTATATGTTAAATTTAAATGTTTTAGAATTGATTCTTTATTCACTATTTCTTCTAAATAACTTAATGTATATGGATTATCAATAATAAGTAATTTATAATCTTCAATCCATTTTTTAAAATCAGATAAAATAATATCACTAGAATCAACATATTTAAAAGATTCTTTATCATATGAAATGATTTTTAACAAATCAGGAATAGTTATTTTATCTTCATTTAACCGATAATCAAATCTATCAATTAAATTTAAATCATTTATTTTTAAAGCAGAAAGCTGTACTATATCACCAGTAGATTTTTTCGATGATGTTGGTATAATTTCAACAATTATATACTTCATTTTTTTATACCACCAAATCTTCTATCACGGCCATTATATACAATAATTGCTTCATCAAAATCAGATTCACTAAAATCAGGAAATTTTACTTTAGGAAAATATAATTCAGCATACGATAATTCCCATAATAAAAAGTTACTTAATCTACATTCACCACTAGTTCTAATCATTAAATCAACATCAGGAAGTTCATTATATAGATATTTTTTAAATAAATCTTCTGTTATATCTTCTTCTTTTAAATTATCGTGAATTATTTTTTTAGTAGCATCTACTATTTCTCTTCTTCCACCATAGTTAAGACAAATGTTAAGTATTCCTCCAGTATTATTTTTAGTCATCTCTACCAATTTATCTCTAGCTGAAATTACTTTTTTAGGAAGTGGTTCGTCTCCACCAGAAAAAACTACTTTAATATTATTTTCATTAAAAAAATTAGCCTCTTTTTTAAACATAATCAGAAATAAATCCATTAAATGATCTACTTCTTTTTTTTCTCTTTTGAAATTTTCTGTTGAAAAACAATATAAACTTAACACTTTAATTCCTTTATTTAAAATATATTTAGAAATTTTTTTTAAATTATCGAATCCAGCATCATGGCCCTTAATTCTAGGAAGTCCTCTGTCACGAGCCCATCTTCCATTACCATCTACTATTATTGCTACATGAGTAGGTATTTTTAAATCATTATAATCCATATTAACCTCCTTTTTAAAAATAACAGGATGCCCTGTTATTTAAAATTTATCATTAACGATACTACTCTTTTAACATCTCTTTCGTTAAATGGTTTTACAAGTACATCAACAATTGGATAATTAAATGCTTTTTGTACAGTATCTTTAGAATCATCACCTGTAATTATTGAAACAGGTATTTTATTAAATAAATTGTTATTTTTAAAATATTCTAAAACTTCAAATCCATTTACATTTGGCATATTTAAATCAAGTAACATTCCTATTAAATTATCAGGTGATGTTGCAATTATATCAAGTGCTTGCTTACCATCATCTGCTGTAAGCACACCATATTCATCATTAAATATTTTACTAATTAAATTACGAATTATATTTGAATCATCTACAACAAGTATTGCCTTATCACTAATACTAACCTTTTTAGGTTGTTCAATTGTTACCTCTTGTCCCATATATGACTTTACCAAATTAATAATTCTATTTGCCTCTTCCATTAATTCTTCATAGTGATCATATACATAATTAACATTATTCTTTTTACTTTCCATTTCATGATTATAAGACAATTCAGCTAATTTTGTAAAACCTAAATATCTTGCATCACTTTTAAGTGAATGTACAAGTATTGCATAATTAGGCATATCAGATAATTCCTTATACTTTTTTATATCATTAATTTTTTCATCTACTGAATTTAAAAAATCCTCTAATGTTTCATTATATGTTTCCATATCACCAAATAATTCTAAACTTGAATTAATATCTACTCCGTTACTAGTTAATAAATTTACATCTTTCATATGTAACCCTCCTAGGCTAATTATAACATAAAATATTATTTTTTATATAAAAATAAATTAAATAGGCATAAATAATGACAAGTAATTGTAAAAATATAATTATTTTAACCTACTTATTTTATTAATTAAAGTATTATACACATCACTATTTCCTATATAATTTCGCATATTTATAAATGCATCCATTATTCTAATGCTTACATCTTCTGCCACATCTGTTCTAATTACAGAAGATAACATTGCGACACCTTGCTCTGTAAAAACATATGGTTTATTATATTTTCCTCCTCTAGTTTCTGTATTACCATTTTTGGTTTCAACTTGAAACCAAATATTTTTACTTTCTTCCTCATTTAATTGAAACATAAATCTTTCTGGAAATCTGTTAATATGTCTTTTAACAGCCAAGTTAATTGTTTTTGCACCATTTTTACAATGATATAATTTTGCTAGATCACTATCAAGCATAACTTGCTTCCCTCTTATTTCATATATCATATTTTCTATTTTTACATCTATTACTTCATTCATTAACTTACCTCTTTCTTAGTTTATCTACTTTATCTACTAATACCTTACATACTTCTTCATCACTAACTTGTGTTATAGAAAAAGTCTTATATCCAATTCTATTTATACTTGCTCCGCAATGATATACAATTCTTTTATCTATTATAAAATATCTATCATGAAAACTATTATCATATATTACTTTTAAATTATTATACTGTTTATTATATTTTAAAATATCCTGTTCTGTTAAAAGATTATCCTTCTTAGTTATAATTGTTACATTAATATATAATCTTTTAACAATATCAAGTACTGTATTATCTGCATATGCATCTATA
>JAFUCZ010000007.1 GCA_017459425.1 Bacilli bacterium
CCATAAAAAATATATATATCTTTTTTAGAAATCTCATCTCATTCCATTATATTAATTTTAGTTTTGAAACACATAATAACAAAATAGAATTTATCTAAATATCTATTATGTAATTCATTAATAGTTAGGTTACACATAAAAAGACCTCCTTTAACCTAATGTGCCTTAATAGACACAGTTAAGTTAAAAAGGTCAAAATTCCGTTAGGAATTTTTGGAGGAAATCCCCATATTGAACCTGTATAAAATGGTGTGTAGAAAATTTTAGTTAATTCTTGAAATAAATTTATAAAAGGATTGACGACCGTTCCGAACGTGAGTGTAGGAACGAGGTAATAAACTAGATTTAAAGATAAAATATCTTTAAAGTAATAGAAAAGAGATTGTAAATCCTCCACTACAACTATGTAGTTGTAGTGGAGGTAAATCAAATTATAGTAAATAAAAAAATCACAATTAATGTGGTTTTTTATTTTATATCATTTGTAGTTTCTAATATTATTTTACTTTTTTTATCGTATTTTTTAATTATATTAATTACATGTAATTTTTCTTTTCGAGGTATTTCTATAAATATTATTGTTTTTTCATCATTACTTATATATGTTGCGTCGTATTTTTTAATTTTTAATTCATCGATAATTAATTCACTTATTTTTTTATTAACTATTGAAATTAATAAATTATTTCCAAGTGATAATTTTTCTTCTATTATGCTTCCTACATATGAACCAATAAGTGAACCTAGTGAAAAAAACACTATTTTTATTTTATCGTCACGTATTCCAATAATTACAGCTCCGGTTACGAATACCCAAACTAATGCAACTATGAACTGTAAAATCGCTCCTATTAATTTTTTACCATTTGCTACAACTATTAATCTTAATGTTGATAATGTATTTTCAATTATTTTAGATATGAATATTAAAAAATATACTATGTAGTTCATATTCCTCCAATCTAAATATATTATGTCTAATAATTAAATAATTATTTAATTAAATTGCTTTAAAACGCTAGATGTGGTATACTTATTTTGTATAATCGGAGGATATTTATGGCAAAGAAGAAAAAACGAAAAAACGAAAAAACCAAAAGTTCAAATTATAGAATTGAGTTAATGGGAATATTACTTTTACTTATTTCGATTATAGGATTTGGTAGATTTGGTCTTGTTGGTAATATAATAAGTGGTTTTGCAATATTTTTAATGGGAACGTGGTATAATGTATTACTTTTTTTAGTGCTACTTATTGCTATATATATGATTATTAAACGTGAAAAACCTTATTTTTTAGACTCTAGGTTGCTTGGATTATATCTTGTATTAATTGGTGTATTAATTTTTTCTCATTTAAGTTATGTTCGTGAAAATAATTTAGAAGGTGCCAAAATAATAAAAGAAACTATTGATAATTTTATGGCAAGTAATGCTAGTGTAACTAATGCACAAGGTGGAGGAATTATTGGCGCTGTATTTTCATTTTCTTTTGTCAAACTTTTTGATATAAAAGGTACTGAAATAGTTACATGGGCTTTAATTATTATAGGAGTTGTAATGTTTACTGGAATTTCTATTTATGACTTTGTAAAAGGTGGAGTAGATAAAATTAAAGCATCTGCTAAACATGAAAGAGAAAGAAGAGAAAAAAACGAAATTTCTAAACAAGAAGAAGATTATGAAACCGATCAAAAAATTGTTGTATCTTCAGTTGATGAATTAATACATGCTCAGGAAGATGAAAAGATAAGTGAAGCAAAAGAACCTGTTGAAATAAATGTTCCTGAAGTTAAAGAAAGTAAAGATGAAGTTGAAATAATTGATAGCTCAAATTATACATTACCTTCTGTTAATTTACTTAGAAAGCCATCAAAAAGTAGTAGTAAAGCTAACCAAGAAGCAATTAAGAAAAATGTACCTATAATTGAAAGTGTTTTAAAAGATTTCCAAATTGAAGGTAAAGTAGTTGCTGCTAATATTGGACCTAGTGTTACTCAATATGAATTAGAGATTAAACATGGAACAAAAGTAAGTAAAATTTTAAGTATTAATCGTGAAATTGCTTTAGCTTTAGCTGCTAAAGATGTTCGTATACAAGCTCCAATTCCTGGTAAATCTACTATTGGAATTGAAATACCTAATAAAACTACATCTATGGTTACAGTAAGAGAAATGCTTGAAAATATACCTAAGGGTAAAGAAGATAGTAAATTACTTGTAGTACTTGGTAGAGATATAATGGGTAAACCTACATTTATGGAAATAAATAAAACACCGCATTTACTTGTTGCAGGTTCTACAGGAAGCGGTAAATCGGTTTGTATAAATAGTATTATAACTTCTATTTTAATGCGTACTCGTCCAGATGAAGTAAAACTTGTTTTAGTTGACCCTAAGAAAGTTGAATTATCTATGTATAATGGGGTTCCACATTTACTAGCGCCTGTTGTTACAGATGCTAGAAAAGCAAATATTGCCCTTAAAAAAATAGTTGTTGAAATGGAAAGAAGATACGATTTATTTAGTGATAGTGGTACTAAAAATATTGCAGGTTATAATTTATTAATAGATAAGAAAAATGAATCATTACCTGATTCAGAAAAAATAAAACATTTGCCATATATAGTTGTAATAATAGATGAACTTGCAGACTTGATGCTTGTAGCTGCAAAAGAAGTAGAAGATTCTATTATGCGTATTACTCAAATGGCAAGAGCTGCTGGAATTCATTTAATTGTTGCTACACAAAGACCATCAACTGATGTAATTACTGGTGTTGTAAAATCTAACATTCCATCACGTATTTCATTTGCGGTATCATCTGGAATTGATTCTCGTACTATACTTGATAGTGTAGGAGCTGAAAAATTACTTGGAAAAGGAGATATGTTATTCTTACCACAAGGTGAAAGTATTCCAATTAGAATTCAAGGTACTTATATAGATGAAGAAGAGATAAAAGCTGTTGTAGATCACACTATATCTCAACAAAAAGCTCATTATGATAATACATTACTTATGGATGATGAAGAACAAAAAGCAACATCTATGGTAGAATCAAATGATGATTATGAGGAACCACTTTATAATGAGATCGTTGAATTTGTTGTAACTCAAGGTAAAGCTAGTGCATCTCTTTTACAAAGAAGATTTAGATTAGGTTATAATAGGGCAGCACGTTGTATAGATTTATTAGAAGAACGTGGTATAATTGGTCCAAATAACGGATCTAAACCAAGAGAAGTTTTAGTTAAATTAGATAAAAAAGAGGAATAAGAAAACGCTTAAAATTTTAAGCGTTTTCAAATATATTTGAAAATTTTTGTTTTTAAATTAAAAATGATTGCATATAATTTAAATAATTATGTAATTTATATAGAATAATGTTATTATTTTATCAATAAACCATCAAAATTTGTAATAATGTAACTTAGAAAGAGGTGATTTAATTGGAAACACCTACGAGTGCTGGAAATGTACAAGTTGATAATTTAGATAAAAAACAATCAGCTAATATTTTAAAAGATTTAAATATGAGTACATTTATAAATATTGAAATTAAACATGAAGGATTACCATTTGAAGTCTCTAATCTAAAACCTAGCAAAGAATTATTAGATGCATTAGAAGAAGGTCAAAATATAATTACTGAAATAAAAAGTGGTAAAAGAGCTGGATATAAAAATGTAAATGAAATGATGAGATCAATTCTTGATGATTAATTTTGATGTTAATAAAACTTTTAAAGATTGTTGTGAATGTCATATAAAACCAGATTGGCTACTAGTTTATAAATATATTGATGATAAATTAGTTTTATTACTATTTGCTACTGGTAGTCACAGTGATTTGTTTAATTAAGAAAACGCTTAAAAATTTTAAGCGTTTTTATTATTCAACAGTTACAGATTTTGCTAAATTCTTAGGTTTATCTATATCACAATTATTTTTACGAGCCACTTCATAAGCAACAAGTTGAAGAGGAATAACTGTTAAAAGTGATTGAAATAGTGGGTGAGTAGTAGGTACTTTAATTATTTCATCATAATAACTTTTCTCAATTTCTATATCACTAGTTGTGACTACTATTACAAAAGCACCCCTTGATTTAACTTCTTTAATATTACTTAATGTTTTACTAGCAATATCTTTTTTAGTTACAATTGCTATTACTGGTGTCCCATTATCTATTAGTGATATTGTACCATGTTTAAGTTCACCTGCAGGATATGCTTCACTATGTAAATAAGATATTTCTTTTAATTTTAATGATCCTTCTTGTGAAATAGAATAATCTATATCTCTACCTATAAAGAATATATCATTTTTGTTATAAATTTTTTGCGCTATTTCTTCATAACTATCATTAAGTAAATTTTCCATTTTAACTGGTAATTCTTTTATACTATTTAGTATATTAATTAATTCATCATTATTTATTTTATTTTTTGAATTAGCTAAATTAAGCGCTATTAAAGATAAAAGTGCGACTTGAGCAGAATATGCTTTAGTTGTTGCAACAGCTACTTCAATACCAGCTTTAGTATAAAGTACATATTTAGTGTTTCTTGCAATAGAAGAATCAACTACATTAATTATACCAAGTGTATCGACACCCATTTTATTTGTAATTTCAACTGCTGCTAATGTATCAGCTGTTTCACCAGATTGAGAAATTACTATAACTAAATCATCTTTGTTTACAAAATTTCTTTTATATCTATATTCACTAGCTATTTCTACATTTACTTCAACATTAGCAAATTCTTCAATTAAATTTTTACCTATTAGACCTGCATGCATAGCACTTCCACATGCAACTATATGGATTTTTTTATACTTAGATAAATCTGGCATTTTATCTATAAGAGAATTTATATCATCATTTATAAATTCATTCATTGTTCTTTTAGTTACTTCAGGTTGTTCATGTATTTCTTTTAACATGAAATGATCATATCCTTGTTTTTCCATAGATTGCTCACTACCACTAAATTTTTTTATTGGTTTATCAATTTGATTACCAAATTTATCAAATATTTTAATATCATCTTTTGTTAAAATACCAAATTCACCATCATCTAGTATTATAAATTTATTTGTTTTATCTAGTATCGATGGCATATCTGAACCAATAAAATTGCCATAATCAGTTACTCCTAGCACTAATGGACTAGCGTTTTTAATTACAAATAATTTATCCTTATAATCTTCATTTATAGCTGCAATAGCATAACTACCTTTAACTTTATTTTGAAATTCTATTATCGCCTTATTAAAGTCATTATATAATCCATATAAATAATTTAATAGGGCACAAGCTACTTCTGTATCAGTAGTAGATTTAAATTCAATATTATTATTAATCAATTCTTTTTTAATTTCATCAAAGTTTTCAATTATACCATTATGAACTATCGTTATTTTACCACTTTGATGAGGATGAGAATTTACAGTATTTGCAATACCATGTGTTGCCCATCTAGTATGTCCTATTGCAACATTTGATTTAGTATTAAAATCTAAATTATTCTCTAAATTTTTAACCCTTCCTGTATTTTTTTTAATAATTATTTTATCATCAAAAATATAACTAATTCCAGCTGAATCATAACCTCTATATTCAAGACGAATTAGTCCATCTATAATATTTTTAATGGCATTGTCGCGGTTACCGACATAGCCTACAATTCCACACATAAAAACTCCTTCTATAATGATATATTTCTTTGTTGTAATGTTGATTTTACTTTTTAAAAATATATCTAACGATTTCCCGTAGTAGCACCCGCCGAATATTCGATAACTACTATCCTCGTCGACTATTAGTCCTGGCGCTTATTAGATATTTACCTCCTTTTATTATCTAACTATATATATTATATAAAAAATTTAATAATTTGACAAATAAAAAACTCAATAATGAGTTAATTTAAAATACATACACCTATATTTAAGTATAAAGCTAAAAATAACCATAATAGATAAGGAATCATAAGGTAAAATGATAAATCATATATCTTTTTATATTCGAGCATTAATTTTATTACTAAGTATATAAGTATAATTAAAATTATAACAGACACACAATATAATGAAAATCTAAAGAAAAATAGTGGCCAAACCAAATTAACAAGTAAACTAGTAAAATACAATTTATCTATTTCTTCATTAGTATCAGGAAGTATTGTATATGATAAACCAATAAGTATGTATAAAATAGACCATACAATTGGAAAAACAATAGCTGGTGGAGAAAAAGGAGGTTTACTAAACGAAGAATAAATCGAAGTAGATTCAGTTGTTAGAAACGCTACTAAAGTTCCAAGTATTAATGGTAAAAATATTGATAAGATTTTATATTTTTTAAGCATTTTTATCACCTAATAAATAATATGAAATAATTTTAATAATATGTATAAATTTTTAATTATAAAAATGATTGCAAAAAATACAAAAAGTTTGCAATCTGTTGCATTTTTTTAAATTATGATATAATTTGTTTGAGGTGAAAAAATATGATAGAAAGGTTAGAGTATTTAGAAAAACTAAAAAGGTGGAAAGATAAAGATGTAATAAAAGTTGTAACTGGTATAAGGAGATGTGGTAAATCTACATTATATGATTTATTTATAGAATACTTAAAAAAAGAAGGTATAGATGATTTTCATATAATAAAAGTAAATCTTGAATCGCCTGAATATGATTTTGGTGGGTATAAAGATTTGTATGATTATGTTAATAAAAAAATAATCGATAAAAAAATTATTATGTTTTTTTAGATGAAGTACAAAATATCAAAGAATTTCAAAAAGCAGTTGATGGATTATATATAAAGAAAAATGTAGATGTATATATAACTGGTTCTAGTGCATTTCTATTTTGTGGAGAACTTGCTACTTTACTTTCTTGTAGATACATAGAAATAAAAATGTTACCATTATCCTTTAGTGAATATAGAAACTATTTTAATATAGAAGGCGATGAAAAATTATATTTAAAATATTTAAATAATAGTTCATTTCCATATGCGTTAAAATTAGATAGTGACCAAGAAGTAGCTGATTATTTAGACAGTATATATAACACTATAATAATAAAAGATATAGCTACACGAAAAAAAAGTTTCTGACACTGGTATGTTAAGAAGTGTAACAGAGTTTTTGTTTTCAAGTGCAGGTTCCACTATGTCTGTTAAAAAAATAGCAGATACTCTTACATCAAATGGTAAGAAAATATCAGTCCATACTGTAGAAAGTTACCTTGAATCTTTAACAGAAAGTTATATATTTAATAAAGTATCAAGATACAATATAAAAGGTAAGCAATATCTAGAAACTGGGGAAAAATATTATGCTACTGATGTAACAATGAGGTGTACATTACTTGGAAGAAAAAATATAGATGTAGGTCACATACTTGAAAATATAGTTTATTTAGAACTTATAAGAAGAGGATATAAAGTATATATAGGTAAAATAGGAGAAACCGAGATAGATTTTATAGCTGAAAATAAAGAAGGTAAAGAATATTATCAAGTCGCTTATACAACTAGAAGCGATGATACATTAAATAGAGAACTAACACCACTTCAAAAAACAAATGATCATTATTCAAAATATATATTAATAATGGATTTGGATCCAATAGTAGATTATGATGGTATCAAAAAAATTAATGTACTTGATTGGCTATTAAATAAGAATTATTAAATAATACTTGACTTTTCTTAAAAAATAATATAAAATTAACTTGTAATTAATACAAATGACATTTTTATTGTCTTAGTGTATATTATAAGTGCATCTTATAGATGCGCATTTACGCAAATGTTAATCGCTTCCAGGTGGTGCGAGCAATAAATGATCCTGGTTGAGAAATGTTAATCGCTTCCAGGTGGTGCGAGCAATAAATGATCCTGGTTGTAAATGGTAATAAAACTCTATTAAAAATAGAGTTTTATTATGAAATAAATTAATTTATTGTTGACAAACATATGTACATATGATAATATCTAATTGTGAATGTTGGTGATGCTATGAAAGTTCAAACAGGTTATTTATATCATATTAAAGATTCTTTTTTTGATAAAATAAATGATGATGGTGTTATGATTAATCATGAAAACGGACATTCAAGACCGTCATATTTAGCTATAAAAGATAAAGATATTTTATGGTTTATCCCACTTAGTAGTAAGGTGGGAAAATATCGTCCAATTATTGCTAGGAAAACAAAAAAATATGGTTCATGCAGGAGTATTTTGATAAAAAATATATTTGGTGTTGAACAAGTTATTTTAATTCAAAATGCTTTTCCAACTTTAGAAAAATATATTAAAAGTAAGCACATTGTTGATGGTAAATTTGTTAAAGTATCTTCTGCTGTGGAAAAGGAAATTGTAAATAATTTTAAATATATGCTTTCTTTAAAAGAAAGTGGTTTAAATTTATTTTTTACCGATATAGATAAAATAAAAGAAATTATGTTAAGTGAACTATTACAATATAATTAATTTTTTAATTATATATTGATGTGAATTATTTTTTGCAAAGCAGTTGGTAGTTATACAAATAATTAGTTTTATTTAGTATATAATATTAATGATATATTATTGACATTTTATTTAGTTTGTAATATATTATTATTGCATTAGAAAAGTGCAATATAAAAAAGCTGGTGATTCCCACCACAAGAGGAACTAAAAAAAGAAGTGATTCCGACTTTGACAGGAACTAAAAAAAGCGGTGATCCCCACCATAAGAGGAACTAAAAAAAGAAACTAGAGAGCAAACTCTAGTTTTTGTTTTAAAATTTAGTTATAATGAAAAATATTATTACATTATGTAAATAAGAATTATCTTTTTTACAAAAAGTAATCACATAAAAAGCCCATACATTTCTGCATGAACTTTTGACGACTTAGAGCTTCTAAAGTTTTCTAAGTACCAATCAATATTATTATATACTTTTAATTACTATTTATTCACTATAGAATCCCATTAAATATAAAATAATATTAATATCTACTGACTTTATTTTACTTTTCAATTTGCCAATTTCAATATTTATTGATTTTTCAAATTCTAATCCTTTTTCTACATCCAGCAAAACTTGCATAGTTTTCATAATCATATAAACATTTGTTGAATTGTCCTTGTTATTATAGTTTTTATCAATATCTTTAAATGTTAATAAAAATTTACTATGAAATGAAAATAGTCTATCATTATGAGCACATATATTTCTAACCATTGTCATATTTTTCATAATTTGTTTCAACAGTTTATCGGACACTTTAAACTCTTTGCTTATCATTTGTCTATCTGATTGTTTTAACATAGTATATAATCTACTTAACTCACCCAATGTAAGAATTTTGGTTAATACAAATGGTGGTACAAAATCATATTTATCAATATAATGGGTTAAAGCTTCATGTTTACCATTTTGTTTATCTATTTCTTCTTTTATTTTATCAATTGACTCTTGTATAACAGAACTATTCACACTATCGTCAAAATTATTTACCATTAAATAATCTTTTATACCATATTTAGATGATATAACTTCTGCCAATAATGATTTAATAATAGTCTCAATCTCAAGAATATATTTTAAAAATATAGATCTAATATTTTTATCAAACTCATATAAAGCATATATTTCATCAAAGGATACGTTCTTTTTATAATTTTTATCAGAAGTTTTAAAAACATCTTTATAACTATTTATGACTGAATAATAAGAATATTTTTTAATTTTACCTAGTGCATCTTCTTTATTAAGTACTGATACACCTTTTGATATTAAATATTCAACTAATTCATTTGGACTTTTATATTGTTTCAAGATTATCACTTCCTTAAAATAAAACGACTCAGGGCTTCAAAAGTTTCCTGAGTACCAATCGATATAAATATACCATATTTACTAACAATAGTCAATACTTTTGGCTTGTTTTCTTAACATGGTATATCAGCTAATCTTTAATTTATATTTGATTTCGTTTTGATAAAATACTCATTTAAATTTGAGAACGCATATTATTCTTAAATAACTGATAAAACTAATAAAAATTCATTTCTGTCATTTAATAATTTACTTTCTAAATCTGTAATAGTTAAGTGATATTTATATAGTTTTACTTTTAAACAAAGCAAATCTGTTGTTTTAACAAATGATTTCTTTTTGTTAAAAATTGTTTCTATTTAAATATAGAATTCTTTTTAAATATAAAAAAATATGGTATACTTATTATAGAGGTGGATTATGAAAAATATCATTTTAGTTATCAAAGGTTTTTTTGTTGGTATTGCTAATATTATACCTGGAGTAAGTGGTGGTACACTTATGATCACATTAGGTATATATGAAAGCGTTATAGAAGCAATAAGTCATTTTACAAGTAATATTAAAAAACACATTAATCTTATTTTATGGATTGGTATAGGAGCACTTCTATCAATTGTATCAATGAGTAAGGTAATTGTTTATTCACTTGATAATTATAGACTTCCAACGATTTTATTTTTTATTGGATTAATAGTTGGTGGTATACCAATGTTATATGGAAAAGTTAAAGGAAAAATAAATGCATCAAATATTATTGTTTTTTTAATTACATTTTTATTTGTTATAAGTATGCTTTTTCTAAACAGTGGATCTAATAAAGTAAATTTAAATAATTTAAATCTTGGAGGATATATATTACTTTTTATAGTTGGTGTAATAGCATCAGCTACAATGGTAATTCCAGGTATTAGTGGATCTTTTGTATTAATGTTTTTAGGTTATTATGAGCCAATATTAAATAAAGTAAATTCTTTAGTTAAATTCAATGACGTTTTTACTAACTTAATTACTTTAGGTGTATTTGGTATTGGAGTATTACTTGGAATAATAGGAGTATCTAAATTAATTGAATTTTTACTTAAAAACTATGAAGCAAAAACATTCAGCGGCATTTTAGGATTTGTTGTAGCGTCAATTATCTCAATAATTGTTAATGCATTAAATGAGGGAATAAAAGTTACTGTAATGCAAGTCATATGCGCAATTGTTTTATTTGTAATTGGATTTGTAATTGCTAGAAAACTAGGTGATTAACTAAATTAACTTCATGGAATATTATAAAATAGAGGTGGATTATGAGAGTGATAATTTCAGCAGGTGGTACAGGTGGACATATTTATCCTGCACTTGCAATAATTAATAAAATTAAAGATATGGAACCAAATAGTGAATTTTTATATATTGGTACACATAATAGAATGGAATGTGACATTGTACCTAAATTAGGTATTAATTTTAAAAGTATTGAAATATATGGATTTAATAGAAAAAAACTTTATAAAAACTTCAAAACAATTAAGTGTTTAATTAATTCTATTAAAAAGTGTAAAAAAATAATAAAAGAGTTTAATCCTGATGTAGTTATAGGAGTAGGTGGATATGTTACATCACCTGTAATATATTCAGCTAAAAAATTAGGATATAAAACATTAATCCATGAACAAAATAGTATTCCAGGAAAAAGTAATTTATTTTTATCAAAATATTCAGATGTAATAGCAGTATCTTTTAAATCAACTATGAAAGATTTTAAAGGGAACGTTGTATTTACTGGTAACCCTTGTAGTGAAGATGCTGTAAAAAAACGTGCGATTTCTAAAAAAGAATTAAATTTAAGTGATAACAAAAAATTAGTTTTAATTGTTATGGGTTCACTTGGTTCATCAAAAGTTAATGAATTTTTAGTAAATACATTAAACCTATTTAAAAATAAAAATTATGAAGTTTTATTTGTAACAGGAAAAAATGATTATGAAAAAATAAAAAACAACAAATATTCTTCAAATGTTTTAATTGTTCCATACATTAATGAATTAACACGCGTAATGAAGAAAGTTGATGTTATTGTATCACGTGCAGGTGCTTCAACTTTAAGCGAAATAATCGCACTTCAAGTACCATCTATATTAATACCAAGCCCTTATGTAACAAATAATCATCAATACAAAAACGCACTAGATTTAGTTAATAATAATGCAGCTGTATTAATAGAAGAAAAAGATTTAAAAGATGATATATTAGTTAAAAATATTGACCTAATTATAAATGATGAAAATAAAATAAAAGATATGAAAAACAATTTAAAAAATATGAATGTAGAAAATAGTGCATCTAAAATATATTCTGAAATAAAAAAACTAGTGGGTGATAAATAATGGATATAAAAGCAATAAAAAATTTAAAATGCGGTAAAGTTCACGAAAACGTTTCATTAAAAAACTATACTACTTATAAATTAAATGAAAAAGCTAGTTGTTTAATAGAAGTTGAAAAAGTAAAACACTTAGAAAAATTACTTAAATACATAAAAGAAAATAACATCAAATATAAAATAATAGGTAATGGTTCTAATCTAATATTCGCACAAGATTTTGATGGAATATTAATTAAATTAAAAGATTTCAATTATCTTGAAATAGATGACACAAAAATAAAAGTAGGAGCAAGTTACTCACTTATTAAACTTTGTCTTAAAGCTTCTAATTTAGGTCTTACTGGTTTAGAATTTGCTGCAGGTATTCCAGCTACTGTTGGAGGAGCTGTTTATATGAATGCAGGAGCATATAAAAGTGATATGGGATATATTGTAAGTGAAGTAGATGTTTTAACTCCTGATTTTGAACATAAAACACTATATAATCATGAACTTAATTTCCACTATAGAGATTCTTTTTTTCAACATAATAGTGGTTATATAATTCTAGGTTGTACTATAATACTAAAGCATGGCAAAAAAGATGACATTATTAGTTTAATTGAAGATAGAAAAAAAAGACGATTAATGACCCAACCATTAGAATATCCAAGCGCCGGATCTGTATTTAGAAATCCAACTAATGATTTTGCTGGAAGACTTATTGAAGAAATAGGATATAAAGGAAAATCAATAGGGGATGCATCTGTTAGTTTAAAACATGCGAATTTTATAATTAATAAGGGTAACGCTAAAGGTAGTGACATAGTTACACTTATAGATGAAATAAAAGAAAAAGTTAAGAAAAAATATGATATCGATTTAAAAGTAGAACAAGAAATTGTAAAGTAGGAGACATATGAAAAAGAAAAAAAATACTAGAAAAATTAAATATAAAAGTGTAATAATTGTAGCAGTAATTTTAATAATAATTGCAATAATTGTTTATAGTTTCTTAGGTATTAGATTGACAAACATATATATTTCAGGTAATGAATATATTAAAGATCAAGATATAATTGAATATTTAGGTATTGAAGATTATCCTACAATGATAAACGTAAGAAGTTCTTCTTTAAAAAAGACTCTTAGTAAAAATATTTTAATTAAGAGTTCTAAAATAAATAGAGTAGGACTATCTGGAATAAATATTGAAATAGAAGAAAATTATCCACTTTTTTTTGATAAAAACAAAGATAAAACAGTTTTACTTGATGGAAGAACAACCAATCATTTAGAAGCTCCAACTCTAATTAATTATGTTCCAGATAAAAAATACGAATTATTGATTCAAAAACTATCTTTAGTTGATAGAAAAATTTTATCTAAAGTTTCAGAAATTGAATATGCACCAAATGAAGTAGATGATGAATTATTTTTACTTAGGATGAATGATGGTAATTATGTTTATATTACTTTGATTAAAATAAAATCATTAAATGAATATGTTACCATCATTAAAAACTTTAAAGGTAAAAAAGGAATACTTTATTTAGATTCTGGTGAATATTTTAAAGTATTAGGTGAAGGTTAATGGATTTAGGAAGACTTGAATTATTAATTAAAGATAAAATCGAATTATTGAAAAACTCTAAAATACTAGTAATAGGTTTAGGCGGAGTAGGAAGTTACGCAGTTGAAGTATTAACTAGATGTGGAGTTGGTACATTAAAAATAGTAGACTTTGATATTATAGATAAAACTAATTTAAATAGACAACTAATGACTAACGAAAAAAACATTGGTTTAAAAAAAATAGACGTTATGTATGATAGAATAAAAAGCATTAATTCAAAATGTAATGTTATAAAAATTGATAAAAAATTAACAGAAGATGATATTGAAACGTTAGTAAAAGATGTTGATGCTGTAATAGATGCAGTAGATGATATTAAAGTAAAAAAACAAATAATAAGAGTTTGCCATAATAAAAAAATCAATCTAATTTCATCTATGGGTATGGGCAATAAATTAGATCCTACAAAAATACAAATTTTAGAAATATCAAAAACTAGTTATGATCCACTTTCAAAAATAATAAGAAAAATGGTAAAAGAAGAAAGAATAAAGGGTAAAGTTATGGTCGTAGCAAGTAGTGAAAAACCAATTAAAACAAACTCTAATGTTATAGGATCGATTTGTTATGTACCAGCCATAAGCGGTATGTTATGTGCTAGCTTTATTATAAATAAAATAATAGGTGATGTTTGTGAAAAATGAAATAATTAAAATAATTAAAAATTTATCTAACAATATTATTACTTTAGATTTAGATTCAAATTATAGAGAACTTGTTTTAAATAATTCTAAACTAGAAAATGTTTATGAACTTGGTGGAAGTGGTTCATCTAAGGGATTTAATTTATTTCAAAAAAAAGTAGATGTTAATAAATTTAGAAAATTTTTCAAAAGAAAAAACATCTCATATTTTATAGGAGAAAACAATAATATAATAAAATATAAAAAAACATTAATACGCGATATATTGATTTCTACTAAAGGAAAAGCATATATTTATGGTGATATAAAAAAAAGTGATTTGAAACATTTTGAAACAATTATTAAACGATATACAACTGATTATATTATTAAAGAATATAAACAAGGTTATATTATAGAAATTAATTGTAAAAATATAAAAAAACTATTTTTCAAAAATAAAATTTTTTATTTAAAAGATACTGTAGTTGAAATAAAAGATTTTATTTCAGATTTATTATTAAATTAAAAAACCCGCTTGTCGGGTTTTAATCATATAATTCATTTTTTAATAATTCGATATTTTCATTCATTAATGTAATGTAATCTTTTTTAGAATTTCTTTCATTTTCAGTTATGTTTGATAATGAATGAAGTGGAATAACTGTCGCATCAGTAGATGCTACTATATCTTTAATTGTTTTACTTTCTTCTTCGTTTTGTAATGTAAAAATATAACTATTGCTATTATTTGAAAGTAATACTTCAGCAGTATTTATTATTTTATCAGTTAAATTGTCATTTTCTTCAAGAGATATTACATTAAATCCATATTTTTCAAGAAATTTATATAAATCACTTGATACTATTATAGTTGGATTATTACTACTTTGAGCAACTATTCTTAAATTTGCTTCAATATTTGAAATATCTATTTTTAAATTTTCATAATTTTCATCTATTTCATTTTGTAAATAATGATTATTAATATATTCTTTTAAACCAGTTCTAATGTTTTGACTAAGCATTAAGAAGTTTGATGGATCCATCCATAATTCTTCAATTTCATTATTATATTCCATACTTAAAGTTGTATCAATAATCTTTATATTTTTATTATTTTTAAATAGTGGAATAACATAATCTTTTTCCTTACTTAAACCATTAAATATAAATATACTTGCATCACTATAATCTTTTATTTGTTTATTTGTTAATGTGTAATCTCTAGCATTGGTTCCATCAGGATAAATACTATATATATTACTGTGTTTTCCATAAAGTCTATTTGTAATATATTCCGTTGGATAAATAGTTGTGCAGATATTTATATCTTCTAAATTATCTCGTTTTATACTACATCCTGTAAAAAATATAGTTATAATTAAAAATGTAAAAATTTTTTTCATTTCTTTTTCTCCTTTACTTTGACAGGGTCATACCCACCTTTTGATAGAGGGTTACATTTTAAAATTCTTTTTATAGCTAAAAATATTCCTATGAAACTACCATGAATTTCTATAGCTTCTTTCGCATATTGTGAACAACTAGGAATGTATTTACAATTATTATGAAAATTTCCTGGTGTTTTTTGATAAATTGAAATCATTTTAAGTAATATCCTCTTCATTTTAAGCACCATCATAATTATACGATAAAAGTTAAAAAAAGTAAAATAATTTACTTATTAATTTTTAAGTGATATAATAAACATGTTGTGCAAAAAGAAACAAGGTGAATAATATGGATATTTTAAATAAACTTAATATTGATACAAATAATGTTGATTTATATAAAATAGCTTTTACTCATACTTCATATGCTAATGAACATCATACTATTAGTTATGAGAGATTAGAGTATTTAGGAGATGCTGTTTTAGAACTTATAATGAGTGAATATTTATATAAAAACACTTCTGATAATGAAGGAGTTATGACAAAAACCAGATCACAATATGTTTGTGAAAATGCACTTTATGAGTATTCTTTAAAATTAGGTTTAAATGATTATTTACTTCTTGGAAAAGGTGAAGAAGAAAGTGGCGGAAAATATCGTAAAGCAATTGTAGCTGATATTTTTGAAGCATTTATTGGAGCAATGTATTTAGATAAAGGGCTAGATAAAGTAAAAGAGTTTTTATATTTATATATAATTCCTATGATTGAAAACAAACTAGTTAATTTTGATGACGATTATAAATCTAAATTACAAGAAATGGTTCAAACAGATAGAAGAAGTCTAAAATATACAGTTATAAATGAAGAAGGACCATCACATAACAAAACATTTACAGTAAATGTTACAATTGATGATATAGTTTATGGTGTAGGAGTAGCGCATAGCAAAAAAGAGGCTGAGCAAATGGCCGCACATAATGCTTTAGAAAAATGCGCAGGCAATTATGATAAATGAAAATTTAACAGAATATATAATAAATTGTGATGAAAAAAAACGTAAAAATATACTATCTGATTCAGATATAATAAGAGAATTAGATATAAAAAAACTTATATTAAATAAAATAGAATTACCACATTTCTTTTTTAAAGATAAATATGTTATTAATTTAATTATAAATAGTGAGGTAGATGAATATAGGTTTTTAATTAATAATTTATATTATAGACAAAGTATATCTGATGTATCTAATTTAGAAGAAAAAAGAGAAAAATATTATAAATCATTATTAAGTACATATGATTTCACTAAAAAAATGTTTTTAAAATATCAAAAAGTATTTGAACTATTAAAAACTAAAATCGATATATTTGAATTAATAAAAAATGATTCATTTAATACATTATTACCTTCTGTACAATATAAAATAGAAATAATTTATTATAATCAAAAGATAAGTAAACCAGAAAAAACAAAACAAATTAAAAATTTACTTATTGATTTAAGTTCAAAAGAATATATAAATATATTAATTGATTATTATTTTAAAGATGTAACATATAATTTTATCATGAATGCATGTGAAATAATCAAGTTTAATGAAAATGTAAAATGTATAAGCGATAATAATTTACAACTATATAAAATAATAGTTGATTGTTATAAAAATAATAAAATAAATTTTGATATTTTAAAAAGTTTAAATAAAAAATCTAGTTATGAATTTTATGAAGATTTAAGAATTTCGAAAAACAAATCTTACGAAATGATTAATAATTCATTAAAAATAGATTTAAAAAATAAAAAAAATAATAAATTATCAGATAAGTATGGCGTAGATATATATGACTTTAATGGTGAAGAATTTAATATGTTAATACATAATACAGGGATTAATAAAGATAATTCAATTAATAATGTGTTTGATTCTAATTGTAGTGCGACTTCACTTTCATTAATATCTAATAAACGAATGAAATATTATAATAATTTCAAATCATCTATTGTTATTGGATTTGATAATATTGATATAAACAATGTAATACATGTGTATAATTCAGATTCGTATTCACTATTTATAAAAGGTGAAGAAGAAACTTTAGCAACCAACAAACTAAATAAAATATATACACCAGATAATTTAATTTTTGATACATTTGGTTACAATGAAATTCTTTATTTATCTGATAATAAATTATTACCAAAATATGTCTTATGTTTTGATGGTGAAATAAAAAAATTAGATATAAAGGTAAGTAAAAAATTTAATATTCCAATTAGAAATATTAATACTAAAAAATATGTTGATAGATACAAAAAAACTATTATTAAAATGTTTGATAATAGTGAAGATTATGTACAAAATTATGAAGAATTAAAAGCAAAAATAATATAGGAAAGAGTGATTTAATGGGAAGAGCATATGAAGTAAGAAAAGCAAGTATTCAAAAAACAGGAGCTGCTAAAGCTAAATTATATTCAATGTACGCAAGAGAAATTTATCAAGCAGCGAAAAACGGTGGTGTAGAATTAGAATCTAATCCAATGCTTAAAAGATTAGTTGAAAGAGCAAAGAAAGAACAAGTACCATCCGATATAATAAATAGAGCAATTGATAAAGTAAATAGTGGAGTAGATGAATCATATCAATCAGTTAGATATGAATTGTTTGGACCTGGTGGATCTACAGTGCTTGTTGATTGTTTAACTGATAATGTAAATAGATCAGTAAGTAATATAAGAGCTGTTTTAAATAAAACTAATAGTAAAATGGGTGTTAGTGGAAGTGTAGCATTTAACTATGATAATATTTGTATTGTATCTTTTGCTGGATTAACTACTGAACAAGTTATGGATTCATTAATTGAAAAAAATATCGATGTTATCGATATTATTGAAGATGATTTAATAACAGTTTATGGTAATCCTCAAGATTTATTTCAAATTAAAGAGGCTATATTAAGTATAAATCCAAAAATAGAATTTGAAACTGATGAAATAACAATGGTTCCAAAAGATACAATAACTTTAACTGGTGAAGATAAAGAAAATTTTGATAAATTAACTACTATGTTAGAAGAAATTGATGATGTTAAAAATATATATCATAATGTAGAGGTTTAAAATGTATAAGAAGTTAAAAGAATTAAGAATAAAAAAAGGATATACAACTGAAGATATGGCTAAAAAAATAGGTATTAGCAAACCTTTTTACTCACAAATAGAAAATCAAAAAAGAAGATTATCTTATGATAATGCTGTAAAAATTGCAGCTATATTTAATAAAAAACCTGATTATATTTTTTATGAAGACTTTAATGAAAAAAACTGATTTTAATATCAGTTTTTTTAATAGATTTTTTTAAATTATTTTGATAAAATTATTTTAGGTGATACTATGAAAAAATATTTATATGATTATATAAAATATGTTGACAATTGTTTAGAAAGTAATACTAATTTAGAAAATTTAAAAAAAGAACATTTAATTAAAATTCAATTTTTTCAACATGAGAGATTAATACATTTAATAGTAACTCTATTTTATGTTATGTTTATGATTATATTTATGTCATTATCTAAATTATTTATCGGATTCTTAATTGTGGGATTAATACTATTAGTGTTCGTGCTTTTTTATGTAATTCACTATTTTCGCCTTGAAAATGGCGTTCAATATTTATATAAACAATATGATAAGATGATTAAATGATTTTAAATGTTAGTGGAAGAACGGATATAGTTGCATTTTATACAAAGTGGTTTATTAATAGATTAAATAGTGGCTATTTTGATGTTAGAAATCCAATATATCCTAAAAATGTAAGTCGTATATATGTAAGTGATATTGATTTAATTTTATTTTGTACTAAAAATCCAATACCTATTTTACCGTATTTAGATAAAATTGATAAACCAATTGTTTTTCATATTACACTTACTCCATATAAAAAGGATATTGAACCAAATGTATTACCTAAAGGTAAAATAATAGAAGCAATAAAACAATTATCTAAAATTATAGGTAAAGAAAATGTGTATGTTAGATATGATCCAATATTTTTAAGTGATAAATATAATATAAATTATCATATTAAAGCATTTGATAATATGTGTAGTTTATTAAATGGCTATGTAAATCATATAATAGTATCCTTTATAGATGACTATAAAAATGTCAGAAAAAACAAAAAAATATTTAATTTTAAAGAATTTAATGAAAACGATTATGAATTAATAGGTAAAAAATTTAGTGAAAGCGCTAGAAAAAATAAAATGTATGTACAAACATGTTGTGAAGAAAACAATTTAATTAAGTATGGTTTTATTAAAAGAGATTGTATAGGTATAGATTTAGCGTTTAAAAAAACAGGTAAATATTTTAAAAAATGGAATGCAAGAGGGAAAGAATGTAAATGTGTGGAAATGGTAGATATTGGAGTATATAATTCTTGTAGTCATTTTTGCAAATACTGTTATGCGAATTTTGATGAAGAAAAAGTATTTGAAAATAAATTTAATCATGATCCTAACTCATCACTTTTGATTGGTAAAATTAATGACGATGATATAATTAAAATTAGGAAATAATAATTTACAATGAATTATATATATGATATACTTTAAAGTGTTATAGAAGGAGAGTATTATGGAACTAAAGGGAAGTAAAACAGAACAAAATTTAATGAAAGCATTTGCTGGTGAATGCCAAGCAAGAACAAAATATACTTACTTTGCAAGTAAAGCAAAAAAAGAAGGTTATGAACAAATTGCTTCAATATTTGAAGAAACAGCAAACAACGAAAAAGAACATGCTAAAATATGGTATAAAGAATTACATGGTGGTGAAATACCTACAACAGTTGATAATTTAGAAGATGCAGCAAACGGAGAAAATTATGAATGGACTGACATGTATGATGAATTCGCTCGTGTTGCAGAAGAAGAAGGTTTTAAAAGTATAGCTGCTAAATTTAAAATGGTTGCTGAAATTGAAAAACACCATGAAGAAAGATATAGAAAATTACTTAAAAATATAAATGATGCAGTAGTATTTTCACGTGAAGGTGAATGTATTTGGATTTGTAGAAACTGTGGACACATTGTTGTTGGTAAGAAAGCACCTGGCGTATGTCCTGTATGTAATCATCCACAAAGCTTCTTTGAAATTAAAGCAGAAAATTATTAGATTACTTTTATGTAATCTTTTTTTGTATAAAAATATTGTAATAAAAAAAATATTATGTTATAATTTTATAAGGATAAAAGGAGGATAATTATGCAAGAAAATCAAAAAATAAAATTAACAAATCCAGATGGAAGTATAGTAGAGGCTGAAGTATTATTATATTTCAACTTAAATGAAACTAATAAGGATTATATAATATATACTTTTAATGAAACTGATTCTAATGATATGATGACTATATATACTTCTGTTGTTACTAAAAATGGGCAAGATTATGTATTATCTAAAATAGAAAATGATGAGGAATGGTCAAAAATTAAAGATGTTATGCGACAAGTAATTAAAGATAACAAGGAGTGATTATATGAACGTTAAAAATATGCAGGAGCTAAGTAATAGTAATATTGTAGCAACAGGGAATAATCCTGTTAAAATGCCAAAAAAATTTGGTAATATAATGAGTACTTATTATAGGTTTTTGACACATAAATATCAAAAAAAGGCGAATATTGCCGAAAATAATATTTCTGAATTAAATAATGTTATTTCTAAAATTGATGATTCAACAAGTTATGCTTACGGAGAATTAACTTCACAGAAGAATGATCAAGAAAGGAAATTAGATGAATATAATTCAAAACTTGCGAAATACTATAATAGATATGAAGCAAACAATTCTAAAGTTTTAGGATTTAATAAATCAAAAATTCATTATTCGTATGCAAAATATTTATCATTTAAAAAGCTTGATGATGAAAATGTATCAAATGTTTCTGATGTAGATGCAGTAACTAATACTAATGAAACTTTGGCAAACATTCCTGAAATTGATACATCAAATAATATGGAGAAAACTCCTTTAGATGCAAGTCAGATTGAAGAACAAGTTCAACCTGTAAATGAAAATATTGATATCTCACAACCACCTTTAGTAAATTTAGAAACATCTACAGTTGAAAATGTTTCGAAAACTGAGGTACCAAGTGATAATGCTAAAATGGTTTATGATATTATTAAGAGTATGCAAGAAGAAAGTCAAAAGAAAGATGAAATTATCAAAGAAAAAGACGAAAAAATTAATGAACAACTTCTTGAATTAAATAAATTAAGAAAACAAGCTGAGGAATTGGAAATTTTAAAACAACAAGTAGAGGAATTAAAAAATAAGACTAATATGTCTACAAGTACACCACAGCCTGTAAATATTGCAACTCCAACACCTGTATTTGCAAGTGAACCACCTGTAAATAATAATCAAACTAATAGGCAACCTTTTATGGAATTTATAACAAAGATTAATGGTTCATCTACAAAAGAACAATTAGAACAAGTAAGAACTGAACTTAATATTTCAAAAGGAAGATTTGAAATAAACGAGCAACAGTATAATATTTTAAATAATAATATTAATAATGCAATAAAAAAAATAGAAGCTACAAATGTGATGCAAAGCAATATTAATCCTCAGGTAAATGTAACTCCTCAGATAGATCCTAATTTGTTTGCAAATTATAGCATGAAAATTTCAAATGCTGTTAATACGCATAATTTAAATGAGCTTTTACAATTACAAGGAGAAATATATTTTAATAAAAATAAATTTAGTGCAACACAGTTTAATTATTTAGTTAATAATTTAAATAATGGTTTAAAAACTATAGATAGTGTTAATCAAACTAGTGTACGTTTCTAGTTTAAAAAAATAAATATTGGTTATATTAAAAATAATGAGGTGAATTTTATGAAAAAATTAACTGCATTATTTTTTTTATTTATTTTGTTTTTTGTAACGCTACCTAAAAGTTCAAATACATTACCTGTTTCAAAATTAGAAGATAATCAATACGATATATATGAATTAGAAGTAAATAATGGCATTAAAATAGATGATTTATCTGATATTTGTAGCGATATAATTATTTTAGGGGTATATATAAATGATAGTGAACAATATTATAAATTTACAAATTTTAATTTAAAAGATAATATTTCTGATTTAAAAAAATCATTTGATGATACAAATGAAATAATAGTAAATAAGATTATAATTTATACTACAAAAAACAAATTTGATAATTTTTTATATAACAACAAATATTTATTTAACAATTAATTTGTTGTTTTTTTTATTATTTAGTAGTATACTCATAATAGGTGATTAATTATGCTATATATTTGGATTTGTATAATTTTACTTTTAACTATTTTAGAGATAATGACTATTAATTTAACTACTATTTGGTATATTTTAGGTGCTGTTTTAGCGATTATTGTTTCATTTTTAACTGACAATTTTTTTATTCAATTTGGTGTGTTTATAATAAGTGGAACAATTGCTTATTTATGTATGAATAAGTATATAAAAAGTTTAATAAATTCAAAATCAGAAAATATAAGTATTGATAGTATGATAGGTATGAATGGAATAGTTACAAAAGATGTTTTAAAAAATAATCTTGGTGAAGTAAAAGTAAATGGTAAAAAAATAAGTGCAAAAGCAAGTAAAAATATTAATAAAAATAGTATAGTTAAAATACTTTCTGTTGATGGTAATACATTAGTGGTAGAAAGCGTGGAGGAGTAATTTATGGAATTATTTATATTATTTATTATAGTTTTAGTGGTATTTATTTTACCTAATGTGAAAATTGTACCACAAGCACATTCATATGTTATAGAAAGACTTGGTTCATATAAGGAAACTTGGAAAAATGGTCTTCATTTAAAATTGCCTTTTGTAGATAGAATAGCAAATAAGGTTACATTAAAGGAAATTGTTAAAGATTTCCCACCACAACCAGTTATAACAAAAGATAATGTTACTATGCAAATTGATACAGTTGTTTATTTTCAAATAACTGACGCTAAATTATTTACTTATGGTGTTGAATATCCAATAACTGCAATTGAAACATTAACTGCAACTACACTTCGTAATTTAATTGGAGAACTGGAATTAGATCAAACTTTAACTAGTCGCGATATTATTAATTCTAAAATGCGTTCTATTTTGGATGAAGCAACAGACCCTTGGGGAATAAAAGTAAATAGAGTAGAGGTAAAAAATATTATACCGCCTCGCGATATACAAGAAGCTATGGAAAAGCAAATGAGAGCTGAACGTGAAAGACGTGAAAAAATATTACAAGCTGAAGGAGAGAAAAAGTCTAGTGTTTTAATAGCAGAAGGTGAAAAAGAAAGTGCGATTTTAAGAGCGGAGGCTAAAAAAGAATCTCAAATTAGAATTGCTGAAGGTGAGGCACAAGCACTTTTAAAAATTAAACAAGCAGAAGCTGACGGTATAAAATTATTAAAAGAAGCAAAAGCAGATGAAGCTGTACTAAAGTTAAAAAGTTTTGAAACTCTATCTAATGTAGCTAATGGTCAAGCAACTAAAATAATAGTTCCATCTGATCTTCAAAATTTAGCTACTTTTGGTACAGTAGTAAAAGAAATGACAAAAAAAGATTAAATTTAATCTTTTTTTCTTTATTTTATATTAAATACTTTAAAATAATGGTATAATATAAATGTTGAAATGGTGATAAGATGATAAACATAAAAGATACAAATATAAATTATATACTATATGGGGAAAAGAAAAAAACAACAATTGTATTATTACATGGTTGGGGTCAAAATATTGAAATGATGAAGATGATTGGAGATGCTTTTAAAGATCGTTTTCAAATTTTAATACTTGATTTACCTGGATATGGTAAAAGTAGTGAACCTCCATTTTCTTGGTCGGTTTATGATTATGTTGATATGTTGCATGAATTACTTTCAAAATTAAATATAAAAGATATAATTTTGATAGGTCATTCATTTGGTGGTAAAATAAGTTTAGCGTACTCTAGCAAGTATGATGTAAAAAAATTAGTATTATTTGGAAGTCCTTTTAAACCTGAAACAGAAAAAATTTCTTTTAAAACTAAAATGTTAAAGAATATGAAAAAAGTTCCTGTTTTAAATAAATTAGAAGGGTTTGCTAAAAAACATATTGGTTCTACTGATTACAGAAATGCAACTCCTAGAATGAGAGAGATACTTGTTTTAACTGTTAATTTAGATATAACTGAAGATGTAAAGAAAATAAAATGCCCAACTTTAATTGTTTGGGGAACGTTAGATGAAGCAGTACCAATAGAAAGAGCGTATGAATTAGAAAAGTTGATTCCAGATGCAGGTGTAGTGGTATATGAAAATTGTACACATTATGCATACTTAGAAAGATTAAATCAAACTATTAATATTTTAAATAGTTTTTTAGGAGAGTGATAAAATGTTTATAGTCTCGATATTAGTATCCTTAATATATGTTTTTGTAAAACAAAAAAAATCGTTGCATATGTTACAACAGAATTGGTATAACGAAGGAGATAGATACATCAATTGGATATTTAAAAATCCTTATAAAGTATTTTTAGATTTAGATTTGTTTTTTATAATTTTTATTTCATTTTTATTTTTAAATGAAAGTATGAGTATATTTTTATTTAGTTTGTTTTATTTAGTTATGATATATTTTTGTATTATAAATAGAAAAAAAGAACAAGTAAAAAAACCTCTTGTGTATACAAAAAGAATTAAACGATTAATTATAACTACTACTATTCTATATTTAATACCAATAGTAAGTATTATATTAACTTATGATTATATTTTACTTCCATATTATTATTTGATTATTGGAGCACTTATTTATTTGAATTATTTTGTAGTATTACTTGCAAACTGTATTAATGTTCCAATAGAAAAATTTGTGTTCTATTATTATAAAAATAAAGCAACAAATAAATTAAAAAGTATGAGTAATACCAGTGTAGTAGGTATTACAGGAAGCTATGGTAAAACTAGTAGTAAAAACATATTAAATGATGTTTTAAATGTTAAATTTACATCTTTTAAAACACCTAAAAACTTTAATACTACTAATGGATTAATGGTAACAATAAATAACTATTTAGATAAATTTAATGATATATTTATTGCTGAAATGGGTGCTTTTAAAAGAGGAGAAATAAAAGAATTATGTGATTTAGTACATCCTAAATATGGAATATTAACTAGAATTGGCACTGCACACTTAGAATCTTTTGGAAGTAGAGAAAATATACAAAAAGGGAAATTTGAACTTATAGAATCACTTCCTAGCGATGGAATTGGAATACTTAACCGTGATGACAAATATCAGGTTTCTTATAAACTAAAAAACGATTGTAAAATTGTATGGATAGGTATAGATAATGAAGCAGATGTAACTGCAACAAATATTAAACTATCGCATACTGGGACTACTTTTGATTGTATAATTAAAGGTGATAAAAACAAATATACATTTACAACTAAATTGCTTGGCAAAGCTAATGTATATAATATTTTAGCTAGTATTGCATTAGGTAGAGAACTAGGTATGAGCATGGATGAGTTAATCCTCGGTGTAAAAAAGGTAAGTCCAATTGAACATAGACTAGAATTAAAAAAATATGGTAATATTAATATTATAGATGACGCATATAATTCAAATCCAGTTGGATCTAAAATGGCAGTTGAAGTTTTAGGCATGATGCCAGGTAAAAAAATAATTGTAACTCCTGGTATGATTGAATTAGCTGATTTACAATATGAATTAAATAAAAAATTTGGAACTTATATTGCTGATGTATGTGACGAGGTAATATTAGTTGGTCGTGAACAAACTAAACCAATATATGATGGATTAATCGAAAAAAAATATAGTGTAGAACATATTCATATTTTACAAGATGTAAAAGAAGCGTTCCCTTTGATGCAAAAATTAGATGAAGGAAATACTTATGTTCTTTTAGAAAATGATTTACCAGATATATTTAATGAAAAATAGGAGGAATTTATGAAAATAAAAGTTGGAGTAATTTTTGGTGGAGAAACAGTAGAACATGAAATTAGTATTATTTCTGCTGTACAAGCTATGGGATTTTTAGATACAGAAAAATATGAAATAATCCCAATATATATAAGTAAAGATAGAACATGGTATACAGGTAAAATGCTTATGGAAATTGATGTATATCGTGATTTTGATGATTTAAAAAAATACGCTAAAAAAGTTGTTTTATATAAGAAAAATGGAGCTTATGTATTACAATCGTTAGGATTATTTAAAAGGGTTATAAGTGAACTTGATATAATACTTCCAATAGTACATGGAAATAATATTGAAGATGGATCTTTACAAGGATATTTAGATTCAATTGGAATTCCATATGCCGGAAGTAGAGTACTTGGAGCAAGTTTAGGACAAGATAAAGTAGTTATGAAACAAGTAATGGAAAGTAGTGGATTACCAGTTGTACCTTATACTTGGTTTTATGACACTGATTATTTAGCAAATAGTGAAATAATTTTAAAAGAAATTGATAAAATAGGTTATCCAGTAATAGTTAAACCAGCATCTCTTGGTAGTAGTGTTGGTATTGAAGTTGCTAAAACACGTGATGAGATAGATGCTGCAATAGTAGAAGCTATAAAATATGATACAAAAATAGTTGTTGAGAAAAAAATAGAAAACTTAGTCGAAGTAAACTGTAGTGTTCTTGGTAATTATGAAATTCAACAAGTAAGTGCACTTGAAGAAGTAATGGGTGCAGATGAATTCTTATCATATCGTGATAAATATATAGGTGGATCTAAATCTAAATTTGGTTCAAAATCTAAAGGTATGGCTTCAACTAACAGAATAATTCCTGCTAGAATTGATGAAAAACTTTCTAAAGAAGTAGAAGAATTATCTAAAAAAGTATTTAGAGTATTAAATATGAGTGGAGTAGTTAGAATTGACTATCTAATTGATAAAAAAGCTAAAAAAGTTTATATAAATGAACCAAATACAATTCCTGGTTCACTAGCATTCTACTTATGGGAACCAGTTGGCAAAAAATATTCTGATCTTTTAGATGAAATAATAACTATTGCAATTAAAGATTACAAAAATAGAAGTAAGAAAACATATTCATTTGATACAAATATTTTAAGTAATTATGGCGGAATAAAAGGATCAAAAGGAATAAAAAAATAAAATTGTAAAATAAGTGTAAATTTAAAATTTAGTTTGGCCCTATAAAATAAGGGTTAATTAAAAAATAAAATGAGAAGTTGGATAACGTTAGTTATAGAGATAACATCCCGTGTGATGAATTATCTCTTTTATTTTATAAACATCCCGTAAAATAAGGCCAAAAGTATTGAAAAAATTTAAAATTGTGGTAATATATAGTTGATTTAAGTCAAATTATTCCACTCAA